>NC_002937.3:1947740-2272364 GCF_000195755.1 Nitratidesulfovibrio vulgaris str. Hildenborough | reverse complement strand
AAGAAGGCTGAGCATACGGGCAAAGCCCGCATCTTCTACCATGACATTGGCGACTATCTGACACGGGAACAGAAGCTTGCAGCTATTGCGAAAGCCCATGACTACAGAGGGCTTGAATGGCAAGCGTTAGAGCCTAATAGCCATGATGACTGGCTGAATCAGCGGGATGAGACTTTTGGTAAATTTATGCCACTCAATGAAGATGGAAGAGCGTCTATTTTTTGCATGCGTTCTGGTGGGTTAAAGACGAATCGTGATGCGTGGTGTTACAATTTTAGCGGGCAACGGTTGGCGCAGAATATTAAATCCTCGATTGATTTTTATAACAATGAGGTCGATCGCTATCAATTGATTATACATGAGGGTGGAGATGTAGCAGCTTCTGATATTATTAATTTTGATAAAACAAAATTTTTATGGGATCGGCAGCAAAAGCAAGATATAGTCAAAAAAAAGAAGTATACATTCCTCGCGACAAGCATTCAGTGTTCGTCTTATCGCCCCTTTGTGAAAGAAAAAGCCTATTTTAATAGACATCTTAATAATTGTGTGTATAAGCAGCCCTCGATTTTTGCATCGCCTGATTGTGTTAATTTTGCAATACAGACTCCTGGAGCAGGATCTACAAAAAAGTTTTCTGCAATAATGGTGGATGTTGTGCCATGTCTTTGGGCAGAAGGGTCACAGTGTTTCCCCTTATACCATTACGAAAAGAAGACAGTCAGCACAGAACGACAGTTGAGTCTTCTTTCCAGCGAAAGTGAAGACAGTGGACAGGACGGGTATGTCCGGAAAGAGGCCATAACGGATGAAGGGCTTGAGGTATTCCGCAAGCACTACGGCGATGCAACCATAGGGAAAGAAGATCTTTTCTATTACGTATACGGGGTGCTGCATTCCCCGCAGTACCGGGAAAAGTACGCCGCTGACCTTAAGAAGATGTTGCCACGGGTGCCCTTTGCTCCGGACTTCTGGGCATTTAGCAAGGCGGGGCGCGAACTGGCCCACTGGCATCTGAAGTATGAAACGGTGGAGCCGTGGCCTGTGACCGAAGAGCGCCAGCCACAAGATGGGCGAGACGATTTTGCTTATTACCATGTGGAGAAGATGCGCTTTCCCAAAAAGGGCGAGAAGGGAACCATCATCTATAACGGCAACATCACCTTCAAGGATATTCCTCTTGAAGCGTATGGCTATGTGGTCAACGGCAAGAGCGCCATTGAGTGGCTCATGGAGCGGTACGCTATCACGGTGGACAAGGATAGCGGCATCAGGAACGACCCGAACGACTGGTGCCGGGAGCATGACGACCCGGCGTACATCTATAATCTGGTGAAGCGCATCATCCGCGTCAGCATGGAAACCAATCGCATTGTTTCAGGCTTGCCGGAGTGTGAAGGGTAGAGAGATACGGGTGCGTTATAGAGAGAAGTAGAATAGAGCTTTGGAGTAAGTAGATGTCTACTGTAACTGTGCATGAGTATGCGAGAGCTACAAACTATGTTAGCGGTGAGTCTAAAGGATGTTACTTCTCGCGGGGATATACAAAGCAAGGTGGTTATGATCCAGAAAACTGGTTCATTAATTATATGAGTGCGATTTATCAAGATGATAAATCTTTGCCATATTGCTATCTTGAAATAGCACCATCTGTACAGCGTAATTACATGCTATGCCATGAAGACTTGTTTCAAAGTCGTGTGCTAACAAATGCGCCTAAAGAACTTGTAATGGCCGCTATGAATTGTAAGAATGATAAATGCAATTTGCCAAATTTTTCTTTTAGTAGTGGCCATGTGTGTGAAAAAATTCATTTTTATCGCAATTATTTGAAAAAAAAGACTATCATAAGATATGAATACAGTGATGATTATACTAGGCGAGAAGTTTTACATGAGAGTGAAGACTGTTGCGTAGAAAGTACTGAACGGTGTCGGCTGTGCGTGTTTTTTGGAATTAATATTCATGACTATAATACATTTAAAACTAACTATTATAGTCGAATAATGAATTTTTCGGCGAAGAAAGATTGCGAACTTCTTGCAGATATCGAACATAGTTGTGATGGCGTGTTTGCGCAAAATCTACGACGCCTTGAAGAAGAGCGGAAGAGAGTTTGGTGTGTACAGAGCTAGTAATCACATGACTCTGTGCTTGATTCATGTTTCCAGAACGCCGGAGTTGCCCTTGTAGCAGGGCAACTCCGGCTTGTTTTGTTTGTGGAGTTTGCCTTGAGTGAGCCGTTTATTCATGCAGAACGCCCCGCTATGGGGCGTTTTTTTGTGCTTGAGAATCTTTCGTCCAAATTCTCCAAATCCTCCAAATCCTCCACGACATAGAGCCGCGCCGCGTCGTAACCGTGGTGCATGAGCATCTGGACCGAGGAGGAACTCCTCCGCCATATCGGGCTTTACAAGACGGCCCTTGAAGACCTCGCCACCGCAGAGCAGACGACGTTCGAGGGCATCACCCTGCGCCGTTCGCAACTGCCGGAGGTGAGGAAGCAGCTTCAGTATTACGAGGGCGAACTTGAACGGCTGCGCGGTGGCCATGCCATCCATGTGGTCAACTTCGGGAGCGTGCGCTGATGCGCTTCCCGGGTCAGTCCATACGGTCACGCGCGGCGCGTCAGCCCCTGGTATCGCGTCAGGCTGGCAGCCATCGTGGTGTGTTGTCCGGCTACGGCCCCATGCGTGCTTCCGACATCCGCGAGGGCATGGAGCGCAGGCTGGCGCAGACCCGCGCTGAAGACCTCGTGGCCAACGACTGGGCCGCGTCTTCGGTGGTCGACTCCATCACCGTCTCGGCTGTGGGTTGCGGCCTGCAACCGCAGGCGACCCTTCCCTACGCGCTGCTCGGCATCACAGAGGACGAGGCCACCGCCATCGAAGAATCCATGGAGTGGGTCTGGGCGCGGTGGTGCCGTGAGTGCGACTGGTCGGCCCGCCTCCACTTCGAGGACATGCAGCTGCTCGGGCTGCGCTCTGTGCTGGTGCATGGCGAACTGCTGCACCTCGCCATCATGGAGAAGGACGCCACAAGCCTGCTGGCCCTGCAGATACAGAACATCCACCCGCACCGCCTCGGAACGCCGCCCGGAATGACGGGTGGCGACATCCGCGACGGCGTTGAACTCGACGAACGCGGGCGGCCCTGCTTCTACCATATCTCCGACCCGTCCCCGTACATGCCCGGACTGCACGAACGCTTCGTCAGGCAACCGGCCCGCGTGGCCCACCGTCAGGCGGTGTTCCACTGCTTCCGCCCGCTCTTTGATGAGCAGGTGCGGGGACGGTCACTTCTCGAACCCGGCATGAAGCTCTTCCGCCAGCTCGACGACGCGCTGGACTACGAGCTTGTGGCGCAGATCGTCACGGCGGCCTTCCCGCTGTTCATCGAACGCACCATGGGCGGCACGCCTGCGGTCAACAACTTGCGCCTTGGCGGTCTGGCTGGAGGGGGCGCTGGCAACATCGAACCCAACGCCGCGCCGCAGAGCTTCAAGCCCGACTACGGCGTGGAGCCGGGCGGCGTCATGTTCGGGCAGATGGGCGACCGCCCGCACGTGCTGCAAAGCAACAGGCCGGGCGGCAACTTCAACGCCTTTCTCGAACTGGTGCTGCGGGCCATGTCGGCCTCAACGGGTATGCCCTACGAGGTCCTCACCAAGGACTTCAGCAAGACCAACTACTCGTCGGCCCGCGCCGCCCTGCTGGAGGCGTGGCGCACCATCCTCTACTACCGCGATTTTCTTACCCGTCATTACTGCCAGCCGCTGTGGGCCATGGTGTGGGAAGAGGCATGGCTTCGCAACCTGCTGCCCATTCCCCCCGGTGCGCGTGACTTCTACGAGGCCCAGCACCTGTGGACGGCGGCTTCGTGGATGGGTCCGGCCCGTGGCTACATCGACCCGGTGAAAGAGGTCGAGTCGAACCTTGCCGCCATTGGCGGGCTGCTGCGGACACAGGCCGAGACGCACGCCGAACAGGGGCGCGACTGGCGCGACAGCATCCGCCAGTCCGCACGCGAAGCCAGATTCATGCAGCGCGAGGGCGTCACGCCAGCGCTCACCACCGGAAAGAAGACAGAGGGAAGAGACGATGCCCAAGATGCCACAGCCTCAGACCAGAAAGCCAGCTGACGAAGCGGCTGCACCCATGCAGCTGTTGGCGGGGCCTCTGGCCATCATGCCCGAAGCCCTGCGCGAGCATGTGTCCCGCTTCGCCTCCGGTGCAGAGGGTGCCGCCATGTCGCTTGGCGACCTGCTTCGTGACCGCGACGACAGGCCCTATGAGCTGCACGGCGATGTGGCTGTGGTCAACATGCGCGGCACGCTGACCAAGCGTGGTTCGTGGTGGACGACGGGCATGGAGGGCGTGCGCACCACGGTACAGCAGGCACTGGACGACCCCGCAGTGCGGGCCGTGCTGCTGGCCATCGACAGCCCCGGCGGCACGGTGGACGGCACACGCGAGCTTGCCGACTGGATAGCGGCCCGCGTTGCGGACGGGGTCAAGCCCATCGCCAGCTACGCCGACGGCACCATGTGCAGTGCCGCCTACTGGATAGGCGGTTCCACGGGCCGGGTGTTCGCCCCGGCTGCGGCCATCGTGGGCAGCGTCGGCGTGCTTTGGATGCACTATGACTGGTCGCAGTACCTTGAGACAAACGGCATTCGCGCCACCTACATCACCGCCGGTTCGCGCAAGGCGGCAGGCGCTCCCGAAGCCCCGTTGTCGGACAACGACAAGGCGTATTTCCAGCATCTCATCGACACCGCCTACACGCAGTTTCTCGACGGCGTGTCTGCGCCCATGGGCCTTGACCGGGCCAACCCGGCAGCGTGGGCCGACGGGCAGGTATTCAGGGCTACCGAGGCCCTTGCACTCGGTCTCGTAACAGCCATCGTGCCCGACCTCGCCGGAGCCGTGGCAGCACTCAGTCAGGAGGTCCATATGGACGCAAAGGAACTGGCCGCCAAATACCCGGAGGCCGTGGCAGCTATTCGCAATGAGGCCGAAGAGAACGCCCGCACCGCAGCCTCGAAGGAAACGGCACAGGCCGCACAAAGCGTGTCCGCTATCGTCACCATCGTGTGCGGTCCTGAAGCAGCCGCCAAAGTGGGCGAACTGGCCGCGTTGAACCTCAGCACCGAGCAGATCGCATCGCTGGCCTCGATGAATGTGCTGCAAGTCGCCAAGGCCTCGAAGGGCGACGAAGCGACCACGGCTGCGCAGGATAGCCCGTCGCAGAAGGCCATTCTCGAAGGGTTGATGCAGGCCGGGGCCACGCCCCTGTCCACGCAGCAGAAGACCGAAGCGAAAGGCGACCGCTACGCTGCGCTCATCGAACAGTCCAAGGCCATCGCCAAGGGGTAAGTCATGGCTGACGCAAGAAAGAGCTACATCATTCCCGCGTTCGTGGGCGGGCATCCTGTCGTGCAGGAGCCGATCACGCTGGTCAACGCCACGGCAGCCGAGGTCACGTTGCTGGCCGGTACGGTGCTCGGGCGCATCACCGCCAGCCGCAAGTATGCGGCCCACGCGCCCGCAGCATCCGACGGCAGCGAAAGCGCACGTCGCATCCTCGTGGAGGATGTGACCATCCCCGCCAGCGGCGAGGCCAAGACCGTGGCCTATTCCCACGGCGAGTTCCGCGCGGCTGGTCTGACGTGGGCCTCGGGCATCACCACCACCCAGAAGAACACGGCCATCGACAGCCTCGCCGATGCCGGGCTGTTCGTGAAGTAAGGAGCGCACCATGGGCAAGATCGTACTGACCGACCACTTCGAGGCGCGGACGCTGACGGGCATCATCACGGTGCGGCCGTGGTTCAACTCGCTGTTCCTCTCGCTGTTCTTCCCGGAGTCGCGTCGCAACACGTTGCTCACCGACACCGCCGCCGTCGAGCTTGAGATGTACGGCAAGGAATTGGCCCCCTTCGTGACCGACTACGAGGGCGGCACCCTCGTGGAGAACACCAAGCGCGAAGTGCAGGCCATCAAGACCACGCGCATGCGGCCCAAGAAGCAGTTCCGCGCCGCCGACCTGCTCAAGGCCCCGCAGCTGGGGCGCGACCCCTACAACCCCGGCGCACCGCGCGACCGCATCCTCGAAGCTGTCACGCGAGAACTCGACGACCTCAAGGACCGCATCACCAAGAGCCTTGAGTGGATGGCGGCGCAGGCCATGCAGGGCGGTATCGTCATCAGCCAGGACAACATCCAGCGGCAGATCGACTTTCTCATTCCCGCGTCGAACAAGGTCACCCTGACCGGCACCGACAGGTGGACCGAGTCCGCGAGCGACCCATCCGGCGACTTCGAGGAGTGGAACGCGCTGGTGCAGGAGAGCGGATTCCCGGCCAACGTGTGCGTCATGGGTGACAAGGCATGGACGGCGTTCCGCAAGAACCCGGCCATCAAGGAAGAGCTGGATAACAAGCGCATCGAACTCGGCCAGCTCGGCCCCAACGTGCAGCGCATGTACAAGGGCCGCGTCAACGGCATCGACATCTACCACTGCGGTACGACCTACACCGACGGTGCCGGGGTGTCGCAGAAGCTGCTTGCGCCCAACAAGGTGCTGTTCACCAGCACCGAACTGCCCACCTCGCTGGACTTCGGCCTGCCCGCTGACCTCGAATGCAGCGGCCCCGTGGAGATCTTCTCGAAGTCGAAGATGGAGGACGACCCGAGCGGTCTCTTCCTGCTCGCCGAATCGCGTCCGATGCCCTGGCCCAAGATCCCCAACGGCATCGTCATCGCCACCGTGGTGGATGCCTAGCCATGGCCGCCAAGACCATGACCGTCCTGCTGATGCAGTCGGTGAAACACCGTGGGACGCTGCACTTCCCGGGCGTTGAACTGGAACTGGAAGTGAAACTGGCGAAGCAGCTCGTGGCAGATGGCGCTGCCTGCAAGCCCCCCGTGCCCGAAGCCCCCGAGGAGGCCCCTGAAGATGTCAGCGACCAGGGCGGGCAGGGCGGCGACCAGTGAACAATGCGGGCTGGGGTTAGACTCCCGCCCGTCTAACAGCCCCGGCCCGAGGGCATGGCCAGCGGAGGCACGATGCACACTCTCGACCAGATAGGCAGCTACGCAAGAACGCTCTGCGAGGAGTTCCCCGTGAAAGCAAGCATCGGCACATGCGCTGCGTTCGTCGGCACGCTCCTGGGCGGTGTGGGAATGATGATCTCGCTGTTGTTCCTGCTGCTGGTCATCGACTTCGCGCTCGGGTTCTGCCGTGCGTGGAGGGCAGGGCGCGTCAGCTCGTCGAAGCTGCGGGGCGGTGGTCTCAAGTTCGTGTTCTACTTCCTCTCCATCGTGGTCATGGCCGCCGTGCAGGCCGCCACGAGCCAGTCCACTGGCATGACCATTCCGCTGCGTGACGTGTTCGTGGCCTACCTTTGCGTCAACGAGGGGCTTTCATGCCTGGAGCACCTCTCGTACTTCGGCGTGCCCGTCCCCGAGAAGATACGTGAAAGGCTTAGGGCCTACCGCGACAACCTCTGCACATCGAAGTGAGGCGGTTATGCGTACTCTGCTGATGGAAAGCCCCTACAGGGCTCTCATCGAGCGTGCGGCCCAGCAACACGGTCTGCCTGCCGAACTCGTCGCCGCCATCGTGCAGGTCGAGTCGGGCGGCGACCCGTGGGCCACCCGCTACGAGCCCGGATTCTATGAACGGTATGTCGTCTGCTCCGTTCCCGCTGCCGTCCGGCCCTGCTCGCGTGAGACCGAAGGGCGCCTGCGGGCGACCTCGTTCGGCCTGATGCAGGTCATGGGGCAGGTGGCGCGAGAGCGGGGTTTCAAGGGCGTCTACCTCACCCGGTTGTGTGACCCTGCGGAGGGTCTCGAGTACGGCTGTCGCCATCTCGCGTGGACGGCTGTCCGTCTCGCGGGCAAGGGCGTCACCGACTACGCGAGCCTGTGCGCCGCCTACAATGGCGGTGTCGGGGCCGTGTTCAACGACGGACGGGTGCGTAACCCCGAATACCCGGCGAAGGTGCTCGCGGCCCTCGGCGGGTCGTGGGACGTGCTGGCATGAACCGCAGCACGGCGCAGCACCGCTTCAACGCCCTGCATGTGCGTTGCCGGCTGCGCTGCCTCGGGTTGCCTCGGCCTCTGGCGTCATGGGTCTCCCGTCTGTGGGAGCGCATTGTCCACCCCATCCTCTACCGGAGAAGCGCATGAAACGTCTTTCCATCTTCGCGCTGGTGGCGCTGCTGGCGACGCTCTGCCTCGGCTGCAAGCCTGCCGAGTTCGAGACCAACGCCTACCGCACCCTCGTAGGTGCCGGGGCCGTCTACGACGTCACCATGCACAGCATGGCAGATGCCCGCTCGGAGGGCCTCATCACGGCGGAACAGTACGCCAGGGGCAAGGTCGTGGCCCGTAACTTCTATGCTCTTTATCACGCAGCCCGCATCGCCCTTGAGGAGTATGTCGCCAGCGGGCGCGAGGCCACCGACTCTGAGGCACAGCGCGAGCGCATCCTCGCCACGCTGTCGTCCATGGCCCTGCGGCTTGCGGAACTCACCGATTACCTGCGGCAGATAGGCGTGCCCGAACAGGGCGCGAGGGAGGTGCAGAATGGGTAGGGCGTTGCTTGTCGCCATCCTCGAACTGGCGGCACGTCATGGCATCCCGGCGGTGCTCGATGCGGTGAACCGTTGCCGGGGCGAAGTCACCGAGGAGAAGGTGCGTTCGCTCGTCGACCTCGTGCGCGACCCCGACGCCTACGACAAGGAAGCGTGATGAGCCTGAACGAGACGCTCGTGAAGACGCTGCGCTCGCTGTGCGGCTCGCTCGGGGCCGAGACGGTCACCGTTTCGGTCTCGGGCGCAGCCCACGCGGTGCAGGCCATGGTCGTCGACCGTGGGGTGTGCCTGCTCGACTCGCAGGTGGCCGGATATTCCGGCGAGCGCGGGCGTCTCGCCCTGGCGTATGTGGTGTCGGGCGACCTGCCAGCCATACCTGAACGTGGCGACGAGGTCACCATGCTCGGCGGCGTATGGCAGCTGCGTTACTGCAAACCGCTGGGGCTGGCCGGGGCCGGGCTGCTGCTGTTGCACTGCGTGAGCGAAGAGCGGGCGAGGCTGCGCTGATGGCTACGGGGCAGGTTGGGTTCATCTACACTCGGCAGGAGAGGGTGGACAGGAACGGCAAGGTGCGCGTGGGCTACCGGCGCGACCCGTTCTTCTCTGACCGTGGAGCCTCGCTTCTCTCGGCATCCGTCACCGCCGATGCCGGGCCGTGGTTGCGCAACCTCGCCGACATGCTGCCGAAGGAGGCCCACAAGGCCCTTTCGGCCCTCGGCTTCGCCATGCAGAAGGGCATTCGCGCCGACATCGTGCGCGGCGGCCCCGAAGGCACCTCGTGGCCCAAGCTCTCGCCCATCACCCGTTCCGGGGTCTTCGACGAGTTGCTCGGCAGGCCGCGCCCGCGTCGACGCGGGCGGTTCTTCGGGCAGCTTTACGGGCCTATCGGTTATTTCCGCTACCCCTTGCCGCAGATGCGGGTGGACGTGGGCTGGCTTTCGGCCTCTGCCCAGCGCCTCGGCTACATGGTGCAGCGTGGTGTGACCCCAAGGGTGACTGACAAATCCCGCAGGCTCTACGCCGTGGCCAAGCGCAAGATCCCCCGCTCCATCACGGTTCCCGCCCGCCCGTTGATGCGCGAGGCCTACGAGGCGCGGCGCGAGGAGCTTATCGAACTCTTCCAGACCAAGGTCGCCCGCTATGTGGAACGCGGTGCGGAGTGGATGCACGAGACCCGGTCGAACGCGGCGAAGCGTGCATCAGGGGGTAACGCATGAACACCTTCGACATCATGGACACGTGGGCGCAGGCTCTCGTCACCGACGCCGAACTCGGTGCGCTGTGCACCACGGCCTTCGGCGCACCGCTCAAGGTCTTCGTGGGGCTGGACGTGGCCCATGAGCCGGAGAAGAAGGACGCCCCCTACGTGTGCCTGCAACCCGCAGGCGACGAGCGCGGCCCGGAGGCCGAAGAACACCGCTGGGGCATCATCATCTACTTCGGCGTGCATGTGCAGGCGAAGCCCGACAAGACAGCGAACATCGTCACCGAACCGGCCATCGTGGCCATGGAACGTCAATTCGCCCCTGCCGTCATGCGCGTGCTGGCAGGCACCACCTGCCCGCCTGTGGTGGGCGAGGGCACGACGCATCCGGCCAAGGGCGGCTATGCCGAACGCGACATGGTGGTGACCGTGCGAGAGCCGAATGTCATCGGCATCGGTTCCGACGGCTGGCAGTAACCACAAGGAGAACGAACATGACGAAGCAGGCCAGAGGCTACAAGGCCACGCTCATGCTGGGTTTCGAAGACAGCTACGGTGTGACGGCGACCCCCGTGGGGGTGATGATGCCCATCAACACCTGCAACCTGAAGCCCAGCCGCAAGAAGAACACGGGCGGCACGCTGCTCGGCACACGCAACCCGGCACAGCCGTTCGACGGCTACACCGACCTTGGCGGTGCCGCCGTGGTGCCCGTCGATGCGCTGTCCATGGGCTATTGGCTCAAGGCGATGTTCGGCGCACCCGTGACCACCGGCACCGGGCCCTATGTGCACACCTTCAAGGTGGGCGATGAACAGCCGAGCCTGTTCATCGAGACCCGCGTGCCCACCGATGTGCCGTTCTATCTGCTGAACAAGGGCTGCAAGGTCTCGAAGTTCTCCATGGATGTGGGGGGCGACGGTGAATTGCTGGCCACGGTCGATCTCATGGGGTCGAAGCAGATCAAGGGCGCTACCTCGTGCGACAGCAGCCCCGAAGCGGCGCAGTTCGCGCGGTTCAGCAACTTTCAGGCGACGCTCAAGGAGGGCGGGCAGGCCATCGGCGTGTGCCCATCCTTCAACTTCTCCCTCGATGCCGGGCTTGATGGCGACACCTTCTGCATCGGCGAGGGCGGTGCCCGGGGCGACATCTCCGAAGGTCTGATGACGGTGAGCGGCAGCCTCACGGCCCTGCTCAAGGACGCCGCACTGCTCGACAAGGCGATGAACTCCACCGAGACCTCTCTTGAGCTTTCCTTCACGGCCGGGGCGAACATCCTCACCTTCACGTTCAACGAACTGCAGTTCGAGCTGACGGGCCCCACCATCGACGGCCCCAAGGGGATGCGCTGCGAGTTCGCCTGGTCTGCCTACCATGCCGACCATGCCGCCAGTTCGGTGGTCGTGGCCACGCTCACCAACACCATCGCCACCTACTAGGAGACACCATGCCCAAGGTCATGCTGACCGTTTCAGGCAAAGAGGCCGAGCTGCATTCGCTCAAGCGCAGCGATTGCGTGGCGCTGCTCGGCATGGAGAAGCAGCGGGCCGCCTCCGCAGCCAGGGCCGCACGCGGCGATGACGAGGCCCTGAGCCGGATCGTCAACGACGAGTTCGTGACCAGACGTGAGGCGTGCGTGCGCGAGATGCACCCCGAGCTGGAACCGTGGGACGACCTGCCCAACCGCGACGTGCTGCAACTCATCAACGAGACGTGGCTCTACAGCCTCGGCTACCCCGAGGAGGAGATAAAAAACTTGTTGAGGTCTGGCGGTTCGCAGCCGACCCAGACCGACTAGCCTACTGCGAAACATGCCGCGCGTCGGCGCAGTCGGAGGCTCCCGATTGCGCCGGCTGCGAATACGGCCAGGGCCCGGAACTCATGCCAGCGAACATGGCCATCTGGGAGTTCTGGGCGAGGGTGAACGGCCAGTGGCGCATCGGCTTCAACGGCAGGGTGGCGCTCGATTGGCCAGCGGTGTTCCAGATGGCGGAGTTCTTCGGGGCCGAGCTTACGTGGCACGACTACCACAAGCTCGCAGCCCTAGAGACCGAGACGCTGCGCCGTGACAGGGAAGCACAGAAGCGGGAGTGAACATGGCGGCCAATCCGGGTACGCGCATCACCATAGAGACCGAAGACAAGGCCTCCAACGCCATACGGCGCATCGCCATGGAGCTTGGGGCGCTGGGCACAAGCGCCGAAGGCGTGGGGCCGCGTGCCCGTGCCGGCACGGATGCCATGAGCACCTCGTTCGAACGGCTGACCATGCAGCTTGCGGCCGCCGTGTCCGGCTACAAGGCCCTCGAAGCGGCTGTGGACTTCGGGCGGCGCGGCTTCGACTTCAACGCACAGTGGGAAGAGTCGCGCATCGGCATCGGGTCGGTCATCGCAGCGGTCAACACCCTGACCACGGCACAGGGCCGCACCCTCGAGGGTATGGAGAAGTACAACGCCGCCCAGCAACTGGCCGAACAGTCCATGCGCCGCATACAGGTGATGGGCCTTGAGACGACGGCCACCACCGACCAGCTCGTGGAGGGCTTTCAGGCCCTCATCGGCCCGGCGTCGGCGGTGGGCATGACGCTGGAACAGACGGCCGACTTCACGCTGTCCGTGGTGCAGTCGCTTGGTGCGCTTGGCATTCCCCTCAACCAGCTTTCCGCAGAGGCCCGCAGCCTGCTCGATGGAACCATCGTTCCCACGCAAGACCGCCTCGCCGTGGCCCTGGGCATCACGGGCGAGATGGTGAAGACGTGGAAGCAGCAGGGCACACTGGTCGCAGAACTGAACAAGCGGCTCGAATCGTTCAAGCTCGCGGGCAAGGATGTCGCCGACACGTGGTCTGGCCTGTCGTCCAACATGCAGGATGCCCTTGGCTTTCTGTCCGGCCAGACGGGGCGTGGCCTGTTCGCGGGCGTCAAGCAGTCGTACCGTGAGCTGCTGGGCGAACTGGTCGATGCGCAGAACCTGCGGGCCGGTTCGGGCGTGGAGAACATCGTCGACAGCCTGCGGCGTCTGAATGACGTGCTGGGCGGGGGCGTCATCACCCTCACACGCGAGTTCATCGACAAGCTGCATGAGCTGAACGACCCGGATACGCTCCAGTCCATCGAGACCACGCTGGGCAATGTGGCGCATACCGGGCAGACCGCACTGAGGGTTCTAGGCGGTGTGGGCACGGCCATCGGCAGTGTGCTCTCCGACGTGGTCGAGGGCTGGAACAAGCTGCCCGAACCCATTCGCGAGGCTGGCCTTCTCGCTGCGCTGATTGGCGGCAAGAAGGGGATGCTCGTCACGGCGGGGGTTTCCACCCTCTATGGCGTCGGTGAACGGTGGCATCGCGCCCTTGAGGGCATCAACAAGGGAACCCTCTCGTGGGGCGACCTCGTCTTTTCAGGCAAGGACGGGCTTGAGGAAAAGCTCGCCGCGATGCACGACCCGGCCAACGCGCAGCGCAACCTTGAGATGATGCGCCGCAAGCAGCGCACGTACATGAAAGGCTCCGCAGGCTGGAAGGCCATGCAAGAGAACATCGACCGCGCCGAGATGGAGTACGCGGTGCGGTCGTGGCAGAGCCAGTACGGCGACCTCTCTGCCCGCGACAGGGCCATGGATGCGGCGTTCAAGGCCTCCACGACGGCCGGCCTTCGCATCACGAGTCCCCCGCGCATTTCGACCGACACCAAGGGTGCGTCGAAGATCGCGTCGGCCACCGAATCCATCACCGAGAAGCTCGCCCGCTATGGCGACACGGGCACAGAAGGGCAGGGCCGCATAGCCAGGCTGGCGAAGGAGTATGACGCCTTCGCCAAGGTGCTTGGCGCGACCAACCCGCAGGTGCGGGCCTTTGCCGATGTCATGGAGTACGCCAAGCAGCACAACGGGTTCACGCCCGAAGAGGTTGCCAAGTCCACCCGCGCGGTGGAGCTTGAGACGCAAGCCCTTGAAGACAGGGCAGAGGCCATCCGGGCCGCCACCCGCGATGACGGCACCATCGACCGCCAGAAGCTGTCGATGCTCACCACCACGGCGGCTGCCGAACGCGAGTACCGTGCAGACCTCTTGAAGGGCATCGACGGGGCGGTGGCGGCCCGCAAGCGTGAACTGACGGTGGAGGCGGCGCACGCCGCTGTGGTGCAGGAGAACATGCAGGCACGCATCGCCTTCTACGACGAGCTGGCCCAACTCTACCGCAACGACGAGGCCCTGCAGATGCGGGCGCTGAACAAGCGGCTTGAAGATTTTCGCGCGGCCGGAGTCGCCGAGGCGGACATACAGCGATGGCTCGACCGCAAGCGCCTGCAGTCTGCCACCGATGCCTACAGCGGCATGAGGCGCGTCACCATCGAATACTACGAGGCGACACGGAATGCCGCGCAACAATGGGGGGACTTCGCCACCGATGTTACAAAGGGCTTCGAAGACGCCCTTGTGGAGGCATGCACCAAGGGCAAGCTCGAGTTCTCTTCACTTGCAGACTCCATCATCGCCGACCTTGCGCGCATCGCCATCAGGCAGAGCATAACCGGCCCGCTGGCGGGTGCTGTGGGTTCGTGGGTCGGTGGCATGTTCGCTTGGGGTGGTGGCACGGGCGGTTCTTCCTCCGGCGTGTGGGGCGACTACGCCGACAGGGTGCCCGGCATTGCCGGCACGCGTGCGTCCGGGGGGCCGGTAGCGGCTGGCAGGACCTACCTTGTAGGCGAGAGAGGCCCTGAGCTTTTCCAACCGAATGTGTCAGGTGTCATCCAGCCCAACAGCGTGTTGAATGCCCTTGCCGGTGCTCGGACATCCGCCACAGGCGCCGACTCATCCAGCGTGAATGTCACCGTCAACGTCCACAATCATAGCGGTGCCCCGGTCGAGACGCGCGAGACGCAGGACGCCCGGGGAGGCCGCAACATCGACGTCATCATCGGTGAGGCCGTGGCCCGCGAGGTGCGCCGTCATGGCAGCGGCGTGGATACCGCCATGCGCAGTCGCTACGGCGCACGGCCCACTCTGACGAGGAGGGGATGATGATCGCGCGTTGGCCAGATTCGTTGCCGCAGGCCCCCCTTGCTGACGGCTATCAGGAACAGGCACCCGACCTGACGTTGCGGACGAGCATGGATACAGGCCCCGCCAAGGTGCGGCGCAGGGGTGCGGCACGCCCCTGGGTCATGCAGGTGTCATTGTATCTGGCTGCGGAACAGGCCGAGACGTTGCGGGCGTTCGTGTACGACACGCTGTCCGGCGGGGCCTTGCGGTTCATGTGGGTGCACCCGCGCACGAAAGGAGCCATCGAATGCCGCCTGCGGGGCACGGGTGAGAGCCTGTACACGCTCACGCCGCTGGGGGTGAGCCACTGGGTGGCGAGCCTCTCGCTGGAGGTGCTGCCGTGAGCCGCACGCTGTCCTCATCCATGCTCCGCGCCATCTACGCCGAGGAGACGGGCGACTACCCGATACTGCTCATCACCATCATGCACCCGTCGCTGGCTGCGCCGCTGCGCATCTCGTCCGACCCGACACAGCGCACCGTCGTCACCGATGAGGAGGTGGTCTACGGCACGGTGAGCCGCGCCGAGACGTTCGTCTTCGTACCGTTCTCCATCTCGCTGCCCAACGACAGCGCGGAGGAGACACCCCAGACCAGCATCACCATAGACAACGTGGGGCGGGAGATGGTGCCCACCATCCGCGCCCTGACCAGTGCGCCGGAGATAACGCTGGAGATGGTCATGGCCTCCACGCCCGACGTGGTTGAGGCCGTGTTCCCCGGCTTCGCGCTCTCGTCCGTCACCTACGATGCCATGAGCATCTCCGGCACGCTCTCCGTGACGGAGTTCACCACCGAACCATGCCCGGCGGGCACGTTCAACCCAGCAGAGTTTCCGGGGATGTTCTGATGCAGTGCCGCGACCAGTGCCGAACCCAGTGGTGGAACGAGTATGTGGGCCTGCCCTTCGCAGACAAGGGCCGCACCCGTGAGGGGTGCGACTGCTGGGGCCTTGTGCGCCTCGTGCTGCACGAGCAGTTCGGCATCGACCTGCCGAGCTACACCGACGACTACACCAGCACCGCCGATAACGCGGGCATCGCCGGGGCCATCGACAGCAACATGGCCGGGTGGCGCATCGTCCCGCCCGGCGACGCGAGAGAGGGTGACGTGGTGCTCTTCCGCATCGGCGGGCTGCCGCTCCATGTCGGCGTGGTGATAGGCGACGCCCGCTACATGCTCCACGTCTGCAAGGGCATCGATGCCTGCACGGAGCAGTACCGGGCACCCCGTTGGCTCTCACGTCTGGAGGGAGTGTACCGCCATGAAGGCTGATGTCGTATCCGTCACCGGGTGCCCGCATCCGTTCCGCCCCGGCGACCGGGTGCATGATGTCGTGCCCGTGGGGGGCACGCTCGAATCCATCGTCGTGCGCGGCCTCGACGACATGGGCGTACCGGAGGCGTTGCGCGGCTGCGGTCATGCGTTCGTGGACGGGGAGTACGTCCCGCGTGACAGGTGGGCCGACGTCACGCCACGCGCCGGGAGCACAGTCACTTATCGCCTCGTGCCCGCCGGGGGCGGAGGCGGCAGCAAGGCGTTGCGCGGGCTGCTCACCGTCGCCGTCATCGCCCTCGCGGTCGTCTCGCAGCAATACTATCTGGCGACGTATGGCACCACGTTCACCACGGCGGCTGGCGTCACGGCCTATACCGCCGGGAGCATGGCGGCCTCGGCAGCGGTGGCGGCAGCCGTCACCGGGGCGGGGATGCTGGCCATCAACTCGCTGGTGCCGCTGCGCCCGGCGAGCCTGTCGCAGGGCACGGCGTCGAGCGCGGCCGATTCGCCCACCTATTCCATCGAGGGCGCACGCAACACGCTGCGCCCGTGGGGCACGGTGCCGCTGTTGCTCGGGCGGCATCGCATCGTGCCGCCGCAGTGCGCCATGCCCTACACCGAGGTGGTCGGCAACGACCAGTACGTGCGGCAACTGTTCTGCCTCGGCTATGCCGAGATGCAGATCGAGACGGGGTTCCGCCTTGGCGAGACGGACATCAACGCCTACAGCGACGTGCAGCTCGAGGTGCTGCCGTTCGCGGACAAGACCTCGCGCCCGGCGCACTACTCCAATGACGTGTACGAGCAGTCCCTCTCCGTGCAACTCAAGCAGTCCGGAGGCTGGCAGATGCGCACGACCCCGCAGGCGTGCGACCGCATCGACATCGACATCTCGCTCCCGCGCGGTCTCGTACAGTTCAACGACCGCGCCCAGAAGGTGGAGCGCACGGTGCTCATCGAGGCGCAGTACGCGCCCAAGGGCTCGCAGGCGTGGGCGTCTCTGGGCGGCCCGTTGCAGGTGGGGGCGACGAGCTACCAGTTCGAGCGTGCCCGGCAGCAGGTGAAGGTCGGCGAATACGTCGACGGCAACATCTACGACATCATGGAGTGGCGCGACGTGCCGCAGTGGCATGTCATCTGCTCCAGCGCGTCCGGACGCATCGAGCAGCGGGCCGGGGCCATCGGCGTGGACAGCCCCCAGCCGACACCCGCAGGGTACACGGGCATCGTGCAGGTGCGCGTCGTCGGGGCCGTCGTCTCCCGCGTCGTCATCATCGCGCCAGCGGGCAGCGACGCCATCACGTACACGACGGGCACGGCCAACAACCGGGCGCAACTCTCGCTGTCGCCGCTCTCTCTGCCCATCACGTCTCTGGAGATGACCGCCGCCCAGACCTCGGCGTTGCGGCGTACCGTGGGCGTGGACGTGCCCACCGGACAGTACGACGTGCGGGTGCGCCGCATCACCGCAGACACGGACGACAGCAAGATAGCCGACGAGACGTGGTGGGGCGTCCTGCGGTCGACGCGCAAGATTGCGCCCCTCCGGTTCTCGCGCCCGTTGTGCGTCGTCTCCACGCGCATACGGGCGACGGGGCAACTCAACGGCGCCCTCGACGAACTCAACTGCATCGCCCAGACGGTGTGCCTCGACTGGGACAAGGCCACCCGCACATGGGTGCGCCGTCCCACCAGCAACCCCGCAAGCCTGTTCCGGTACGTGTTGCAGGGCCCGGCCATCGCCCGACCCGTGCCCGACGACCGCATTGACCTCGACCAGCTCGCCTACTGGCACGAGTTCTGCGAGCGTCGCCGCCTGACCTACAACCGCGTCCACGACTACACGGCATCGGTGGAGGAGGTGCTGGACGACGTGGCGGCAGCCGGGCTTGCCGGGCGGGCACGGCCCAACGGCAAGTGGTCGGTGGTCATCGACGAGCCGCGCACACGGGTGGCGCAGCATTTCTCGCCGCGCACGTCGTGGGGCTTCCGCTCCACCAAGGCGTTGCCGCAGCAGCCCCACGCATGGCGCGTCCGCTTCGTCAACGCGACACAGGACTGGAAGCAGGACGAGCGCATCGTCTACGCCGACGGGTACGATGCGGACAACGCCACCGTGTTCGAGGGCCTTGAGCTGCCCGGCGTGACCGACCCCGAGCAGGTGTGGGTGCTTGGGCGTCATCACATCGCCTGCGCCCGACTCCGACCCGAGGAGTATGAGCTGTACGCCGACATGGAGCACCTGGTCTGCACACGCGGCGACCTCGTGGTCGTGCAGCACGACGTGCCCATGTGGGGCGTGGCTTCCGGCCGCGTGAAGTCCGTGGCGGGGCAGGTGCTCACCGTGGACGAACCCGTGGGCATGGAGGCCGGGCAAGCGTACCGCATCCGCTGGCGCAGTGCTGACGGGGCCTCGCACGTGCGCGACGTGGTCACCGTGGCGGGGCTCTCGCAGACGCTGCAACTCTCCGGTACGGGCGAGGTGCCCGAGGCCGGTGACCTGTGGCTGTTCGGCCTGCTGGGGCGCGAGTGCGCCCAGCTGGTGGTCAAGGGCATCGAGCCGGGCGAGAACCTCACGGCGCGGCTTGTCCTCGTGGACTATGCCCCCGCCGTGTTCGATGCCGCCACCGGACCCATCCCCCCGTTCGACAGCAACATCACGTTGCAGGGTGACGACCCTGCGAAACCACCGCACCCGCCATCGGTGCTGTCGTTGCGCTCTGACGAGGCAGTGCTCGTGCGGCAGGCGTCAGGCGCACTCGTGCCGCGCATCGCCGTCGACTACCGCGCCAGCGGCGGCGCATCGGTACAGGTGCGCGTACGGCCCGCTGGCGGTTCGTGGCGGCTGGCCGGGTCGGCTGCCGTGGAGGATGGCGTCGTCTACGCCGACGGCGTCGAGGAGTCGGTCGAGTACGAGGTGTGCGTGCAGGCCAGCACCCGCCTCGGGGTCGGGTCGGGGTGGACGGCCCCGCAGCGGCATACCGTGGTGGGGCGCACCACGCCGCCTCCCGCACCTTCGGGCGTCTACCTTGAGGGGGCGCATGTGTACTGGACCATGCCCGACGACGCCCCCGTGGACGTGGCGGGCTGGGAGGTGCTGATGGGCATGGACGACACCGACCCCGTCGAACGTGCGCTGCTGCTCACCCCCGGCCTGCTGACCGAACGCCGGTTCGACGTGGGGCCGTGGGCCGGTCGGGCGCGGCGCGTCTTCGTGCGCACGGTGGATGACATCGGCCTGCGTAGCCCTGCCGTCTCCGCCGTCGTCAACCTCGGTGACGAGCCCGTGCAGAACGTGGTGCTCACCATCAGCGAGGCGGCGCAGGGGTGGCCCGGCACGCTCGCCGACGGCATCCGGATTGACGGCAAGGTCCATGCCGCCGGGGCGCGTGCGATGTGGGCAGGCGGGGCCATGTGGTCGCCCACCACCATGTGGGGCGATGCGTACCTTCCAGCGTCATATGTCGCCCGCCTGCTGGTGCCGGAGGAGGCCACGGGCGCGAGGCTGCGCGTTGCCGTGCAGGTGGTCGCCGGTGTGATCGACGCCGTGGAGTACGCCCACGGCCCGCGCCGTCCGGCGTGGGGCGACTCGCCCATGTGGGGGGCCGCAGCCATGTGGGGCGGCGTCATCCCCACGGCGTGGAACCCCATGCCGGACATGCTCGACGTGGCCACGGGCGATGAGGTGTACATCCGCGTCACCTCACGGGGGGGGACACAGGGCGTGTTCGCCGACGTGCAGTGGACGTTCGACGTACCGGATGCCGACATCACGCTCGACGGCGTGGCCGTGCCGTCATCCGGCATGAGGCTGCCCGTCCCGGCGGGGCTGTTCCGCTGGATACGCGCCATCACGTTCGGGCTGGAGTTCGACGGCGGCACAGCGGCGTCATGCCGCTATCTCGACAAGGGCGTCATCGAGGCGGGGCGGGTCGTATCCGGCCCGCTCGTACAATGCATAGACAGTAACGGCGCACCTGTCGCCGGGCGCATCGACGCCCGCCTACAGGGCGCGGCAGGAGGTTAACATGGCTGTGTTCCCACAGGCATCGGTATTGTTCAACGTGGACCCGAACTGGACGGCGGCACAGGCGCGTGTCGAGTTCGAACGCTGGCTGGCGTCCACGCTGCAACTCCCCGGTGCTGCCGAGGCCGAGGCGCTCACCATCGCCACCGGGCAGATAACGCCCACACGGGCGGCGGTCATCGTCGACACCGAAGGCGGTACGTCCGCCGACGACCTTACCACCATCGCCACGACCAACATGCACGCCGGGGCGGTGCTCATGCTGTGCGCCGCCAACAGCGGGCGCACCGTGACGGTGAAGCACGGCACGGGGGCGGGTGGCATCGCCCTGCTGGGCGGTGTGGATTGCGCCCTGTCGACGACGCACTGGCTCATGCTGCGCCGTGTGGGTGATGCGTGGGCAGAGATGCCGCCCCTGCGGGCGGCGCAGGCGCAACAGGCGGCTACGGCTGCGGCATGCACCGGCAACGCTGTCACGGCCACGCTGGCGGCTGCCGCGTCTGACATGGCTGCGGGGCATGTATTGGCGGGGAAGAAGACTGCGGAGGCGGTGCGTGGTGCGATAGGGGCACTATCGCCCGAAGTCGGTAAGTACAACAATTACAGGATAACGACCGCCGCCGGACAAGCTCTGGCAAACGGGGTGTTGTCGAACATCCTCACCACGGGGCCGAATAGCGGTAATCTCAATGTGACTCCTGATAGCGGCGACCTCGGGTGGACTATTCAAGAAAGCGGAACGTACCGTTTTGATTTGCAACTTCCATTGATGGAGAGCGGCACGCTACAAGGATTCGCGTCCATATTTCTGAAAAGAAACAGGGCGGGCTCGGTAACCAATGTGGACAATCTTCTTGTCGGACTGCCCACTAACGAAGCCGTGTGGCTGTACCCGTATATGCACTCGGTATGCGAATGCCAAGCAGGTGACATCATGTATTTTACCGTACAGGCGAATGGCACGACAGCGGGTATCCACGCATCGAGTGGTTGGGCCACCATAACCCGCATACGCTAGGGAGGTATTATGCAGAACGAACGCATATATGAAGCGCTTCGGCTGATGTTCCCACAAGCCGACCCGCTCATAGCGTGGAGACTGGAGCAGGGTCCACACACCGGGGGACAGATCGCCATCACCCAGTGGAACCTCCCAGACCCGCAGCCGACGCAAGCAGAGCTTGATTCTGCGTATGCGCAGCTTGCAAAGATAGATCGCCAAGCCCAAATCCAGCGCGAACTCGACGCCATAGACCTGCAATCAGTGCGCCCCGTGCGCGCCAAGCTCGCAGGTACGGCGACGGCAGAGGACGAAGCCAAGATAGCAGCCCTCGAAGCACAGGCCCAGACCCTGCGTACCGAGCTTGCAGACATGCAAAAGGGCTAGGTCATGCGCGCGCGTTTTGGCACTTGGTTAGCCAAAGGTTAGCCACGGAAACGAAAAAGAGGCTTACGATTGCTCGTAAGCCTCTTGATTTCTTGGAGCGGGAAACGGGATTTGAACCCGCGACCTTCAGCTTGGGAAGCTGACACTCTACCGCTGAGTTATTCCCGCCTGCGGTGTCCCCGAAGGGCTAGGCGTTGCGGTGGAGCGGGAGACGGGATTTGAACCCGCGACTTCAACCTTGGCAAGGTTGCACTCTACCACTGAGTTACTCCCGCACCGATGTGGAGGCGGCGTCCGGATTTGAACCGGAGAATGGAGGTTTTGCAGACCTCTGCCTTACCACTTGGCTACGCCGCCATCGGATTTGCTGGAGCGGGAGACGGGATTTGAACCCGCGACTTCAACCTTGGCAAGGTTGCACTCTACCACTGAGTTACTCCCGCTCAGCGAGGAAAGGCTTCTACGCCAGCAGCCCGGAACTGTCAAGCGACGCGATTCGATAAAATCAATTTTTTCAGAAGTTGCGTGAAAAGTCAGCGGGTTGTGCGTGAATAAAAAGTCGCCGCACGAAGGGCGAAACCGCTGAATACGCTCCCGTATCCACCCTTTGTCACCAAGGTGCGGCAAGAAGGGATAGAACGAAAGGCACAAGGTCGAGTATCCCGTATTCGGGGCGACGGCAAGATGCTTCGAGGAGGGGGATGCGGGCTGGTAGCGTGCGCCCCGGCATGAGATAGCACATGGAACATCCTGATGCGGCGGGCGGGGCGTCGCGTCGCCCTTTTGGGATGCCATTGGCATATCCCGAATCATGTCCTCTCATCATCTCTGGTGCTGGGGGCATGGCAGGCGGGGGCGTAGCAGCCAAGCGACCGGGGCTGGCAGTGCGAGGCGCGCGGAAGGCGGTCAACCTGGAGTGCTGGTGTGCTCCATCATGCACGCATTGCTGCGTGTCTGGTATATACCGCTCTCGGCTGGGGCGGGTGTCGGACATGTGGTGGTGCAGGTGCGGTGGCGTCATGGATCTGTTTGGCTGCGCATTCAATACATATAAGTTCTGTTACGGGCATAATCGGGCCTTTACTAGATGGACATGATGATTTATGCGAGTGTGCTTGATCTCAAAGACGTGTGGGTTGAAAGCCCCATGCGGGATCCTGCCCGTGCCATTTCGCGAGGAGGTCACACATGGAACAGAAGGATATCGAATACTTCCGGCAACTGCTTGCCTCCATGCTGGATGAAGCGCAGCAGAAGGGAGATTCCACGCTCGAAGACCTCACCGATAATAACGAGATCTTCGCCGACCCCGCCGACCGTGCCACTGCCGAGTCGGACAGGGCGTTCACGCTCCGCATCCGCGACCGTGAGCGCAGGCTCATCAAGAAGATCCGTGCAGCTATCCAGCGCATCGACGACGGTTCGTTTGGCGTCTGCGACGAATGCGGTGAGGAGATCGGTGTTCCGCGTCTCAAGGCCCGTCCTGTGACGAAGCTCTGCATCAACTGCAAGAGCAAGCAGGAAGAAGACGAGCACCTGCGGGGCGATTAGCCTCCGTCGGGGAGTCGCCATGGACGCGCATGTCGTCCGCCGCGTGTTCGCGGCACTGACCCCCGTGCTCACGGGGGCGCGGCTGGAGAAGATCCACCATCCCGCCCCCGATCTGTACACCGTCACCTTCTATGCGGCCGGTCATAAGCAACATCTGGTGTTGCGGGCCGGCCGCAAGCTTCCACTCCTCTACCTGTCACCACGCCGTCCTGCGGCACCATCGACTCCCGATGCCGTCACCATGCGGCTGCGTAAGTACCTGTGCGGTAAGCGTGTCGTAGATGTCGTCTGCCACTGGCAAGAGAGACGTCTTGCCATGCGTGTCGCCTCGGCCGACCAGACCTGGTTGGTGATGGACATGCGCGAGGGGGTGTCGCTGGCCTCGGCGTTCGCTCCTGCCCCCGATGACGGGCCATGGCCCGATGCCCTTACGCTCGTTGACGCCTGTTCCGATGATGCCATGCCGCAGACAGAAGGTGCGGTCAGTGAAGCCTGGCGTACCTACCCCATGCTCACGCCTGCCTTGCGCCGGACACTGCTGCATATGGATAGACCGGACGCTGCGGCGCTGCTTGTCGACCTTGAGGCGGGCTGCGGCGACCTTTTCCTGTATGAACGTGGCGATGGCCCGGTGGCCTTGTCGGCGTGGCCGCTGGAACTCGGCGGACTCCCCGTGCAGCCCCCTGCACAGTCCCCTGTCCAGCCCCCTGTACAGCCCCTTGTCCAGCCCGGTGGCATGCCCGTCGTCTCACCTGGCGGGGCGTGGGCGGCAGTGTCCGGGCGGGTCTCGGGCCTCTCTGGCGATGTGCGTGAAGTGGTCTGCGAAGACCCGCTGGACGCGGCATTGCGCTATGGCGAACCCCTCGTCTTCGGTGACCTAGCGGCGACCCGGCACAATGAGGCAGCGAAACCCTTCAAGGGGGAATCGGCCCGACTCGGACGGCTGCTCACCAAACTCGACAGTGAAGAGCACCGTCTGCGTGCCCTGCTTGCGGAACGGGATGATGCCGTGGCGTTGCAGGCGGTGCTGTACCGCTATCCCGCCGAGGTCAGGCTTGATCACGTCATCGTGCCCGAAGGGGAAGGGGAACGGCGCATCTCGCTCGACCCGCGCAAGACCGTGCGTGAGAACATGGCGGACATGTTCCATCGTTCCGACCGTGGCGCACGGGGCTTGTCCATGCTGGAATCACGCAGGGCCAGCGTGCGCGAAGAGCGTATGGCTGCCGAACAGGCGCGCCTCGCCCCGGATGCCCCTGCTGAGGTCGCCGTCGGCAACGTGGGACGCCGTGGGGCACAGGTGCGTGCCCGGACAGGGGGGCTGCCCAAGACGGTGCAGGCCTTCCGCAGCGACGATGGCTTCAGGCTGCTGCGCGGGCGCAGCGCAGAGGGGAACGCCGCGCTGCTGAAACTGTCTTCGCCGCATGACCTGTGGATGCACGCCGAAGACGGCCCCAGCGCGCATCTCGTCATCCGGCGTGACCATGCCGCCCATGACGTGCCGGAACAGACGCTCGTTCAGGCCGGAGTGCTGGTGGGGCTGAAGAGTTGGCAACGCGAGGATGCACAGGCGCGCATCATGTGCGCCTATGTCAAGGACGTGAAACCTGTACGCGGGGCCCCTGCCGGCAAGGTGCGTGTCGAACGCACGCTCACCTCTCTGGTTGTGAAGCTGGATGCCGCACTGGAGGCGCGCCTCGCAGAAGGGGGCATTCCGCCCGGTCATGATGACGAGGCGGCGACTGCCAAGGCGGACTAGACGACTGGTATGGCAGGACTCCTGCCAGTTTTGCCGTAGCCACTTGCGTTGCCGTAGCCGCCAGCATTCCCTTCCTGTTTCGTTGGCGCTGCTTTTGCCACCCGTGCCCGTATCTCATGCGGCGGGATTGCTGCCGCCTTTCGAGGGGGCTGCATCGGTGGCGGACTTCTGCGCTGCGGTATCGGTGCCGGGTGCGTATTCATCCTTCACGGTAGCAGCGGTGCTGAGCAGCACGCGGTCGATGCGTCGTCCGTCCATGTCGACGATTTCGAAATGCAGGGGCCCCAGACGCAACGTGTCGCCGATGGCGGGCAGCTTGCCGAGGTGTTGCAGCAGAAGACCTGCCAGCGTCTCGAAGTCTCCATGCTTTTCGTCGGGCAGGCGCAGACCCGTCACATCGGCCATGTCATCGATGTGCATCATGCCATCCAGCAACCATGAACCATCGGCGCGGCGGACGGCTTCGGGCTCATCGGCCTCGTCGGGGCTCGGGATGTCGCCCACGATGGCTTCGAGCACGTCGTTGAGGGTGACGATGCCCTGCACCTCGCCGTATTCGCCCACTACCATGGCGAAGTGGACATGCGGGGTGGTGCGGAAGGCTTCAAGCAGGTCGAGCGCACGGGCCGTTTCAGGAATGAAGACGGGTTGGCGCATGAAGTTCTTGAGCGTCACGTCGGCCCCTTCCGCGCAGGCGGCGAGGTATTCGCGCGCCTTGATGACCCCGAGGACGTTGTCGAGGTCGCCGTCGCACACCGGAAAGCGCGAGTAGGTCGAGGCGGCAAGACGTTCGATGATGTCCTCTTGCGGCGCTTCGCTGTCGAGCCACGCCACGCGGGTGCGGTGCGTCATGATGGACGTCACGCTACGGTCGCCAAGGCGCATGACGCGTTCGGACATGGTGCGTTCCGCGTCGAGTACCACGCCGGAACGCACACCTTCGGCGAGCATCCCCCGTATATCCTCATCGGTGACGGAAGGCCCGTCCTCGCGGATACGAAGTATGGTGGAGGCCGCACGCGACGAGAGACTGAGCAGCCACACCGCGGGCATGGAAAGCCGCATGAACACCAGCATGACGGGGGCGACGGCGCACGCGAAACGTTCAGGAGAGGCGAAGGCCATCTTCTTGGGCACGAGTTCACCGAAGATGAGCGTCAGGTAGGTGGTGACGATGATGACCACCCCGAAAGCCAGAGATGCCGCGTAGGGGGCCACGGCAGGCATGTCCGCCAGCACGTGGGTCAGGTGCGCCGCCACAGACGCGCCGCCGAAGGCACCTGTGAGAATGCCGATGAGGGTGATACCTATCTGTACCGTGGAGAAGAGGCTGTCGGGCGTTTCAAGAAGCCGCAGGGCCACTGCGGCCCCCCTGTTGCCGCGTGCGGCTTCCGCTTCGAGGCGCGGTTTGCGTGAAGTGACCAGCGACATCTCGGCAAGGGCGAAGAAACCGTTGAGCAGAATGAGCAACAGGATGGCGAAGCCTTCTCCGACGAAGGATGTGGACATGGTGGACGGCGTACCTCGTGCGTGTGTGGTGCGCGGTTACAGGTTGCATAATAGTGTGACAGGTAACATGCCGCACGGTTGACCGTGAAGAGCCTTTCATCATAGTGTCGATACCGCGTTATTTCAACCTGTTGCCATGTGCATTCCGGTGTGCCCGCCTGTGAGGACCATGATGGTCGCGGGCTTATTCCTGCCGGGGGCATGGCGCGGGTGAAGCTGGCGGAGTGCGCGGCATTCGTCGTGCTCATGGTGCCCACGCATATGCGGCATGTCCTGCGTGTGAGCCGTGCCACTCGTGCCCATCGTGTCCGTCGACATCGGTGGTTGTCCGGCAGGCATGCCGAGGCATGGCCCCTTGCCTCCATCGCCAATTGTCGCCATCGCCAACGGCGTTCCTTCCGCGGGGCGCTTCAACCGGAAACCGGGATGGCGTGCCATCATGGGCGCAGCCTTTCCGCCCGTAACGGGAGCACCATGCAGCCTCTCGTCCCATGTTCCGCCATCGCCATATCGCTTTTCGACCTGTTCGAGGCCGGACCCGGCCCCTCCAGTTCACATACCATCGGTCCCATGAAGGCGGGTTACGACTTCGCGCAGCGGTGCGCCACCCTGCCGGACGACATCCTGTGCCGTGCCGCAGGGGTGCGTGTGCGCCTTTTCGGTTCGCTGAGCGCCACGGGCTATGGTCATGGAACCGATATGGCTGTTCTGGCAGGGCTTGCGGGGCAGCTTCCTGCGTCGTGCCCGCCGGAGTACCTTGTGCGGCCCGAAGGCGCGGGAGAGGAACGCCCTGCCACCGACACGACCTTGGCGGATGGTCGCTACGCCAGCCTTCTGGGGTGCGAGGGGGTCGTCCCCGTCCCCGTCGCAGGGCAAGGGCAGGGGCACTCCGCATCCGGTGCCGTGGTGCGGTACATGATGCTTCGTGACGGGCTGCGGTTGCCGCTCACTTCGGCCTGTGTCGTGCACGACGCCGTGCAGCATGAGCATCCGTTCAGCAATACGCTTGTGCTGGAGTTGCTTGGTGATACAGGGGCGTCGCTCTTCTCGTATACCTACTATTCCGTCGGGGGCGGCTTCATCCAGTGGGAGGGCTGGCAGCCCGAAGAACGCGGTGCGCCTGTCCATCCGTACTGCACCATGCGCCAGTTGCGCGAATGCATGGACGACACGGGGCTGGCCCTGCATGAGATCATCCTCGAGAACGAGATGGCGGTGACGGGGGCCTCGCGCGCATCCATCGTGGCGCGGCTGGACACCATCATAGGCCTCATGGAGGCGAGTGTGGAGCGCGGACTGGCGACGACAGGACGCCTGCCGGGTACGCTGGGCGTGTTTCGCAAGGCCAGTACATTGATGGCGCGTGCCGGAAAGCTGCCGCATGCCGTTGATGCCTTCCTGTGCCGACTCAACGCCTATGCCTTCGCCGTGTCGGAGGAGAATGCCTCCGGCGGGGTCATCGTCACCGCGCCTACCTGCGGGGCTGCGGGGGTGATGCCTGCCGTGCTGTACGCCATGCGTAACGATTTCAGCATCGGTGACAGGGCCGTGCGCGAAGGCGTGCTGGCGTCGGCGGCTGTGGGCTTTCTCGCCAAGCAGAATGCGGGCATCGCGGGCGCGGAGGTGGGTTGTCAGGGCGAGGTGGGGGTGGCTTCGGCCATGGCTGCCGCCATGCTGGCACACGCTAGAGGCAACGCCGTGCGCGTGGTGGAGAATGCCGCTGAAATCGCGCTGGAACACCACCTTGGCCTCACCTGCGACCCCGTGGGCGGCTACGTGCAGATACCGTGCATCGAACGCAACGCCGTGGGCGCGGTGAAAGCCTACAACGCCTGCCTTGTGGCTACCTGCGAAGACCCCAAGCACCACCGCGTGACGCTGGATAACGTCATCCGCGCCATGGCCGAGATAGGCCACGACATGAACGCCAAGTTCAAGGAGACCTCAGCGGGTGGACTTGCGGTGAGTGTGGTTGAATGTTGAATGATTACGCATGGTTATTGGTTGTTTTCGATGGTGTGCTAACAAAGGGGCGATGGCTAGTCGCTTTTACGCCAATAGATTTGCCGGATTTGCCACAGTTGAAGGCTCGTGAAGTGAAATAATGCAATGGTACAGAAGGCTTGAGCATAAAACACAAGTTTTTTGATACAAGCAATGGTCATGTCTGTCCAAGAGTTTTGCATATTAATCATTTGAATTCATTGGAAGAAGATGGTGAGATTTTATGACCTCGAGACGGAAAGAGGCAAGGAACAACCCTGTTTGGACTTTATTTCTGATATGACGGACAACTACGTGATTTCGATGTCTGAAAAAGCCATTTCTTTCTGAGGTCTTGTGATGGTACCTTTTGTGGATGTCGATTCATGGAGCAGGCGCGAGCATTTCGCATTCTTTCAAGGCAGAAGAAATCCGTGTCTGTCTGTGACCTCAAGGTTGAATGCCCGTCGTGTCGTCGAATATAGAGCAAACTGCAAGACGAACAGATTGAGTTCTCTCCTCTATAGAGCCGTGATGAAGGCTGTGAATGGCATACCTGAATTCAAAATGCGAATCATCGATCTGCGGCCTGTTGAGTTCGAGTATGTTGATGCTGCGTTCACATATGTTCCAAAGTCCAGTGAGCACAAGCTCCATTCCAACTGTATAGCCGCATGGGATGAAGACGCAAAGCGATTCATGGATAATGTCGAGAATGCGATGCGTCTTTCTGAAGTAAATCCGACGTTGTGTCCTGATGGTGGGGCATCACAGCAACTCGTGTATCTGACAATGCTCAGGGATTTTGATTTTACGTCAATAACCAACCCGTGGGGTGACCCGTGGGTTGATACAGTTCCTCGCATCGCTATGGGCATGATCTCCAAGGACTCACATGAGTTCTCCGTCTCTGTAGAGGCCCTGCATAGCTTCGTAGATGGTCGACATGTAGCTGCTTTTCTACAGGCATTCCAGCATGAGATGGATGACGTCTTGATGTGGGCGGCTTGATGCTGGCTGCCTCTGGACGAGGTCTGCGGGTGTACGGAGTGGCATGCTCCTGACCTGCTGGTGTCCGGCGGTGCGGTCAGATGGTATGCTGTCTTCTGCGCCGTGGGCGGCCTGCGGCAGCCTCCCTCTGAAGATGTGCGAGTGTCGACGACTGTGATGCTCCTGCAGACTTGATGCGCCGCCCGAGGTGGTTGCCGTAGTGTTCTGCATGTGCAGTTTCGCTTGCAGAAAGCCCCCTTCCGTGCGGAAGGGGGCTTTCTGTTTCATATGTCACTGGCGTTCGCCAGCATTCCACGCCGCATCCGCGGCGCGGGACATGTAGGTCTACAGGCTTTTGCCCACCATACGCAGCAGGCGCACCAGCTGGTTGGTGAAGCCCGCTTCGTTGTCGTACCAGATGATGAGCTTGAGCATGGTCTTGTCGATGACGGAGGTGCACTGGGCGTCGACCACGCCGCCGAAGGTGCTGCCCATGAAGTCGATGGAGACCAGCGGTTCTTCACAGAAGCCCATGTTGCCAAGCATCGGCCCGGCAGCGGCGGCCTTGAGTGCGGCGTTGACCTCTTCGACCGTGGTCTCGCGCTCAAGTTCGCAGGTGAGGTCAACCAGCGAGACGTTGGGGGTGGGCACACGCACGGCCATGCCATCGAGTTTGCCCGCCAGCGCGGGGTACACCAGCGCGGTGGCCTTGGCGGCACCGGTGGTGGTGGGAATCATCGACAGGGCGGCGGCGCGTCCACGGCGCAGGTCCTTGTGCGAACCGTCGAGGATGCGCTGGCTCATGGTGTACGAGTGCACCGTGGTCATGATGCCGTGCCTGATGCCGAAGGTCTCGTGAACGACCTTGGCGGCGGGGGCAAGGCAGTTGGTGGTGCAAGAGGCCGCAGAGATGACGTCGTGCTTCGCCGGGTCGTAGTCGCCGTGGTTGACGCCCATGACGATGGTCACGTCGGCATCCTTGCCGGGGGCGCTGATCACGCACTTCTTGGCACCGCGCGCGATGTGCTGCGCCAGCCCTGCGCGGTCTTTCACCGTGCCGGAGGTCTCCACGGCGAGGTCGATGCCCAGTTCGCCCCAGCGCCATTCGTTGATCTTCTCGCGGGTGACCGCGATATGGCGGCCGTTGACGATGAGACCGTCGGCATCATGCCCCACCTCGCCGTTGAAACGGCCGTGGCACGAGTCGTACTTGAAGAGATGGGCGAGCGAAGCGTTATCGGCGCGGGCGTTGATGGCCGCTATCGACAGTTCGTTGTCTTCGGCCAGAAGACGGACAAGGTAGCGACCGATGCGACCGAAGCCGTTGATGCCGAGATTGAGGGACATGCTCTTCGACTCCTGATGTGGCGTTAGATCTTGTTGGAGCAACCCAGCACGTTGCGAATCTTGTGCTGGACCATGTTCTTGACGGCTTCACGAGCGGGCTTGAGATAGGCGCGCGGGTCGAAGTCGCCGGGATTCTCGATGAAGTGCTTGCGGATGGTGGCGGTCATCGCAAGGCGGATGTCGGTGTCGATGTTGATCTTGCACACGCCGAAGGTGGCAGCCTTGCGCAGCAGGTCTTCGGGCACGCCACGCGCACCGCCCACCTTGCCGCCGTAGGCGTTGGCCATCTCGACGAACTCCTGCGGCACGCTGGACGCGCCATGCAGCACCAGCGGGTAGTCGGGCAGCATCTTGGTGATGGTCTCGAGGCGGGCGAAGTCGAGCTTGGCGTCGCCGGTGAACTTGTAGGCGCCGTGGCTGGTGCCGATGGCGATGGCGAGCGAGTCGCACCCGGTGCGCTGCACGAATTCGACGGCCTGGTCGGGGTCGGTGTAGACCGAGTGTTCGGCAGAGACCTCGTCCTCGACGCCCGCCAGCTGGCCCAGTTCGGCCTCGACCCACACGCCCTTGTCGTGGGCGTATTCGACCACGCGGCGGGTGACGGCGATGTTCTCCTCGTAGGACAGGTGCGAACCGTCGATCATGACGGAGGTGAAGCCGCCGTCGATGCACGACTTGCAGATGTCGAAGTCCTGACCGTGGTCGAGGTGCAGCACCACCGGCAGGTCGGTGTCAAGCAGGGCGGCTTCGATGAGCTTGATGATGTAATTCTGGCCCGCATACTTGCGCGCGCCCGCCGATACCTGAAGGATGAGCGGGGCGCGTTCTTCGGCACCCGCCTGCATGATGCCCTGTATGATTTCCATGTTGTTCACGTTGAAGGCGCCAACGGCGTGGCCTTCACGGTAGGCCCGTGCGAACATCTCTCTGGGACCGGTCAGCGGCATATGCTCCTCCTCGGGGTTGGGCGGAGGCAGACGCGGTGCCTCCGTGGGTATGCTACGGCGGCCCGTGGCGCGCCGGAGAGTTCATGTATAGGCCGCGTCATCATCCATCATAGGCGAGGGCGGCGTATAGTACAATCAAGGCGCGGGGAAAATAGCAGAAACCCTCGAAAAAATAAAGGTGCGAAGGGGGCTTCCATCACACGTCCGATGAATGCGCCCCTCCCGTTGCGGGGAGGTTCCCGGCAGCTGCAAGTCGCTGCGGGCCGGGGGCGCAGGCGCATCACGACCGCGGGGGGCACCTCCAAGGCAAAGCACGACAATGCGGGGCACGGCAGGGCAGGTGCGGGGAGATGCCTCGCCGGGGAAGGCGCTGGCGTTGCCCCCATTCCTCCGCGCCGGTGAACGCCCTAAACCTTCCCTATACGTCGTCTAGCGACTTCGCAGAGACCTACTCTTCGAGCGAGGCGAGTCTGGTCAGGGTCTCGCTGTCGGTGAAGTCGAAGCGAAGCGGCGTGACGGTGATGTAGCCTTCGGTAAGCAGCGCCCTGTCGGTGCCGGGTGCCACGGTCTCCGGCGGGATGACGCCGTTCAGCCACCAGTATGAACCGCCGCGGGGGTCTGTCCTGTGCTCGTACCAGTCGTGCCACACGGCGCGGGTCTGCGGGCATACGCGCACGCCCTTGATGCTCTCGACGGGCACGGCGGGGTAGTTGATGTTGACCACGCACCGTTCCGGAAGCCCCGCCCACTCGATGTGCGGCAGCAGTGCGGCAGCATGGCGGGCGTGGGCCGAGATGTCCTCCGGCCTGAACGAGTCGTAGGAGAGGGCCACGGCGCGGTAGCCCATGTGGGCGGCCTCTGTTGCGGCTGAAACCGTCCCGGAGTACAGGATGTCGGGGCCGACGTTGGCCCCGGCGTTGATGCCGCTGACCACGAGTTCAGGCTTGTGTTCCAGCAGCGACGAAAGCCCCAGTTTCATGCAGTCGGTGGGGGTGCCGTACACGCCGTGCCCGCGGAAGCCGTTCTCGTGGAAGACCTTCACGCGCAGGGGCATGGCGATGGTGACGGCGTGGCCCACTGCCGACTGTTCGGTGACGGGTGCCACCACGTCCACGGTGTGCCCGGCCTCGATGAGTGCCTTGTAGATGGCCCGCAGGCCCGGGGCCTGTATGCCGTCGTCGTTGGTGAGTGCTATACGCATACTGAGGAAGGGGATGGCGGCGGGCGGCCTGCATTGACAACAGGGCTGAAAAGCACGAAACCGTAAGAAAAACAGGCCGGTCGAAAACGGCATGGCCGGTCCCCGTTCCGGCTGTCCGTGACTGGTGTAAGATGCACATGGAAAAAAGACAATCCATCAAAGATATAGAAGCCAACGGTGATGTCCGCGGGCTCTTCCTGCTTGGGGCGGCGACGCTCAATCAGGCCCGCAACGGCCCTTTCTGGCGTCTTGAACTGCGCGATGCCACGGGCACCATGGAGGCCAAGATATGGAGCCCGCAGAGTCAGGCCTACCCCGACCTTGCGCCGGGGCAGATTGTCGACCTCGAAGGGCGTTCAGGCACCTACCGCGACAGGGTGGAGGTGACCGTGGAAAGACTGCGTACACTGGGTGAGGCTGAACAGGCCTCGCTGGACATCTCGCAGTTCCTGCCTGCCAGCGAGCGCCCCGCCGCCGAGATGCTCGAAGAGCTTGAAAGGCTGTGCCGCGAAGTGTTCACCCATGCCCCGTGGCGCAAGTTCGTGCTGGGTGTGCTGCGTGACGATGACGTCCGCCCCCGCCTGCTGGTGGCCCCGGCTGCCAAGGCGGTGCACCATGCCTTCGTGGGTGGTCTCGTGGAGCATATCCTCTCCGTCACCCGGCTGTGCCTGCATCTGGCAGAGCACTATCCCGAACTCGACAGGCAGGCGCTTGTGGCGGGTGCCATCTTCCACGACATCGGCAAGGTGTGGGAACTGACCGGTGGCCTCGCCAACGACTACTCCGACGAGGGGCGTCTGCTGGGGCACATCCACATCGGGCTTGAGCGCATCGAACCGCACCTGCGCAAGTCGGGTCTCGAACCCGAACTGGTCATGCATTTCAAGCACCTCATACTCAGCCATCATGGTGAACTGGAGTACGGTTCGCCGAAGCGCCCCAAGACGGCGGAAGCCATGGTGCTGCACTACGCCGACAACATCGATGCCAAGATGGCCCAGATGCGCGGACTCTTCGCCAACATGGGCGAGGGCGAGACGGGCTGGTCGCCGTATCAGAACACGTTGCAGCGTTTTCTCTATCGTCCGGCACGTACGCCGGAACCCGTGGCGACGACCCGTCGCCGCCGGGGCACACCCGAGGTGGAACAGTGTTCATTACTTTCGAAGGCATAGAGGGCAGCGGCAAGAGTACGGCCCTGCAGGGGCTGGCGGCATGGTTGCAGCAGCGCGGGCATGGCGTGGCCGTGACGCGTGAACCCGGCGGCAGCCGCCTCGGTCGTACCCTGCGTTCCATATTGCTCGACCTCGGCAATACCGACATCACCCCCGAGGCTGAGCTTTTCCTCTACCTTGCGGACAGGGCGCAGCATGTGGCGCAGGTGGTGCGGCCCGCACTTGATGAGGGTATGGTGGTGCTCAGCGACAGGTATGCCGACTCCACCGTGGTCTATCAGGGCTACGGGCGCGGGCTGGACCCCATGATGCTGCGCCAGTTCAACGACGTGGCCGTGGGCGGGTTGTGGCCCGACCTCACCATCCTTCTCGACCTCGAACCTGAGGCCGGATTGAACCGGGCGCTTGCCCGCAACATCCGTGAGGGGATGCACGCCGCCGAAGGAAGGTTCGAGGCCGAGAGTCTTGCCTTCCATACCCGGGTGCGCGAAGGCTATCTCACATGGGCGGCCCTGCATGGCGGGCGTTACCGTGTGGTCGATGCCACACAGTCGCCCGAAGACGTGGTGCGCGATGTCGTCGGCATCGTGGCGGCGGCGTTGGGCGACGTTTCGTCCGGCGAAGCCGTCTCGGGCCGGACGGGGGCATGACGGCGTAGACCGGGAGGCACGACTGCGGTCATCCGGGGCGACCCGGCTGCATCAGAAAGGCCCATCAGACGACGTATCCCTTCAAGGCCCGTAAGGCGAACCGCCCGTTAAGGCTGGCAAGGCCCGCAAGCGAACAAGGCGACAGGAGAGACCATGCTCGAAGCGAAGAACAGGCTGGGTGTCATCTTCTTTCCGGCGTTCGACTGGGCCATAAGCCCCACGCACCCGGAGAGGGAGGAACGGCTTCTGTACACGCAAGACCAGTTGCGTGAGGAGGGGCTTTTCGACATCGCGGGCATCACCGAACACAAGCCCGATGTGGCCACCCGCGAAGATGTCGAGCGCGTGCACTTCTGCCTGCCCGACGTGTCGAGTGTGTGCACCAAGTCGCATCTTGTCTCCGCCGGGGGGGCCATCAAGGCGGCGCGTCTCGTCATGGAGAAGCGGGCGGACAAGGCCTTCGCCCTCATCCGTCCCCCGGGGCATCATGCCATGCGCGTGGTGCACGGCAACCGCGGCTTCTGCAACATCAACATCGAAGCCGTCATGCTGGAGCATATCCGCGAACAGTACGGCAGGCTTCGTGTCGCCATCGTAGACACCGACTGCCACCACGGCGACGGAACGCAGGACATCTACTGGCACGACCGCGACACGCTGTTCATCTCGCTGCATCAGGACGGGCGCACCCTGTACCCCGGCACGGGCTTCCCGCAGGAACTGGGCGGCCCCAACGCCATGGGGCGCACCATCAACATCCCCTTGCCCCCCGGTACGTCCGACAGGGGGTTCCTGCACGTCATCGAGCATGTGGTGCGGCCTATCCTCGACGATTTCAAGCCCGACCTCATCATCAACTCGGCGGGGCAGGACAACCATTTCAGCGACCCCATCACCAACATGAACTTCACGGCGCGCGGCTACGCCATGCTGAACAGGATGCTCGACCCCGACATCGCCGTGCTGGAGGGGGGCTACGCCATTCAGGGCGCGTTGCCGTATGTGAACCTCGGCATCTGCCTCGCCATGGCGGGACTCGACTTCGACGACGTGCGCGAACCGGGGCTGGACCTCGCCGCCATCGAACAGCCGCGGAACGTGACAGACTACATCGAACGGCTGTGCGACGAACTTCCGCGCCTGTACTTCGAACCCCCGGCGCGCCCCAAGCAGGGCGATGTGGTGGGTGATACCTTTGTCCGCACGCGCGACGTGTACTATGATACCGACGGCATCAGCGAGAGTCAGGTCGAGACGGTGACGCTGTGCGAGCATTGTTCCGGCGCGATGAAGGTCGAGACGTGGTCGACCGTAAACCCGCTGAGCGTTGGCATCCACATCCCGCAGGACGCCTGTGACGCCTGCCATGCCGCAGGGTTGCGGATGGAGGACGAGGCGAAGACGCGCGGCAACTACCGTTACATCCAGTGCATCGACAGGCGCGGCAAACGCTACACGCAGCACGGCTTCTGATGCCGTGCCGCACAAGGTCGATGCGTCACCCGAAGACCCCGGAGAGCAAGCCATGAGCACACCCATCGATACCTACTGGCGTTTGCGCCTCACCGAAGTGGCCGAATCGCTTCGCGCCAACAATTTCGCCGTCTCCCTCGTCGACAGTTGCGAAGAGGCGGGGCGCGTGTTCCTTGACGACCTGCTGCCAGCCTCCGGTGCGTCGTCCGTCTCGTTCGGTGGTTCCATGACGCTGGTGAAGTGCGGGGTGCCCGAAGCCCTGCGCCAGCGTGCCGACCTGCAACTGCTCGACACCTTCGACAAGAACCTTTCCGCTGCCGAGATGTACGAACGCAGACGGCAGTCGCTGCTGGTCGACATGTTCCTCACCGGCACCAATGCCGTGACCATGGACGGAAAGCTCATCAATCTCGACATGATCGGCAACCGCGTGGGTGCCATCAACTTCGGGCCGCGCAACGTGGTGCTCTTCGTGGGGCGCAACAAGGTGGTGGATACGGTCGAGGACGGCATGCGCCGCATCAAGGAGTATGCCTCGCCCGTCAACGCCATCCGTCTCGACAAGAAGACGCCGTGCAAGAAGACGGCCCAGTGTATGGACTGCAAGAGCCCCGACCGTATCTGCAACGTGTGGACGATCACCGAGAAATGCTTCCCGTCGGGGAGGGTGCACGTCATCCTCATCAACGAGGACGCCGGCTACTGATGCCACTGCGCCGCTCCGGAAACGGGGCGGCGCTTCTTGTTTGTGCGCTCCGTCATCGCCTTCGCCACCCCCAATCCAACAGGACTCACCATGTTTCTGAACGAGCACCAGAGCAAGCGACTGTTCGAGGAAGCCGGGATAGAGACGCCGCAGGGCATCATGACCGACAGTGCCGGGATTGAAGGATGTCTGCCGCCATTCGACGCACCGTGGTTCGTCAAGGCGCAGGTGCTGGCGGGGGGCAGAGGCAAGGCGGGGGGCGTCCGGCGCGCCGATGACCTCGCAGGCTTGCGTGACGTGGCGAAAGACATCCTCGGTATGCGTATCGGCGGTCATGCCGTGCCGTTCGTGCGCATCGAGCCCGCCACCGCCATCGCCCGCGAATGCTATGTCTCGTTCATGGTCTCCCGGAAACGGCGTGAACTGCTGTTCACTGCCAGCGGTAGCGGCGGGGTGGAGGTCGAGTCGGGGCAGGGTGCCCTTGTGTGCGCCGTGCCCCTGACCGGAGAGATGCCGGAACACGTGATACGGTCGGCCTTCTTCTGCATCGGCGTCGGGCGTGAACACTGGGCGGGGTTTCGCGAGTTCGTCCTCCGACTGCATGGGGCGGTACGGGACTACGGGCTGCTTCTGGCGGAGGTCAATCCGCTTGTCCTGACTGGTGACGGGCGCTGGCTGGCACTGGATGGCAAGGTGGAGGTCGATGACAACGTGGTGGATATACGCCCCGACCTCTTGCGCTTCCACACCCCGGAACATCTCGCCCCGGAAGAGAACGCGGCGCGTGAGGCGGGTCTCAGCTATGTGGAACTGAAGGGCTGGGTGGGGCTGCTGGTCAATGGTGCCGGGCTTGCCATGGCGACCATGGATCTTCTGAATTTCTCGGGTCTTGCAGCTGCCAACTTCATGGACCTTGGCGGTGCCGCCGACGTGCCGCGTATGCGGCGGGCCCTTGAACTGCTGTTCGGCAACCCGCAGGTGCGCGTGGTGTGCGTGAACCTCTTCGGCGGCATCGTCTCGTGCGCTGCCGTGGCTGGTGCCCTTGTCGAGGCCCTTGGCGACGGGCGCGCCGCCAAGCCCGTGGTCGTCCGCATGGATGGGTTCGAGGCGGCGGAGGGGCGACAACTGCTTGAACGGCGGGCGCACCCCGATGTGCATGTGGCCCGTGACATCGACCACGCCCTCGACCTGCTGCGCCACCTGCGTCCCGCCGATGCCCCCGACATCGTGTTCACGCCCGGTACCGAAAAGCCCGTCCCCCGGATTCACGGCGGGGCAGCGGGCACCCGGCGCGGCACGCCGCATCTCGGCAAGGGGGCGCGGGTGCTGGTGCAGGGCATCACGGGGCGGTCGGCGCAGTTGCATACGCGACTCATGCTCGACTACGGCACGAACATCGTGGCGGGCGTGACGCCCTTCAAAGGCGGGCAGGTGACGCAGGGCGTGCCGGTGTACGACTCCGTCCACGAGGCGTGCCGTCAGCACGACATCGATGCCACCATCCTGTTCGTACCCGCCGCGTTCGCCGCCGATTCGCTGCTGGAGGCGGTGGCAGAGGGAATACCGTGGGCGGTGTGCATCACCGAGGGCATTCCCCAGAAGGACATGCTGCGCGCCTTGCGCGTGGCACGTGGCGCACGCACCCGCATCATCGGGCCGAACACGCCGGGCATCATCGTTCCCGGTGCGTGCAAGGTGGGCATCATGCCCGGCAATGTCTTCTCTCCCGGGCCACTGGCCGTATTCTCCCGTTCGGGCACGCTGACGTATGAGGCGGCGGCGCGACTCTCTGCGGCGGGTATCGGTCAGTCCCTGTGCGCCGGGGTGGGGGGCGACCCGTACATCGGTTCCGATTTCGTCAGCCTGTGTGAACTGGTGCGCGATGACGAGGCGACGCAAGGGGTGCTTGTTCTCGGTGAAGTCGGCGGAACGGCAGAAGAGGAACTGGCTGCGTGGGTGCGCGAAACCGCTTTTCCCAAACCCGTGGTCAGCTTCGTGGCGGGGCGCACCGCGCCCCCCGGGCGCAGGCTTGGGCATGCCGGGGCTATCCTCGACGAGGCGGACGGGGGCATTGCCGGCAAGGTGCGCGCCCTTTGCGATGCGGGCATCGCTGTCTGCCCCGACCTTGGTTCGCTTCCTGCGGCGGTGCGGCAGGCCTTGGGTTAGGTCGGACACGTCGGAAAAGGGTTGCGAGGTGTTCCGCCCCAAGCTGCCTTTCATACAGTCCATCGAGGTTGTCATGGGAACCCCGGAGTGGTGTCACGAGACGTCCGCCGGGGTTTTCCCGTCGCGGGAGGCGGGGCAGACGTGGAGGGAGACCGGGGTGCCCGGTGTGACTGGCGTGTCTGCGTGCCAGCGTGACTGGCGTGGGCAGCAGGTGGTGCGCCTATGGAACGGGGACGGACGCCTTGTCAGAAGCTTCGGGGTGTGGTGGGGGCGAGGCACCTTCCGTCCGGTCATGCTGGCTACGGTCACGCTGGCTACGGTCACGCTGACCGAGCGTACCCTGACCGTGGCCTCCGGCCTCTTCATCAGGGGCGGACATGGAACCTTCGATAGGTTCATCTTCGCCTGTCGCTGGGCCATCGTTTTGGGCTTCGCCTTCGGCTTCCCCATCTCCAAGGTCGGCCTCTCGCACCCGGTTCAACAGGGTGATGGCAAGGCTTCGCGACACGGGTGGCAGCAGCAGGACGCAGCCGAAGAGGGTCAGCGCCGGACTCGGCATGGCGATGGCGCAGGCAGCCACGGCATGGACGCAGCCACGAAGGGTGTCGAAGGACGGAACCCGGTGGGCGTGGATGTCACGGGCCAGGCGCTTGACGCACTCGCCGTTTCCTTTGTGCAGCAGCCACGCGCTTGCGAAGATGCCCGTGAGCCACAGCAGCACATTGAACCACAGCGGAAAGGTCGCCCGCTGCATCTGGTTGCCCAGTACGGGGAGAATGCCAAGGCTGAAGGCGAGCAGCATATACCCGCGCAACGAAGACGGAATGGCGTTGCGCAGCAGACCATGCAGGCGCAGCAGAAAGTCGCGATATTCCGGCGAGCGTTGCGTTGCCGCTTCAGTGCCGCCAAACAGGAAGGCGACCTCTTCCGGGGACAGCAACACGGGACAGAGGGCAGAGGTGTCTGCCGAGGCTGGCTCACACGCGGTTTTCGTTCTTGCGTCGGCACTGTCAGTGGGGTCACTGTCAGGTGTGCCATCGTCGGGGGGGCTATTGTCGACGGCCATGGCGTTCAGGTTGGCAGCATCCCGCATCGACCCGCCATTGCCGTCTTCGTGGGGCTGATGGGGCGCGCGAGCGTCGTGCGTCTTCAGACTCGCCGTAATGTTATTGCTGCGGGTTTTGGCAGATTGATGCACCGCACCGGCTTCACGCACGTCGGCATCGCCTGCCGGAGACGTCGTGCCATCGCCTTGGATGCCCAATTCAGCCGTCTCGCCATGCGTCATGGCGTCGGCTGGTGTGGGCTGTGTCCTGCGGCGGAATCTTCTGAACAGAAACATGGTCGACCTGCCATCCTGTTGCGCCAGACATAAGGGACTGACGCTGCCGGAGAATGGCATGGAGCGCCCTGCCGCGCAACGCTTTTTCGTGGAGTCGGTGCGAGGGTGGCCTCAATCCGCCGTGCGTGTGTCCCTTGTCAGGCGTCGCCACTGCCCTGTTTTGCCGCGTCGGCCTCCAGTTGCTGCAACTGTTGTTCAAGCTCCTGTATCTGTTGCAGGTAAGGAGCCGCCACAGTCTGCTTCTGCTCGGCGGGCAACGGGCTGTCCATGATCTGCTTCACCCTGTTCTGGAGTTCCTTGATCTGTTTCTTGATGTTCTCGATCTGCTTGGCAAGCCCCTCACCCGAGCCCGTGCCACCTGTATTGCCTGCGGCTTCCGCATTCCCGGACGCGCCGGATGAACCCGACGGACCGGATGCGACGGTGTCGGTCTTGCCGTCACCTGCCGTCTGACCGTTCGCCGTGTTCGATGCCGAGTCCGATGACGCGCTTCCCTGCGAGTTCGTTCCCGCACTTTCGGTTTGCAGGTCGCGGAAACGCTCGTACAGGCGTTTCGCTTCGGAGGAGATGCTCACGGTGTCACCCTGTGTGCCGCGTGATGCCACCTGTTGCGACTCTTGTTCCTGCCGTGCGAATGACGCTGCGACCGAACGGGTCGCCATGATGGATTCCAGACCGGAGATTTCCATGCCGCCTCCTTGGAATACGGCAATGATTGCCGCGTTGAGGGTCTGGCAGAGTGAAAGCAAGAATCGTACGCATCCGCTATATCCGGCAGGTTGTTCCCGACGCTACATCCCGTATGTGTGGTCGCTGACCGCCCATACGTCCAGAGGACAGGGCGTTCATTGCGCGAGGTCGAGGAGACGCGCTTCTCCGTGGCATGTGCGGGGGCGGCAAAGGGCAGGAGGAGTCAGGGACGCTTCCCCATGTTTTTTGGGGATGCGTGTTCACCGGGGCAAGAGCGTCGTTCTCATCCCGTGGTAAAGCTTTGTCGTGTGTGGGAGGCGTCGATATGGGGGTGTGGCATGGGCGTTCAGGCGTACAGAGAAGGGGGGGTGAGATGTGGTGATGACCTATACATGAGTGTCGGTCATTCTGGCTCGATTGTGATGAGAGGAACAAGGGTGGATGTCGGGCGGTTTCTAGCACCCGCAAGTGGGTTCTGTGCGGCAATGTGAACCATAATCGTCTGATATTTTATGATTTTTGGTGCAAATAAAAGTTTGCAATCCATGCAATGTCAGGTTTGCACTGCAAATTGAAGTTTGCACGTCTCTCCCCTGTGTGCATGCTTAACATGCTATAATGAAAAGCATATCATGAATGGTGTGCCATTGCACGCTTCTTGCTCGTGAAAAAGAAAACGTGACGCGTTGTTGCGCCACATTCACGCAAGGAGGGAGCAATGGCTGAGAATGAAAGCAATGTCGTTGTCGACCAGGGGCAGACGAAGCTGTCCGACCTGTGGACCAAGGAGGATTACTGGGCCATCTGGCTCGGATTCGTCATCCTTATTGCGGGGATGTGGCTGTTTCTCGCCAACCCGTCCCCCGAATTCGCCCAGAAGGTGGATAAGGCCAACGGTGTGATGGCTGCAGAGGCTGCGCGTGCCCCCTTCAAGACCCTAGCCTACTACAAGGCGCAGGACGACAAGGGGAAGCTCCAGGGGATGGATACTCCATCGGGTAAGGCTATAGGTGCTTTCCTGACGACACCCGGTGCCTGGGCGTCCGACCCTCTCGAAGCCTTCGTGCTTTCCAAGGAGGCTGCCGACGAGCGTAACGCGGCTGCCAAGGCCAAGTTCGAGTCTGCCAAGGTCAAGTCGGATGCCGCACTGGCGGCTGCGCAAGCCGCAGAGGCCGCAGCAGCAGGGGCAGCATTCGCCGATGCCGCGCTCAACACCGAAGCGCAGGCGAAGATTGCCGAATGGCGTGCCGAGCATGCCAAGATGAAGGCTGCTGAGAAGAAGACGAAGACCAAGCCGTTCAACATCGCCACATCACTGCCCATGCTCATGGTCGCCCTCGGGCTGTTCTTCGCCGTGGGCATGAAGTTCATGGGCCATGATGTGCCCAAGTTCCTCGTGGGATTCATCGGTGTGTTCTTCGTGGCGGTGCTGGCACTCATGATGGGGCATCAGAGCACCATGAAGTACTGGGGCATCGGTGCCGAGGCATGGGCCATCATCATCGGGATGCTGGTCGCCAACACCGTGGGAACACCGAGTTTCATCAAGCCCGCCCTTCAGGTCGAATACTACATCAAGACCGGTCTCGTGCTGCTGGGTGCGGAGGTGCTGTTCGACAAGATCATCGCCATCGGCATTCCCGGCATCTTCGTGGCGTGGGTGGTCACCCCCATCGTGCTCATCTGCACCTTCATCTTCGGGCAGAAGATTCTCAAGATGCCTTCCAAGACGCTCAATATCGTCATCTCCTCCGACATGTCGGTGTGCGGCACCTCCGCTGCCATCGCCACGGCGGCCGCCTGCCGTGCCAAGAAGGAGGAACTCACCCTTGCAATCGGTCTGTCGCTGGTGTTCACCGCCATCATGATGATCGCCATGCCCGCCTTCATCAAGGCCGTGGGTATGCCGCAGGTTCTTGGGGGGGCGTGGATGGGCGGAACCATCGACGCCACGGGTGCGGTGGCTGCCGCCGGGGCGTTCCTCGGTGAGAAGGCCCTGTACGTGGCCGCCACCATCAAGATGATCCAGAACGTGCTCATCGGCGTGGTCGCCTTCGGTGTGGCCGTGTACTGGTGCGCCCGTGTGGAATGCAGGGAAGGGCACAGCGTGGGCTGGATCGAAATCTGGCACCGCTTCCCCAAGTTCGTGTTGGGCTTCCTTGCCGCTTCGGTTCTCTTCTCGGTCATATCCGGCAGCCTCGGTTCCGACATGAGCCAGATCATGGTCAACCAGGGTGTTCTGAAGGGCCTGTCGTCGCCGCTGCGCAACTGGTTCTTCTGCCTTGCGTTCACGTCCATCGGTCTGGCCACGAACTTCCGGGAACTTGCGCACTACTTCAAGGGCGGCAAGCCGCTCATCCTGTACGTGGCCGGGCAGAGCTTCAACCTCGTACTGACGCTGGCCATGGCCTACGTCATGTTCTACATCGTGTTCCCCGAGATCACGGCGAAGATATAGTATCAAGGCTGGCGGGGGCCCCGGCCCCCGCCTCATGCTGCAAGGAGATGGGACATGGTTCAGGCGAGTCTACCCGTGAGACTGATGAGGCTAGGGCTTGGGGTGGCTGTGTTGTGGCTGGCGTTCTGGGGCGTGGGGCCTCGTGTCGTCGCCAGTGTCCCGGCCCTGGCCCATTATGGCGCGGTGCAGGATGTCTACGGCATACGTAGCGGGGCGCTGTACTATAACGACGTCGACGCCACACAGGCCGCAGAGAACAATTCGCGTGACAGCTGGCGCTTCACGCCGCAAGGACCAGCCCATGGGGGGTAGCCGTCCGGTGGCTGGTTCCGGCAACCGTTGACTGGTTCCGGCGGTTGCCACGCGCGTCGAGTCCGGAGTTGTCCTCGAGAAAGTCGTTCAGGCGATCCTTGCCGCAAGTGAACATGACAGGCGGGGTGACCTTCGCCCGCACCGCGAGGCGGGGGAAGCCCCGCCTTTTCCCATGCCTTGCGCATGGCGGAGGGGAGCAGGCTGAGAGGCCATCGCAAGAATGCAGCCTCCTTCGACACGGGCAGGTCAGCTTGCGAAAACCGGCTTCAGTCATGCAGCAGGGCAAGCAGGTCGGGCATGGTGTGGCTGGTGGCGGTGATGGTGCTACCCTGAAGGATGTTACCGAGCGAGAGCACCATGTCGCACTCTACGCGGACGGTGTCGGTGGTCAGGGCGTAGACGGGTATTCCCCGTGCCGCCGCATAGCCCATCTCCCACGGGGTGCCGTCGTCGAAGCGGATGCAGTCGAGCAGGACGACCATGACCTCTGCGTCGTCCAGCGCCTTGCGCACTCTGCCGAAGATGAGACCGTGAACACCGTCGATACCGGCGGCATCGAGTTCTCGCGCCGAGCAGAGTTCAGGTGCCCATGCCACGGTGTGCCCGGCAGTGCGCAGCATGGAAAGCAGTTGAAGGTGCGCCGCCCTGTCTCTTTGGGTCGAGAACGTGCCCGACTGATAGACGCGCTTGGGAGTGGCTGCCGGGGGAATGACGTGCGGGGTTGACTGGGGGGTGTGCATGTGCATCCGTTAGGGTCGGTCTGTCAGGTAAATCAGGCATGTCCGGTAGAACTGGTGCAGGCGGGCCTGATGGTGGGTAGGCACCTCCGCCGACGGACATCCTTCCGGCGAGGTACTGTTGCCTTTACCGATGGCGCTGAGCGATGGCAAGCCTGCATGCCTTGGCGCAGGCATGTTTTTCATGGTCTTTTGGGGTGGCTGCCATATGGTGTTGGGCGTGGAGGGTAGATTATTAGTTTTTTCTAATGTACGGTGTAAGTGAGCGCAGACTATCAGGCGTACCCGACGAGCAGGATTCTCCCATGCCCGTGGAAGGCTGGCTGGCACAACTTGATGACAACGCGGCGTCGACCGTGGATGTCGATATCGCCTCGTTCGACCCTGATGGATTTCCGCTTCTCGGCACCGGGCAGATTCGCGACCATGTGGCGGCCGTCAGCGCCTATCTCACGGTCGAGGACAGTATCGTCCGACGGCACATCATCCGCTACTCGCTGTACGGTCGCGAATTGGACATCATCCAGTCGCACCTCACCAAGACCCATTGTGCGGCATCCTGTCCGCGTCCGCCCGTAGGCTGCTGCAACAACCAGCACTGGCGCATCTATTCCATGTCGGACATCATGATGACCCGGCCCTCAACCGTTGCCATGCAGCTTGCCGACCATATTCAGCACATGCAGGCGGATGAAGACACCTATCATGGCGCCGACAAGCCGGATGCACACGTCTCACGGTGCCGGTACTTCAGGGATGAAGGCTGTGTGCTGCATCTCTTCAAGTCACCGTTGTGCATGCACTACCTGTGTGACGGGGTACGTGACTGGCTTGCCACGTCATTCGGCCCTGCGGGCAGGCGCTTCTCAGAGGCGATGCGCGTCATGGTGGACAGGCCCCTGGAACGTGGGGTGGACTTCACCTCGGATGCGGTCGTCACATCCGCCCTGCCTCTCATGCCACGGTGACCGGGGCTTCGGACGACTCGCCCTGCCCCGCTGACACCGCAAGGCCCATCACCGCCTCTGCCATGTCGGCGCGCAGGACGGGCTTGTACAGCAGTCTCGCTATGCCTGCCTTGTGTGCCGCCTCTTCCGTCAGTCCCTCACTGAACCCCGTACACAGGATGACCCGGATGCTGGATGCGACGCCCAGCATATGGGCGGCGAGTTCCATGCCGGTCATGCCGGGCATGGTCTGGTCGGTGACCACGAAGGCCCATCGTGACGGCGACTCGGAGAAACGTTCGAGGGCTTCGAAAGGTGATGTGGCGATGTCAGCCCTGTAGCCCATGCTTTCGAGCATCTCGCCCATGACGAGGGCAAGGGACGCCTCATCGTCGACCACCAGCACTTCGCCCCCCCCCTTGGGCAGGTTGTCCGGGTCTCCTTCCGCCTTCGTCGCATGGCCGGAGACGACAGGGAGAAGTATCTCGAATTCGGTGCCGAAACCCGCCGTGGAGGTGAACGATACATGCCCGCCATGTCCGGTGACGATGCCGTGGACAAGGGCAAGCCCCATGCCCGTTCCCTCATCCGGCTTCTTGGTGGTGAAGAACGGGTCGAAGATGTTCTCGCGTATCTCCGAGGGGATACCGTGCCCTGTGTCGCGTACCCGTAGGCGGGCAAAGGTCGCGGGGCCTTCGAGAGAGCGTTGCTGGGCCTCTTCGGCACTCAGGTCGACGGCGTCGAGTGCCACGGTGAGCACCCCGCCCTTCGCGCGCATGGCGTGGGCGGCGTTGGTGCAGAGATTCATGACGACCTGCTGTATCTGACTCTGGTTGGCGAGGACGGGGGCGGTATCCTCGATATCCACCCGGATGTCGACGTTGGCGGGGAGTGTCGCCCGCAGAAGGCGCAGGGTCTCGCGCACGGGAGACGAAAGCGAGAGCATCTGCCGCGAAGGTTCTTCCTGTCTGCTCATGGTGAGTATCTGGTGGATGATGTCTCGCGCCCGCTTGCCGGCTTCGAGCACTTCACTCAGCCTTCTGTGCATGGGGCTGTCCTCATCCGCCTGGTCGAGACTCATCTCCGTGTAGCCCATCATGACGCCAAGGATGTTGTTGAAGTCATGGGCGATGCCACCTGCCAGCGTGCCGATGGCCTCCATCTTCTGCGCCTGCCGCAGCTGGCTTTCGAGGCGTTTGCGGTTGCTGATGTCGTGGGCGACCATGACGATGTCCCCGGCGGGTTCGTCGTTCTGTCCCGTTTGCAGTGGCGAGAGGGTCACGAGAAAGTCGCCGCCAAGAAAGGGCAGGTGCAGTTCACCGGTGCTGAAACCGGCACTCTCTTGCGAACGCAGCAACGCGCAGGCATCGTTCGGAGAACTGCCGGAACCGAGCACCTCTTCACAGCGCCGTCCCACGAGGTCGCGCGGGTGAAGGCCCAGCAGGCGGCCCAGTGCCTTGTTGCACCGCCGTATCCGCAATTCCGGTGAGAAGATGATGATGACGTCGGGAACGCTGTCGAACGTCTTCTCCCACTCCTGTTTGGCATTGATGATGACCGCTTCGAACGATTTGCGCCGCTCGATGTCTTCCATCGTGCCTTCGATGGAGAGGGCTTCGCCGTTGTCGTCGCGGATGATGCGTGCATGGAGCATGACCCGGGTCAACGTACCGTCGACCTTATGGAGGTCGGCTTCGAAGTCGTCGATGCAGTCTCGTTCGGAAAGCCGGGAGAGGAAGTGCTCCATCCGGTTCTTGTCGAGAAAGGAACGATTCTCCGTGCGGAGTTGCTGTACGAGTGCTGCGGGGTCGTCGTGCCCGAGGATGTGGGCGAAGGCGGCGTTGGCATGCACAAGGTCGCCCCATGGCTGGCAGCGGAAGATGCCCAGCAGGGTGTTGTCGACCATGCCTCGCCATTGCTGGACGTCATGGCGCATGTCACGCCACAGGCGCGAGTGTTCGCGCCTGCGTGCCGCCTCGCGGGCGAGGCGGGTCATGTGTGCAGGCAGAATGGGGTCGTCGGCGACGACGACATCGTCCATGCCGCCCTTCAGAAGAGCCATTGCGCTTTCGGTCTCTTCCCGGTGCAGCAGGGCGACACACTGCAAGTCGCTGCGTGCCGCCCGCGCGAGATGCAGGGCGTCGGTCGGGCTAAGACCCGGCAAGCCGGGGCGGACCAGCACCATGTCCCACGGTTCGTCGATGAGGGCTGACGACAGTGTGTGCGGCGTCGTGGCAAGGGTATAGGCGGCTGCGATGCCCGCATGGTGCAGGGTGCGGGCAAGGGCGTGTATGTCCTCTTCCGGGGCGACGGCGAGCAGGCTCATCGTGGTCGCCCGCGCCGGTTCCGTTCCCGCATGGGCGTGACGCGGAGGGGCGGCAGCGGGCACCACGGCCTGTGCACCGCCAGGGCTGCCTGAACTGTTCCTGCCTGTGGCCGAACGGTTCCGGCGTCGTGCATCTCTGGCGTTCGCTGTCACTTGATGCGCCCCCTTGCGGTGTACCGGTGGCTGTGCGTTATTTGCAGGCCGCCCACGGCTCGTTGATCATGCGTTCCTTGCCCGTGACGCCGATTTCCGCAGGTAGCAGCGCTCCCACGATAGGGGTAAGGGGGGCGTACCTGTAGTCCACCTGTACTTCCACCACGTCGCAGGGGGCTCCGGCGTCGTTCTCCACTGCGGCCCCGGACGTGTTCCCGCCGGGATAGCTTCGTACCTGCACGGTGATGGCGGTGGAGTTCGGGTCGCCTCCGGTGAGGGCCTCGGTGAGCTGGCGCGCCTTCGACCTGACAAGCGCAAGACGTGTGCCCTCGGCGAATCTCTCTCCGGTAACGGCCGACCGGGCCCCCAGTTGCGCCGCCTTCTCCACCGTCGTGCGGGCAAAGAGGTTGTAACCGAATTCGACGAGCCCGAACACCACCACGAGCAGCACGGGCAGCAACAGGGCCATTTCCAGCGTACTCGCTCCTTCGTTCGACCCGGTCAGCGAGCGCCGTGTATTTGCTATGTGCATATTCGCCTCCTGGCGCTAGCGCAGCAGTCTCCAGCCGAGCTGTCGGCCGATCTTCTTGAACACGTCGTCGATGTCGTAGGCCGAGGGCGCGTCGTAGTAATGGTCGTTGGTCCCAGCCTTGCTGGACGCGATGCTCTTCATGAGCGAGACGTCGACACTGTCTGAATCGCCGAAGCGTATGGCGAACACCTCGATACCCGCCTCCTTCGCCTTGCGCGCCTCTTCGAGCATGGCGGCATTGAGCTTGCCCCCGTTCTCGCAGTGCGACGTCATGTCCAGCATGCCGTAGAAGGCGTTGGTCCAGTAGGCGTTGGGGGTGTAGTTGATGGCGTAGCTGCCTCCGCACTTTCCGTCTTCGGTATCACCATCGGTGAGCACGATGATGACCTTGCGGATGTCCTTTGCCGATGAGCCTTCGGTGAACGGTGCCTCGGGCGTGAGCACGTGACGTCCCCATTTCAGCCCTTCGGATATGACCGTCCCCGAGGCGTCACCAAGGCCGTTCTGCTTCGATATGGCGGTGAGGATTGTCTCGCGGTCTTCAGTCAGTCCCTGCACGCGGGGAATGCTGGTGCACGTGTTCTTGGGCACGTTCAGTGACGAGCCTGATGGGTAGCGGTATGACGTCTTGAAGTACTCCTCGTGCAGCCAGCTGGGGTTCAGCGTCCCGTCGGCGTTGCGGCAGCCGTCGGGAAGCCCGTCCACACCGGCTGGCAGGTGCACCTTGCCGCGGAAGGGCACCAGCCCCACCTTGACCGACGTCATCATGCCCTCGGGCATGATGAGTTCCACAAGCTGCGAGGCCGCGCTGTTGGTCTGCTGGATGGGGGTGCCCTTCATGGAACCGGAGTTGTCGATGACGAAGACGACCTCCAGCTTGTTGTATCCGGCAGTGGCCTTGGCGTGCACCTCGCTGGAACCGATGCCGAGCGCGTTCATGAAGATGGTGGGCACGGTGGCGGTGGCGGTGACCGTGACACTGCGTTCCTCTGTGCCCGGAGTCACCCCGTTGAGAGAGGCTTCGGGGTAGTTGGCATCCATGTACTGCGTGACGGCCCCGCGCACGAGTCCCTTGTCCAGCTGCGGGTCGTAGGGCAGTTGCAGGCTGCCAGCGAGGGCGGCAGCATCCACGGCGGCCTGCAGGCGGCTGTGGGACAGGTAGAGCATGCCCGAGTCGATGCCGAGGCCCACAAGCCCGAGGACGACTGGCAGCAGCACGGCGACCAGCGTCGCCATGGAACCCTTCTGCCGCCGGAGAAGGGCCGACAGGGCTCGCATGGGACGTGCGCTACGGAAGAGGCATGCTCGTCCGCGCGGTGAGAGTGTAGAGCGCGTCATGGGGGTCTCCTGATGCGGGGTTGGCGGTGAAGAGCGAACGGTAGCCATAACTGACCTCGACGGTGACCATTCCCTTGGCATTGTCACGTATGAGACGCGCCGTGACGTTCTGCGCCGGGATGATGGTGACAAGCGAGCGGACGACATCCTGCACGCCCGCCTCGTCGCCGGTCATCACGACCTGCCTTGCGGCTGCCCGGCTGGCCTCCGAGAGCGCGGAATACACCCTGATGGTGTTCCCCCCCTCGACGAGGACATAGAGCAGTGCCGCCAGCAGCGGCATGATGAGCGCCACTTCGATGGTGGCCATGCCGTACTGTCTTTTGCTGGTTTCTCGCATGAGACGTTCTCCTTGTGTTGGTACGTCCCCCCATGGACCCCCGGGCGGTGGTACCGCCTTTCATGCTCGCGTTGCGTGCGTTGCACGCCGTTGATGGTGGTCTCCGTGTCGCCATGGTGCGAGCCCCCTCGCAGCCGTGGCGGTCTCCTGCCGTTCGATTGCATTTCGTAGCGCGCTGAAGCGTCCCCCTACTGGATGACCCGTTCGCCTGCGCCGGTCGTCCGTGTGCCGGGACCCTTGCCCGTTGCTGGCGGCAAGACGCCTGCCTTGTTCACGGGCGTACCGGCAATGCCTCCTGTCTGTGGCCCCGCGGCGGGCACAGGTACGCCGCCCGCTGCGAATCTGGCCGCGAGTCGGGCACGCTTGAGGTTCTCGGCGGCACGGACGTAGTAGCGGGGTTCGAGTTCGACGGCGCGTTGCAGGTGCTGCACGGCCAGCGAGGCGTCGCCGTTGACGAGGAAGAAATAGCCGAGGTTGTTATGCGCTGCGGCCTCGCCCCCCGCGTTGCGGAAGGCTTCGAAGGCCTCGTCGAAGCGCCCCAGACGGCACAGGGCCAGCCCCATGTTGTTCCATGACCGTTCGGAGGACGCGCCCAGCACGACGGCCTCGTGGAAGTGGTGCAGGGCCGAGGCGTCGTCTCCAAGCATGGAGAAGGCGACACCGAGGTTGTTGTGCAATTCGCCCGACTGCGGAAAGCGGACAAGGGCGGCGGCGTACACGTCACGTGCGAGGTCGGGGCGCCCCTTGTAGTCGTGTACGGCACCTAGATGCGCGTAGCAGGAGGCAAGGTCGGGGTCGAGGGTGATGGCGCGCGTGAAGTCCGCTTCGGCTTCGTCCAGAAGTCCCCTGTCGAAAGCCACCATGCCCGCAAGTTCCCATGCGCGTGCGTGTTGCGGGGAGGCGGCGAGCACGGCCTCGATGTCGGCGGCGGCTTCGTTGGGCATGCCGCGCCGGACGAGCAGGCGCGCCCGTTGCAGACGGGGTTCGACCATCTCCGGGGCAAGCGAGGCGGCGCGGCTGAAATGCTCGAAGGCGAGTTCGGGCCTGTCCTGTGCGAGGTAGGCGAGGCCGCGCTGGAGGTGGGCTTCCGCCTCGGCCGCCGGTGTGCCTTGCCGTTGCGGTGTCCCCGGCGCATCGGGGGCGAGGCTCTTGCCCGTGGCATGCCGTTCCATGAGCGAGGGAGACGTTCCGTCGCCCATGTCACGCGCAGCGCAGCCCGAGAGTGTCATGAGCAGCAGAAGCGCGAGGGCGGGCAGGGCATGGCGGCCCTTCGAAGATGTGTCGTGCGTGGCTGTGATGCTCATGGTGTGCTCCTGTCGTGAGGTCCTGTCACGTGCTTCTGGCGAGTGCTTGGGGGTCACTGGTTCATCTGGGCGAAGACCTGCATCAACTTGATGAAGGCCGGGCCCATGATGGTGACGAAGAGTGCTGGAAGAATGCAGAAAACAAGAGGAAAGAGAAGCTTCACGGGCATCTTGGCGGCGATTTCCTCGGCGCGCTGGAAGCGCGTGGTGCGCATGGTGTCCGAGTACACGCGCAGGGTGCTGGCGATGCTGGTCCCGAAGGCGTCTGCCTGGATGATGAGCGTGACGAGGCTGTTCACATCCTCGATGGCGACCCGTGCGGCGAGGTTCTTGAGCGTGTCGGCGCGACTTTTGCCCGCGCGCAGTTCGAGGATGGAGAGTTGCAGTTCTTCGGCAAGCACGGGGCTGGTGCTTTGCAGTTCCTTCGCCACCCGTGCGAGGGCCTGGTCGAGTCCCATGCCCGCCTCGACGCAGACGACCAGAAGGTCGAGAGCATCTGGCAGCGCGTTGATGATTTCCTGCCTGCGCTCCTTGATGCGCGATGAAAGCCAGATGTTGGGCAGGTAGAGGCCCGTCACGGCAGGGCCGATGAAGAGGAGGGCCACCATGCCTGCGGGGACGTCGTCGCCGAGAAGCAGACGCACCGTCAGGCCCATGAGCAATCCCGCCACGGTGAGACCCGCCTTGACGCCCCAGAACACCCTCGGTGCCGTGCGATTGCGGTAGCCCGCGCGGGCAAGCGCCATGCCCGCCTCGGTGAGTTCGGTGTCGCCCTCGTTGATGACCCGCTGCCCGAGTCGTTCGGCCATGGCGTTGATGCCCCGGCGCATGTCGTCACTCAACGTGGTGGCGGATGCCGCTGCTGTCGGGGCATTGCGGTCGAGGTGGCGGGCCACCCGCGACTGCATACGGTCGATACGACGTCTGCTGCCACGCATCCCCTGTACGCCGAAGAAGGCCAGCAGCACGGAGGCACCGGCCAGCAGTGCGGCCAGAAGGGGAGTGAGGGATGTTTCGTCGATCATGCTGTCACCCTTCATACCCTGATGGTGGTCATGCGCTTGAGCGCGATGGCGCCGATGGTCATCTGGAACAGCGAGCCCGTCATCAGCAGGTTCCCTTCCGGTGTCTCGTAGAGCACGCTCATGAAGTCGGGGTTCAGCATGTTGATGATGATGCCGATGCCGAAGGGCAGCGCCAGCAGTATCCACGCCGTGAGCCTGCCTTCGGCTGAAAGCACGCGCACCCTGCCCGCCAGTTTGAATCGTTCGCGGATGAGCCGTGCGATGCCGGTGACGATTTCCGCGAGGTTGCCCCCCGTTTCGCGCTGGATGTTCACGGAGACGACGAAGAACTTCAGGTCCGGGCAGTCCACCCGGCGCACGAGGTTGATGAGGGCCGTGTCGGCGGGGACGCCGTAGTTGATCTCATCAAGCACCTTCTGGAATTCGGGGCCGATGGGGTCTTCGAACTCGTCGGCCACCATCCGCATTCCCTGATTGAAGGCGTGTCCGGCGCGCAGGGCGCGTCCCACGAGGTCGAGTGCGTCGGGCAGTTGCCGCTGGAATCTGGCCATGCGCCGGGCGCGCTTGCGGAACACCAGCATGAACGGGACATAGGCCACGGCAAGCGGCGGCACCACAAGCAGGAACACATTGCTCGAGAAAAGGGCCATGGCCATCAGGCAGAGGGCGCCTGCCATGACAGAGGTGAGCACCAGCATGCCCAGCGTGGTCTTCACCTGCCCCTGTTCGAGGATGAGGGCCATGCGGCGTGTCCACGCCTGCGCCGCGAGGAGGTCGTCAAGCCACGGCATGTCGGAGAGGGTGAGTTTGCGCTCAAGGTCGACGCCGCGTGTATCGCCCTTCGCGCCGTGCAGTGTGCCCAGCCTTCGCGCGATGCGTTCGCGTTCGGTGCGGCGCTTGCCCGTCACGAGGTTGGCGAGTCCCATGACGAGCATGAACATGGCGATGATGGCCAGTATGGGGATGATGAGCGTCATGGTCTTCTCCTTGACCTTCCTGCTATCCTTCGTGCCGCCGCAGGCGCGGTGGTGGCGCCTGCGTGGTGTGCGGCGGGCCTCAGACGTCGAAGAGGCTGCCGCCGAGATGGATGCCCATGGCCGCTAGGCGCGGGGCGAAGTTCGGCCTGATGCCGCCGCTGCGGAAGTGCCCCTGAACCTTGCCCTTGTCGTCCACTCCGGTCTGCTCGAAGCTGTAGATTTCCTGCATGGTGATGGCCTCGCCTTCCATGCCGGTCAGTTCCATCAGGCTGGTGAGCTTGCGTGAACCGTCCGAGAGGCGTGAGACCTGTATGATCACGTCCACGGCGGAGGATATGTAGCGTTTGAGCGAAAGGGTGCTGATGTTCAGCCCTGCCATGGCGACCATGGTCTCAAGGCGCATCAGGCAGTCTCGCGGGGTGTTGGCGTGGATGGTCGTCAGCGACCCGTCGTGACCGGTGTTCATGGCTTGCAGCATGTCGAGCACTTCACCGCTACGGACTTCGCCGACGATGATGCGGTCGGGGCGCATACGCAGGCAGTTCTTCACAAGGTCGCGGGCCGTGACCTCGCCGTGTCCCTCGATGTTGGCGGGCCGTGTCTCAAGGCGCACCACATGCTCCTGTTTGAGCTGGAGTTCTGCGGCGTCCTCGATGGTCACGATGCGTTCGTCGTGCGGCACGAAACGCGAAAGGCAGTTGAGCATGGTGGTCTTGCCCGACCCTGTTCCGCCCGAGACGATGATGTTCAGCCGCGCCTTGACGATGCCCTGCAGCACTTCGCCCATCTCCGGCGTCAGGGCGCCGAAGCCGATGAGGTCGTGCAACTCCAGAGGGTCCTTCGAGAAGCGGCGGATGGACAGGCTGGGTCCGTCGAGCGCCAGAGGCGGGATGATGGCGTTGACGCGCGACCCGTCGGCAAGGCGGGCGTCGACCATGGGCGACGATTCGTCCACTCGGCGGCCTATGCGCGAGACGATGCGGTCGATGATCTTGCGCAGGTGGTCGTCGTCCTGGAAGCGCGTGTTGACCTTGATGAGCTTGCCGCGGCGTTCGACGTAGATTTGCCTGTAGTTGTTGACGAGGATGTCGTTGACGGTGGGGTCGTGCAGCAGCGGTTCCAGCGGGCCGAGGCCGAGGATCTCGTCGCGGATGTCACCGGTTATCTGGCGGCGTTCACTGGCGTTGAGGGGGGCTTGCCTGAACTCGTCGCGCATGAGCCTCTCGACGAGGCGGCCAATCTCGTCGCCAAGTCGTTCGGGGGGAAGCGACTCCACGGCGGCGAGGTCGAGAAGCTCAAGCAGTCGGTCGAGCAGATGTTCCTTGATTTCGTAATAGTGGTCACCGTGCAGGGTGAGCTTGCTCACGTCCACGACCTGTTCCGCGGCCCGGGGGGTGCTGCGGGCTGCCCGCAGGGGTTGCTCGGCCTGTGCCGGGGCGGTTGCCTGTGTTTCGGCAGCGGCGGGGGACACGGTGGCGTCGTCCGTGCGCCTTGATGACGACGGCGCGACCACAGGGCGTCGCGGTGCCGCCGTGGTGGCCGCAGGGGGCAGAATCGGGTTCTCGTCGTTCTCGCCGTCCGCAATGGTGGGGGGCTGGTCGCTGGTCGTCTGGAAAAGTCCGGATGCAGGGCCGTCTTGCGGAGGCCGGACGTGCAGGCCATCGACCGCCACATCGTACGGCATGCCGGTCTGGCTGTGCGTGTCCGGTTGCCCGGCCGATGCCGTGGTGACGTCGAGGTGCGAAGAAGGGGCGTTCTCCGGCCCGTGTGTCCCGGTGTCACCACGCAGGGTGTCGGGCATGGCGATGCGGTCGGTGGCGCGTCTCGCATGAACCGGGGCGGCGGGTACGTCGTCCGTTTCCTGCTGGCGTCGTGTCGCGCGCATGAGGCGTTCGGCGAGTCGCATGGCCTACCCCCTCGACCCGTGCAGCAGCGGGGTCTGGGGCACGGATGCCTGCCCCGCTTCACCCCGGCGGAGGAGGCGTGCGAAAAGGCCGCCCGGCCGTGCATCGGCCCCTTCCTGCGGGAACGTACGTTCGCCCAGCTGTTGCAGGGCGCGGGCTGCCGCTGAACGCGGATGCGCCGTGACCAGCGGCACGCCCTGATTGATGGCGGAGACGGCGTTGCTGTAGTCGTCGGGGATGGCGCAGAAGACCTTGCGCTCAAGAAGCTGTTCGGCCTCTTCGGCCTCGACGCCAGAACGCGAGCACAACCTGTTCACCACAAGTCGGACCCTGTCTTCGACCTGTGGCGCGTGTTGGCGGATGTCATCGAGGATGCGCCGTGCCCCGGAGAGGGAGGGCAGTGCCAGTTCAGTGACCAGCAGAATGCTCTCGGCCTGTTGCATGGAAGCCAGCGCAAGTTCGTCGCTGAAGGGGCCACCATCGACGATGGTGGTGGGAAAGGTGGCGCGCATGAGGCCCAGCATGGCTTTCACGCCGAGGGCGCTCAGGCTCTCAAGTCCGTCTTGTCTGTCGGGCGAGGGCAGTACATGCAGCCCGCTGGAGTGGCGTTCGACGAGGCTTCGCAGGAAGGTCGCGTCGAGGCGTGCCAGGTCGCGCATGGCCGATGCCCATGTGTGGGTGTAGGCGAGGTCGAGAAAGAGAGGCACGTCGCCCTGTGGCAGCCGCATGTCCATGAGAACGGTCTCTCCGCGCTGCGCTGCCAGCACGCCGAGACTCGCGGCCACGGTCGTGCCGCCAACGCCGCCCTTGGCCGAGACGACATGGACGATGCGCCCGCCCTCTTCGCTGGTGGCGACAGGATGTGCCTCACGGGTGCGGCATCGCATGAGGTAGCCTTCGAGGGCTGCGCTCATGTCTTCGGGGCGAAGCGGCTGGGCCATGAACTCTGTGGCCCCGGCGCGCATGGCTTCGATGATGAGGTCGGGGTCCTTCTTGCGCGCGGTGACGAATATTTCGGTGACGCGCGGGTCGGCGTCGAGTTTGCGAAGAAGGTCGAAGTCGTTGTCAGAGGCCCGCCCCAGTTCGACGATGACCAGCCCGAGTTCATCCTCTTCGGGCGACACAAGCCTGAATCCGCCCTGCCGCGTGACGAGAATGGCGAGTTCGTCACCCGTCACGGGGCTTTTCGGCATGAGGCAAACGGGATGGATGTTGTTCATGGCGGCTTCCGCTATTGCTTCGACTTGGCGTTGCCGAACTTGAACTGGAACGTGTTGCCGTTCTCCTGCTTCTTGTCTTCACCTTGCCGGTAGACCTTCATGGAACGTTCCACGGCCTGCCCGTCGAGTCCCGTCACGGGGGACGCATCGACCGGGGCGGGATTGAGCCGTTGCTGTTCCCGCTGGGCGTGGAACGCCTCGCCGAGGGGTTCGCGCCATTCGGCTACGGGTTCTTCAAGGTAGGCACTGCAGCCACCGGTGAGGGCGAGCGCCAGCAGAATGCCCGCCAGTGCCGTGCTCCGCGGCAGGCTGCGGGGGGCAGGGTGGTGTCGCGTGAAGCCGGGATTCCCTGTCGTTTGGCATGATATGTCGTCGGCGCGGGCATCGTGGTGAAGTTGTGTCGTGGCGGCGTGCATGGCGTTCTCCTAGCGGGCTGGCAGCATATGGCCGAAAGCGCCTTCCATTCCCGAGGGCGCGCCTGCGCCCGTCGTGCCGTAAGTGCGGGCCGCTGCGGCTGTCGCATCCGCACGTCTGCTTCCTTCCATCCTGCCGAGGATGAAGTACTCGAAGGCGGAAGGCTCGCGATAGGCGTCCGTGGGCAGGCGTGTGGCGTTCGCTTCAAGCGGTTTGGCCAGATGCGGCGTGACGATGATGACAAGTTCCGTCTCGTTCTTCTGCCAGTTGCTGGAACGGAAGAGCGTCCCCAGTACGGGCATGTCGCCCAGTACCGGGTACTTGTTCACCGCCTGCCGCACGTCGTCGCGCAGCAGTCCCGCGATGGCGAAGCTCTGCCCGTCGGCCAGTTCGACGGTGGTCGACGCCCGTCGGCTGGTGATGGCGGGAATGGTGAAGCCCTGAATCTGCACCACGTTGGTGTAATCGAGCTCAGAGACTTCCGGGGCCACCTTCATGCTGATGCGACCGTCCCCCACCACCGTGGGCAGGAATTGAAGGGTGACGCCGAACTCCTTGTATTCGATGGCAACGGTGCCGAGCCCTTGCGGTACGGGAATGGGAATCTCGCCCCCGGCGAGGAATTCGGCCTTCTCGCCGCTGCGGCATACGAGGGTGGGTTCGGCGAGGACCTTCACCAGTCCGTTCTGTTTGAGCACGTCAAGAAATCCCATGATGCTCACCTGTCCGGACGTGATGCGGAAGGCGCCGTTCACGTTGGGGCTGAGCACCGCCCCGCTGGGGCCAGCGTCCACGACACCCTTCTGGCTGTCGAGGGTGAAAAGTTGGTTGAGCATCCCGAAGATGAAGTCGCCACGCCATGCGTAGGTGAGGTCGATGCCGAGACGTTCCATGACGTTACGTCGCATCTCGGCCACCTTCACCTCCAGCATCACCTGATGCACGCCGCCGACCTGCATGAGGTTGGTCACCTTGTCGGGAGCGTAGAGGCGCGCCATGTCCATGGCGGTGGTCATGCTTGCCGCGCTTCGCACCGTGCCTGCGAGTGTCACTGTGTCGTTGACGCCCATGACCATGATGTCGTTCTCGCCGGGCAGTACGCGGTGCAGCATCTCCTTGAGCTGGGCGATGTCGGGCGTGACCTGCACATCGTACACGCCAATCACCGCGCCACCGCCGTCCCACAGGGTCAGCGTGGTCGTGCCAGCCTTCTTGCCGGTCACGTAGACCTGCTGCGGCGAAAGGACGACGACACCCGCGATGGCTTCGTCCGCGATGGCCAGACGACCCACCGGGCGTGACGTGGAGACGACAGAGGACTTGCCCGTCGCGACCTGCAACTCGGAGGAGGCGGCACCGCAGAACGTTGGTACCGTCAGCGCGGCGCAGGACAGGGCGATGGTGCACAGCAGGGTGAAAAGGAGTGTGGATGCGTCGTATGCTGATGGTGCGGTGCGGCTGGTCATCGTTCGATCCTCATCGTTGACCGTTCGGTGCCGGAGATGATCTCGACCTTGAAACCCCGGTCGCGGCGCGGGGTGCCGTTGTCTCCACCCTGCAACTGCCTGAGCGTGGCCGGAACGTCGGTGCCGGCCGTCCGTACGGGCAGGTCGTCGGCGGGGTTGCGGAGCGCGAAGTGCAGTTCGCCTCGTGAGGCGGCAAGCGAGAGCAGCTCGGCCTGTTCAGGGGTGACTTCGAGGGTGTAGACCTCCACGGGCGATGTCGCCGTGTCGTCTCCCTCCTGCCGCAGTTCGGTGCCGGTAGCCAGCACCTTGATGCCCGCGAGGATGACCTTCGTCCGCGCCTTGGCCTTCTCACGGGTCTCGTCGTCGATGGTGACCATGATGTCGACCCGGTTGCCGGGGCGAATGAACCCAGCAAGACCCATGACCTTGTTGCCTTTGACTGCCACGGCGCGCATTCCGGGGGCGATCATGGTGCTCACCCCGCCGGAGGTCGCGTCGGCGGGCAGCAGGCGGGTCTCGGTGATGACCTCACCGGTCGTGACGGGGGTTGCCAGCACCCTGCCGACGAGGGACTTCGCATCAGTGAATCCGCCGGGAGGGGCGGATGCGGAGAGAAAGGTCGATGTCTTGAGCTGGTCGGCGCGTATCTTCGCACCCTTCTCCATATCGACGGCGGCGACGACGAGCACGACTCCGGGGGGCTGTTGCGTCTGCTGCGCCACCCGGTTGACCTGCACGAAGCGGAACACCAGAACGCCTGCCACGAGGGCCAGCACCAGTGCCGCTATGACCTGTATCACTGCCGTCCTGCGCATGGAGACCCCCTACAACGCCGTTAACCACTGGACAGGAAACCATGCCTCCGGAAGCAGCCCGGAGGAAAGCAGCATCGAGAACGTCGTTCCGGCCGCGATGGCCACGCCGTAGCAGAGGCGTGGCAGACGTGCGTCCTTGGTGGCCGGAATGTATGAAAGCTTACCCGTGACGGACATGAACCGCACGCTGGCGACCACTGCCCGCAGGATGGCCATCAGTTGCGGAAGGTGGAACAGGAGGACGACAAGGGCGTAGAGGCCGCCCGCAAGGCTGGTCCAGATGAATGCCGAAAGAACCCCTCGTGTTCCGAGAAAGGCCCCGGCGGCCGCCATGAGCTTCACGTCGCCTGCGCCCATGACCCGGAGGATGAAGGGCAGCAGCATCAATGCCCCGCCAAGGGCGAGGCCGCCAGCAGAAAAGAGCAGGCCGTCCAGCCCGCGCATGGCCGTGTGGTAGCCCAGTCCCATCAGCATCGCCGGAAAGGTGAGCCAGTTGGGGATGCGCATCGACCGTATGTCGGTGACGACCGCGATGAGGAGAATGACCCCGAGGACAGGTATGATGATGCCGTCCATGTCGTCTCCTTTTCCATTTCGGTGTTCCGGTCGTCTCCAGGGGCATCTGGGCAGGTGGCTGGCATGACATGCTTCTCCACCAGTGTCCGAATGTAGGCCGTAACGTCTGGTCAATCCATGATTACGTGTCGTGTCCAGTGCTTTGGACGTTACGAAGGGGCCGGGCAGGGGGCATGCTCCGGCCCCTTCGGGAGCGGCATGGGGTCCGTCGGGATTGGTGTTACTGACCGGGGGTGGGCATCTTGGAGTCGATGTACGAGAAGGTGGAGCTCACCTTGGTACCGAGTGCAGTGACGGCAGCGACGATGACGGCGGCTATGAGGGCGGCGATGAGTCCGTATTCGAGTGCAGTGGCCCCTTCCTCTTCCTTGAACAGACGAATGATGGTCTTCATGGCTTTTCCCCTTTGTCTTGTGGTTTGTGTCCGCCGCGCCTTACTGGCCGGGGGTGGGCATCTTGGAGTCGATGTACGAGAAGGTCGCGCTTACCTTGGTACCGAGTGCTGTGACGGCGGCGACGATGACGGCGGCGATGAGGGCGGCGATAAGGCCGTATTCGAGTGCGGTGGCGCCGGTCTCTTCCTTGAACAGTCTTTGCATGATGGCGTTCATTGTGTGCCTCGTTGGCTGCGGTTGCCGGGGGGTGGACTCCGGCCCGGTTGAAACCGTATGAGCAACCCTCATGCCAAACGCGATCGAAAGGACATGCTCTTGCATAACATGCTGTTCAGGATGTTTTTTTTTGGAAGGGGAGATGGGCGTGACGTGCCGCGTCGGCCTTCAGTCCCGGAAGGGGCCACGTTTTGTCTACGTTCTGTAGATTACGGGCGTGTCGTCAGAGGGGGGACAGCTGAAAGATGAGGCGTGACAGGGCGATGGGCATCTATGATTTGTAGAGTGGCCCGGTGCGCGAGCCTCACTGTTCCTCGACGCGGAGGCGGTCACCGGGCGTAGCGTAGCCTGATGGTTGGAGGGATGCCGGAGAAGGGCGCCCCCGGAAAGCCTCCCCCCGACCCGGCGGCCTGACAACGGTTGGCGTATGGGGGGCTTGCGCGGGACTCTACGTTTGTTGGAGCAGGTCTTCCGTGCCCGCACGGATGCCGTGCTTGCGGAGTTTGGCCCACAGGTTCTTGGGGGTCAGCCCAAGCAGCACGGCGGCTTCGGTCTGCCGCCCGTGGCAGCGGCGCAACGCGTCGAGAATCAGGTTGCGTTCGACCATGCGAAGGGTCGTCTTGAGGTCCATGCCGGACAGTGTCGCCTTGTCGACGTTCGAACCGCGCGCCGTGCCAATGGCCGCCATGACATCGCGGGCGCAGATGAGCCCGTCGGCTGCGATGGCTGCGCGTTCGAGTACGTTGGCAAGCTGGCGGACGTTGCCCGGCCAGTCATGGTCCATGAGTACGGCGATGGCGTCGGGAGAGAGTCCATGCACCGGAAGGCCCAGCGTACCTTCCAGCTTGTTCACGAAATACTGGGCCAGCAGCGGGATGTCGTCCTTGCGGTCGCGTAGCGGGGGAATGAGAACCACAGCTACGCTGAGGCGGTAGTACAGGTCTTCGCGGAAGGCCTTCTCGCGTACCCGTTCAGCAAGATTCTGGTTGGTGGCGGCGATGATGCGCACGTCGAGCGGCACAGGGGCGCGTCCGCCGAGGCGTTCGACCTGTTTCTGCTCGACGACGCGCAGAAGCTTCGGCTGGATGGCGAGGGGCATGTCGCCGATTTCGTCGAGCATGATCATGCCGCCCTGCGCCTGCTCGAATTTGCCCGGCATGGCAGTGGCAGCCCCCGTGAACGCCCCCTTCTCGTGGCCGAAAAGTTCGTTCTCGAACAGGTGTTCAGGGATGGCGGCGCAGTTGACCTTGACGAAAGGATTGGCGGCGCGGGGCGAGAGGGCGCGGATGGTATCGGCGATGAGTTCCTTTCCGGTACCCGATTCTCCCATGATGAGAACGGTGCTCTCCAGCGGGGCGATGCGTTCGAGAAGCGCCTTCACGTCGCGCATGGCGCGGCTTTCGCCCACGATGCGACTGGTGGGCGTGTCGCGGCGCAGTGTCTCTCGAAGCGCCACGATTTCACCCTGCATACGCCGCTTCTCCATGGCGCGGCGTATGACGATGTCCAGTTCCTTGAGACTGAAAGGCTTCGAGAAGAAGTCGTAGGCCCCCAGCTTGACCGCCTCCAGCGCGAGTTCACGTGTGGAGAACGCGGTCATCACGACGATGTCCGTCCCGGGGGCGGCTTCACGCAGGCGGGGGATGGCCTCGACACCCGATATGCCGGGCAGCATCACGTCGGTGAGCACAAGGTCGAAGTCTCCGCTACGCACGATGCGCACCCCGTCTTCGGCGCGGTTGACGGCGGTGACGCGGTAGCCGCGTTCTTCGAGGGCTTCACGGAGCATACCCTGAAAGGCTGTGTCGTCTTCGATAAGCAGGATATGCCCTTTCATCGTTCCTCTCTTGTGGCTGGATAGAGGGGCATGTGTAGACCGAAACGGGCGAGCAGACAATGTTTCAGGGTGGATAGCAGCTGGTTTGACCCTCATGCCATCTTCAGAAAGCCTAGCCCCGGCTTCGATGGACGTCCATGAGAACATGCATCTTTGCGGTCAACAGCCGGAAATCAGACGGAATGTGACGGCTTGCGACGACGGGGGGGCACGTGTCGGCCGTGACCGGTGGTGGGGCGGGCCGCGGGATGAAAATAATGGTGCATCGATGGGTACTTGGGGCAATCGGTTGTGACGTTGAGCACCCTGTTTGCCCCCCCTGATGTCCGGTGCTTTCGGCATGATGAAACGGAAGCACGGGTTTTCCGGCGTGTCTGCCCGTAGACTGCATGATGTGGCTGGCGGGGCGCTTCACGATACCTGTGACCCTGGTGTGCAGACGGGCCTGCTGAAAGGGCACGCCAAAGACGTAGCCGTTCACGGGGACATGGCCCGTTTGCGTCTTGTCATCATGGCAGATGCAGTGTAGGCGGACGTGTCCGCGGCAGGGGAGGGCTACCCCGCGCCGCTGGAACGTCAGGGTGGCGCTGCACGGGTGTGGCGTCTTTCGCGAATCAATCAAGGAGCAGACGTGATGGCAGGTGCAGCGGGCGTTCTCGAACGGTTGTTCAGGATACGCGAGAAAGGGTCTACGGTACGGACAGAAATCCTCGGCGGCATTACCACGTTCGTCGCCGTCTCCTATATCATCTTCGTCAATCCGAGCATCCTCGCCGATGCCGGCATCCCCAAGGAGGCAGCCATTGCCTCCACCATATGGGCCGCCACGGCGACGACCCTGCTCATGGGCCTGTGGGCCAACTTCCCTGTGGCTGTGGCCCCCGGCATGGGGCTCAACGCCTTTTTCGCCTATTATGTGTGCGGCGTACTGGGACTCCCGTGGCAGGTCGCACTCGGGGCGGTGTTCATCTCCGGCGTGATATTCCTGCTGCTGACGGTCACGCGGGTGCGGCAGATCATCATCGACGCCGTGCCCATGAACCTCAAGTGTTCCATCGTGGTGGGCATCGGCCTCTTCATCGCCTTCATCGGCCTCAAGAGCGCGGGTATCGTGGTGTCCAACCCCGCCACCTTCGTGACCACGGGCAACCTCGCCAAGGCTGAACCCCTGCTCGCCTGCACCGGCCTCATCCTCACGGCGGTACTCATGGCGCGCAACGTGCGTGGCGCCATTCTCATCGGCATCCTCGTCACCACGGGCCTTGGCATGGCCGTGGGTGCCGTGCCCATGCCCACGGGCATGGATTCGGTCATGAGTTTCAACCTGCCCAGCCTCACCCCCACCCTGATGCAACTCGACATCATGGGTGCCATCAAGTACGGGCTGTTCTCCATTCTCTTCACGTTCACCATCGTCGACCTGTTCGACAACATGGGTACGCTCATCGGACTCAGCCGCAAGGCCGGACTGATGGATGACAAGGGGCACATCCCCAACCTCGACAAGGCACTGGTGACCGACTCCGTGGGAACGGTTCTCAGCAGCTTTCTCGGCACTTCGACTGTCACCAGCTATGTCGAGAGTGCGGCGGGCATCGCCGAAGGTGCCCGTACGGGTCTCGCCGCCGTGGTGACGGCGATACTGTTCATGTTCGCACTCGTCTTCGCCCCGCTGGTGGGCCTTGTGCCCGCCTTCGCCACGGCGCCCGCGCTGGTCATCGTCGGTGCACTCATGATGATGGAAGTGCGGCATGTGGACTTCACCGACTTCACCGAGGCGTTTCCCGCGTTCATGACCATCGTCATGATGCCGCTTACCTTCAGCATCGCCAGCGGCTTCGGTTTCGGCTTCATCAGCTATGCCTTCGTCAAGACGTGTTCGGGCCGTGCCCGCGAGGTGAGCCCGGTGATGTGGCTCATCGCCATCGCCTTCATCTTCAACTTCGCGTTGCGTTCGCACTAGCATTCGCGAAGACGTGTCAGATGTGCAAAGGGCCGCCCGTGTGAACGGGCGGCCCTTTTGTGCTCTGAAGACCCTTTGCGAATTTGCCGGATGCCGGGCTTCAGCTTCAGGGGGCAGAGGCTGACGGCAGCGGGACGGTCGTACCTTGTGCGACGTTTGGTACACCGGTAGGGGCTCAAACGGCATGGCATGCGGAAAGGCCCGCAGGCAGGGTCGCCCCCTGCCGCGCCGGGTGTCAGCCGTGCATCCCCCCGCATCCGGGGCTTCGGTGAACCGGGCCTTTCACTGCGGCGGGCTGGCGTGGTCAGGCGTTATTCGTCGTCCTCGTCATCCGACTCTTCGGTGAAGGGAAAGGCGTTCTGGATGTCACGCAGGTACATGGCCACAGAGAAGCCATCCTTTTCCCATGCTTCGTAGAGGCTTTCGGGAACGCCGCGGTGAATGCGCATCGCGTCATCGCCCGTGTCGAGGGTGGCATCCACGAAGAGCGAGCCCTTGTTGCCATCCATGTTCGGGGTTTGCACGAAGTCGACGTCGTAGATTTCCATCATGATGCTCCATGGTGCGGAGAGTTTTGTGCGTTTTCCGCGAGTCCGGCGGCAGGTCGTCCTGCTGCGGGCAGTTGCGCCGGTGCAGACTCGGTACCTTGCCTCACTGCTGGCTGGGCGGCAGGTCATCGTGCGGGGCAGGCAGCAAGGGCATGCTCGGGGGGACAGGGCACAGACGGTCACGTCTGGCCCATGTCGGGCGAAAGCCGGGGCGGCATCTCTGCCATGATGTCCAGCCATGCCCTGGCAGGCGGCGAGAGCGCGTGCCCCTTGCGCCATGCGAGCGCCCCCTGCCACCGGAGGTCGTCCGCGTCGAGATGCGCTGTGACCACTCCGGCGGGCGTCCCCTCCGCGAGCATCAGCCGCGGGATGAGCGCTACCCCTAGCCCTGCGGCTACAAGGCTGATTATGAACGCCATCTGTGAACTGCACAAGGTCTCGCGCAGGCTGACGCCGCGACGCAGGCAGGCGTCCCGGATACGCGGGTTGAGGGCGAACCCCTGTTCGAACTGGATGAACGGACTGCCATCGAGGTCTTCAAGCCGGATACAGGGCCGACCGCTCAGCGGGTGGCCTTCAGGCAGTACGGCGATGAGGGGTTCGTCGCACAGCGGCGCGGTTTCGAACCTCTCCGACACGGGCAGCAGGGCGAGAACCATCTCAAGTTCGCCGCGCAGCACCATCTCTTCCAGTGCGTAGCATCCGGCTTCGTGCAATTCCATGCGGATACCCGGATAGCGCGCATGAAAGGCGCTCAAGGGGCGTGCGAACAGCCTGTCACACGCGACGGGAGGCACCCCGAAGCGCAGCGTCCCGTGCTGTAGCGACTGCTGTGCCCCGAGTTCGGCATCCAGGGCCTCTTTTTCGGCGAGTATGGCGAGGGCGCGCCGGTACACGGTCTCACCCGCCGCCGTGAGGGCGACACCGTTACTGCGGTCGAGAAGCGGAGTGCCATATTCGTCTTCAAGACTGCGCACAGCCTTGCTGACGGTGGACTGTGTGGCGCAGACGACGCGGGCTGCGGCTGAGAAACCACCGTTGCGAACGACTTCGACGAAGCATCTGAGCACACGCAGGTTCATGGGTATTCCAATCTGGAATGATGGTTATGCCGACAATTCATTTCACAACGTTCGTCGTCCTCCGCTAACAACATTGGCAACACTCCGCAACCGCGTGGCGTCGTGGTCGGCTTTTTCCACGTCGGTCATCATCCATCCGCAACCCATGAGGCCTCTATGCTCTGGACACAGGTGTACGATCCCTTCTCGAACATAACCCTGTCGGCGATGGTGGCGATGCTGCCCCTCGCCATCCTGTTCTACATGCTCGCCGTGAGGCGTGCCAAGGGGCATGTGGCGGCGGCATGCGGCCTCGCCGGGGCCTTTGCCGCCACTGTGGCCGTGTGGGGCATGCCCGCCGGTCTGGCTGTCAACGCCACGCTCTACGGTGTGGCCATGGGCCTGTTCCCCATCATCTGGATCGTGCTGACGGCGGTGTGGCTGTACAACATGACCGTCGAGTCGGGCGAGTTCGAGATCATCAAGAGTTCGCTGGCGCGCCTCACCGACGACCGCAGGTTGCAGGCGCTCTTCATCGCCTTCGCCTTCGGTGCCTTCCTCGAAGGCACTGCGGGCTTCGGTACCCCGGTCGCCATCACCGCGGCCATGCTCATGGGGCTGGGCTTCAGTCCCGTCTATGCGGGCGGCATCTGCCTCATCGCCAACACTGCGCCTGTGGCATTCGGTGCGCTGGGTATTCCGGTCATCGTCGCCAGTCAGGTCAGCGGGCTCGATACGCTCACCCTGAGCCAGTATGTGGGCCGCCAGTTGCCCGTGTTCTCGCTCATCGTTCCGTTGTGGATGACGGTGGTCATGTGCGGCTTCAAGCGCACCATGGAGGTCATGCCCGCCATCGTCGTCGCCAGCGTGTGCTTCAGCGGTACGCAGTTCATCTTCGCCGACTGGCACGGGCCGACCCTGCCGGACGTCATGGCCGCCATCGTCACCATCGTGGGCCTGCTGGTGCTTCTGCGCTTCTGGAAGCCCGCACGCACATGGCACTTCGCCGACGAGAAGCCCGAAGCCGCCACCGGCGAGACACGGCACTCGACGGGCGAGGTGCTGCGGGCGTGGGCTCCCTATGCCATTCTCGCCGTCTTCGTGTTCTTCTGGGGTCTCGGTAGCGTGAAGACCTTCCTCAACAACATCTTCATCATGAGCTTCGAGTGGCCCGGCTTGCACGCGGCCATCGCCAAGACCGCGCCCATCGTCAAGGCTGATGCGCCCTACGCCGCCAAGTTCACCTTCAATCTCATCTCGGCGGGTGGCACAGCCATCCTCTTCGCGGGGCTTCTCTCCGTACCCGTCATGCCGGGGTACGGCTATGGGCGCGCCTTCGGCTGCCTTGCCCGTACCTGCTACCAGTTGCGCTTCCCGATTCTGACCATCGTCATGATTCTCGGGCTGGCGCAGCTCATGAACTACTCGGGCATGAGCTCCACGCTGGGCATCGCGTTCACGCACACGGGGGCACTCTTCCCGTTCTTCGCCCCCATCATGGGCTGGCTTGGCGTCTTCCTCACCGGTTCGAACACGTCGTCGAACGCCCTCTTCGGCAGCATGCAGCATGCTACGGCCAGTGCCGTGGGGGTCGACCCCTACCTCACCGTGGCAGCCAACGCCACGGGCGGCGTCACGGGCAAGATGATCTCGCCGCAGTCCATCTCGGTGGCCACGGCCTCGACACATACGGTCGGTCAGGAGGGTGCCCTGTTCCGCTTCGCGCTCAAGCACAGCATCGCCATGACGCTGGTCATCTGCGTGCTGGTGACCTTGCAGGCGTATGTCATCCCGTGGATGTTGCCCGCCAGATAGGCATTTCGTCCTGTGGCCTCCGTCTCGAGGGAGGGAGGCCACAGATGGACGGATGCTCCGTTCCACGGGTAGACCCTTTCGATAAGGGCTCGCCGCTCCCGACGGCGTAGCACAGGCACATGGCTGGACACCCATGTGCCATGAAAAGCCCCCCCGGACCGCAACCGGGGGGGCTTCATGCTGCATGGGAACCGCCGCTCCTCTCATCCGGCGGCGGTTGTCGTTACCCATGCCGGACAGGGCACAAGGGCACTCCGGGCCGTGCGTTCCGACGTCATGCGGTGGCGTCGGCATCCCGGCGTGCGTCACCGGAGGGAACCGGCAAGCTTGAAGGGCCTCTCGTCCTGATCAATGGTCGCAGGTGTTGGCACCAAGGGTGAGGGTTCCGGCCATATGTGCTGCGACGATGGCTTCGGGGGCAGCGGCAGGTGCGCCGATGAGCACCTTCACGCCACGTTCTTCGAGGAGTGCGCGGGCACGGGCACCCATGCCGCCTGCGATGACGAGGTTGGCACCCTTCTCAGACAGCCACACGGGCAGCAGCCCCGGTTCGTGCGGGGGCGGGGTGACGTCGTTACGCCCGGTGACGGAACCGGTGGCGGGGTCGACATCGATGAGCGCGAAGCGTTCACAATGGCCGAAATGCTGGCAGAGTACGTCACCGGCGACGGGAATGGCTATCTTCATGGTCGTGTCTCCGTTGGTATCGGGATGGTTCGTTGCGGGGGCGCATGATTCGTTGCGGGTGGGGGCCGTGGGCATGGTCGCGGCGGTCTTGCCCGTTCCGGGGGCCGCTTCGGATTGTGGTCCGGTCGTGCTTTCGTGCCTGATGTCGCTTGCGTGCAGGGTGGCGGCGGCGCGTTCGACGATGGGTGCCAGCGCGCGAACGATGGGGTGGGCGGCATCGGCCTCGTAGAGGCTGCGGCCCGCGTCACCTGCGCTGGTGAGGTCGGGGTGCAGCGGGATGCGTCCGAGGAAGGTCACGCCCTGTTCGGCTGCCAGTGCCTCACCGCCACCGGCGGGGAACAGCGGTGTGAGTTCGCCGCATTTGGGGCAGACGTAGCCGCCCATGTTCTCGACGATGCCGAGGATGGGGTTGCCCAGTTCACGGCAGAAGCCCACCGAACGGCGCACGTCATCGACGGCCACGCCCTGCGGGGTGGTGACGATGACGGCCTGTGCATCGGTTCCGAGCAGTTGCAGGACGGAAAGCGGTTCGTCACCCGTTCCGGGCGGGCAGTCGACCACCAGATGGTCGAGGTCGCCCCAGCGCACTTCGGTGAGAAAATGGCGAATGAGTCCCATCTTGACCGGGCCGCGCCAGATGACCGCCTGTTCCGGGTCGGGCAGGAAGAAGCCAAGCGACATGACGCGCAGGTTGTTGCGCCAGCCAACGGGGTACATGGCGTCTTCGCCGATCATGGGGCGGGTTCCCGTGAGTCCCAGAAGCCGGGGCACACTGGGGCCGTGTACGTCGACGTCGAGCAGACCGACCTTGCGACCTGCCCGTGCCAGACCCACGGCAAGGTTGACCGCCACGGTGCTCTTGCCCACGCCGCCTTTGCCACTGAGGACGACAAGCTTCGAGCCGATGCGCCCGAGTGTCTTGACGGGACCCTCTTCGCCAAAGGTCTGCGCGGCGACGCTGCCGTCGCGCTGCTCATCGTGCGTGTCGCACGAGCACCCCTGTTGCGTGTTTCCGCCAGTGCTTCCGTCCGTGCTTCCACCCGTGCTTCCGCCAGAGCATCCGGCGGAACACCCACCCGTATGCTGTTCTTCGCTCTGTATGTTCGCGCCGTTCACGGTACTCACCAGTGTCCTTCACGGTCGGCGGTGTCGGCAGGGCGGAGTTTGCCTTCGATGAAGGCGGCAAGTGCCTCGCGGGGGGTGGCGAGGTCGCACAGGTACACGGCGATGTGCCCCCGGTTGAGGGCCGTGAACGCCTTGGGACCCACATGCCCGGTGATGACGGCTTCCGCCCCGGCATCCGCAGCCATCTGGGCAGCCTGAATGCCCGCCCCCTGTGCGAGGTTCATGTTGGCGGATACGTCGACGGCATGCGTCGCCCCGGTTTCGGTGTCGCAGACGATGAACGACCGGGCGCGTCCGAAGCGCGGGTCGAGGGGGCTGTCGAGCGTATTCCCCTGTGCGGTGATGACTATTCGCATCCGTTTCGCTCCCTTCTGGTACGGCAGCGGGCGCGTGCGCACACGCCGCCTGTTGTTCCAAGGCGTCTCATGCAGCCGGGCATGACCAGTTCGTCGACGGTGCCCTTCGCAAGTGCCGCCAGCACTTCCTGTTCGGTGCCGGATAGCCACGGTATGACCTCCACGCCCTGTGCTTCGAGGGTATGCAGCCAACGTCCGCAGACACCGCCGCACACCAGCAGGTGTGTGTCGGCCTCTAGCAGCGTCGCGGCGAGGTGCATCGGGGTCGTCGGACGGAAGGGGCGCACATGGAGGGTGTGCGGCCCTGCGTCGTCAAGACGGACGAAATGCAGTGCCGATGCTGTTTCGAGCAGTGTGGCGAGTCTGCCCTCGTAACTGGCGAGACAGGCATGGACGATCATGGCGTGGCGTACCTCCGGTACCGACCACTCCGAAGCAGGAATGATGCCGTGAAAAGAAATGCTTTTATTCTGATTGGTTGTTGCTTTTTGCGTGGAACGTCGAGCTTGTGATGGGCGTAAAATGCGCCTTGTCGTGGCCATGTGGGCGCAAAACACGCCCTATGTCAGGGGGAGACGGGCTGGCAGGGATAGCCGCCAAGGCGTCGGGCAGGGGATAACGGTCTTGGAGACCGGCATGGAGGCCAGCGCGGCGAGGTGTGGTCAGACTGGCTACACGGGGTGCGCAGACAGGTCTGTCGGGACTGAGAGGCGGCGTTAGCGCGCAGGGTGCGCCGGGAATGGCGTCGACCGGCTACGTCATTTCGTGTCGCCACGTTGCAGGATGCGGCGCAGCGTGTCCTTGGAGATGTCCAGTTCGCGGCAGGTCGCCATCCGCCTGCCATTGTTGCGGGCAAGGGCGTCGACCACCGCCCGGTATTTGATGGCTTCAAGGGTGGCGGGCTGTCCGTCGTCTCCGGGCTCCCCGGCTGGGCGGGGCTGCGGACGTGAAGGCGCGAGGGAGGGGGTGGCGATGCCCCCTGCGTGCAGCAGGTACTCCGGCAGGTGTTCCAACTGGATGAACCCGTGCCCGCACAGGATGAAGGCATATTCGATGATGTTGTCGAGTTCACGCACGTTGCCCGGAAATGGGTAGCGCAGCATGAGGTGCAGCACATCCTCCGAGACGCCTTCGATGTCCTTGCCGGTGAGCAGGTTGCGCCGCCTGACGCAGTGGTCGATGAGCGCGGGCACGTCTTCGGGGCGTTCACGCAGCGGGGGCAGACGCAACAGCACCACATTCAGCCGATAGTAGAGGTCGGTGCGGAACGTGCCTTCGGCCGTCATGCGTTCAAGGTCGCGGTTGGTGGCCGCAATGACACGCGCCAGCGCGGGTTCCGCGTTCACCGCCCCCAGCGGTTCGAAGCACTTCTCCTGAAGTACCCGCAACAGCTTCACCTGCAAGGGCAGGGGCATGTCGCCAATCTCGTCGAGGAAGATGGTGCCGTCGCCCGCCGTGTGGAAGCGCCCCGGCTTGTCTCGGCGTGCGTCAGTGAATGCCCCGGCCTTGTAGCCGAACAGTTCCGATTCCAGCAGGTTCTCAGGCAGCGCCCCGCAGTTGACGCCCACGAACGGCTTCGCGGCGCGGGGGCTGAGGTTGTGCAGCGCACGGGCGAAGAGTTCCTTGCCCGTGCCGGATTCGCCGAGAATGAGCACCGGTGCGTCGCTGGCGGCTATCTGCGGAAGGAGGTCGAGAAGGCGCGTCATCGCGTGGCTGCGGGTGACGATGTCCTCTACGGTGCGTTGCCCTTCGAGTTCACGCCGCATGAGGTGCAGCGCGGTGAGGTCGCGGAACGTCTCGACCCCGCCAATGAGCCTGCCGCGTCTGTCTTTGAGCGGTGCGGCACTGATGCTGACGGGAACGCGCGTCCCGTCGGTGCGCACCATGAACACCGTGCGGCTGCCGAAGGGGGTGTCCTGTTCCATGCAGGCGCGCAGGACACATGCGCCGTCGCACACGCTGGAGTGGAACACGTCTCGGCAGCGTCGGCCCAGTGCCTCTTCGGCGGGGACTCCCGTGATGGCGGCAGCGGCACGGTTGAACGAGGTGATGCGCCAGTCGAGGTCGACCGTGAACACGCCGTCGGCGACACTTTCCATGATGGTTTCGCAGGGGATGTCTCGGGGCAGGGCCATATGATCCTCCGTGTGAAAGTCTCTATCATGTGGGCGCATTTTGCGCCCTATTTTTCTTGGGCGTGCATGTGTGTTGGGAAAAGATGTTTGATTACGATGTATTGGAGTCGTGGAACGGAACGTGCTTCGTCCGTGGCAAACGCTGCATACGCGGCGGAAGGAGCACATATGCCATACGGAGATGGAACCGGGCCGTTCGGGACCTATGAAGAATGCCCTGTCGGGCAGCGTCCGGGGCAGCGTCCGGGGCAGACAGGTCTAGGCCCTGCCGGTGCCGAAGCCGGTGCGGGTACAGGTGTTGGCAGAGGGGCCGGTCGTCGTCGTGGTCTCTGCCGCGGTGTCGGGCTTGGTGCCCAGTTAGGTACCCAATTCGGTGCAGGTAGAGGCGCGGGCCGTGCTGCCGGACAGGGGGCGACACTGACACCGCAGACGGAAGAAAACGTCGTCATGTCTGAACGCGGGGCACCTCTCGATGTCGTGATGTCTCCCGGTGCGGGCGACCGTGGCGGCTTCGGACGTGGCACGGGCTGTGGCCGTATGCGCGCCGGTCGTGTGCCCACTGGGCAGGGGCGTGGCAATGGCCGTGGCAACGGGCAAGGGTTCGGACGGCGGGGACGCTTCACCGGAGACTCTCCGGCCCTTGCCGATGCGCCGACTGACGCCGCCCCCGAACGCAACTGACACATGGACAGGGAGAACGCATGAATATTGCCGTAGCCAGCGGCAAGGGCGGCACGGGCAAGACCACCGTGGCTGTGAACCTTGCGGCATCGTATGCGATGCAGGGCCTTCCCGTGACGCTGGTGGACTGTGATGTCGAGGAGCCCAACGCGCATCTGTTCGTGGATGCGCGTTGGCAGGTTCGTAGCCTCTGCGGTGTGCCCGTGCCCGCCATCGACCCCGACAGGTGCCTCGGTGAGAGTTGCCGTCGCTGTGTCGAGGCGTGCCGTTTCAAGGCACTGGCCATGCTGGGTGGTGAACTGCTGGTCTTCGCCGAACTCTGCCACGGGTGTGGACTCTGTGAACTCGTCTGCCCGGCAGGCGTGGTAGGCACGGCAAGCCGTCCGGTGGGTGAGGTGCGGCAGGGCGTGGCGAGTTGCCATGTCCATGGCGAAACCTGCCACATGGCGTTCCGCGACGGGGTGTTGCGCGTGGGCGAGGCCATGGCGACACCGCTCATCAAGGCCGTGAAACGCACAGCTGAAGACGCCAATGCCACCAGCCATGCAGGGTATGGCGTCACCCTGTGGGACTGCCCGCCCGGAACGGCCTGTGCCACCATCAACGCGCTGGACGAGGCGGACTTCGTGGTGCTGGTGGCCGAGTCCACCGCCTTCGGGCTGCACGACCTCAGACTGGCTGTCGGGTTGGTGTGCCATCTCGGATTGCCGCACGGTATCGTCATCAACCGTTTCGGCATGGGTGACGACCGGGTCGCAACATGGGCCGCCTCAGAAGGCATCGACGTACTGGGCAGACTGCCGTTCAGCCTCGAGGCTGCTTCGCGTAATGCGGGTGGCGGCTTGTTGCTGGATGCCTCGCACGACCTTGAAGCCGCCTACCGCGACCTTGGCGCAAGGCTTCTGGAAAAGGGGATAAGGTCATGAAACAGTTCGTCGTCATCAGCGGCAAGGGCGGCACGGGCAAGACCAGCGTGACGGCGGGGCTTGCAGCCGTCGGCAAGGACATGGTGCTCGCCGACTGCGATGTGGACGCCGCCGACCTTCATCTCGTCCTTGCGCCGGAGATACGCGAACGCCATGATTTCATCAGTGGTGTCGTGGCCTCCATCGAACCCGAAGCCTGTATCTCATGCGGGCTGTGCACCACACATTGTCGGTACGGGGCCATTCCGCAGGGCTATGCACCACAGGTGGCACCGGAGCATTGCGAAGGCTGCGGCGTATGCGCCCATGTCTGTCCTACAGGGGCTGCGCGCCTGAGCGACAGGCGTTGCGGTGAATGGTACGTCTCCGACACGCGCTTCGGGCCCATGGTACATGCCGCGCTCGGCATCGGTGAAGAGAATTCGGGCAAGCTGGTGAGCACCGTACGCACCCGTGCCCGCGAACTTGCCGAGGCACGCGACGCGTCTGTCGTGCTCATCGACGGTTCGCCCGGTGTCGGTTGTCCGGTCATCGCCTCGCTTGCCGGGGCGGATGCCGCGCTTGCTGTCACCGAACCCACCGTTTCGGCCTTGCACGACCTTGAGCGTGTCCATGCCCTCGCCCGTCACTTCGATGTGCGCATGGCGGTACTGCTCAACAAGGCCGACATCCACCCCGGCATGGCAGAGCGCATCATCGGCTATTGCACCACACACGACCTGCCTCTGGTGGGCCGCTTCGGCTTCTCTCCCTTGTTCGTACAGGCACAGCTGGAAGGCAGGACATTGCCGGAACAGGATTCCGGCGAGTGGAGGCAACGGTTCAACGGAGTTTGGAACCAGTTGCTGGCACTCGTCTGACCGCGTGACGTCGTCGTCATTGGCCCTGTTCCGCAGGGGCTGGCGAAGAAGAGCGCATCATCCGGCCCTTGATGGCGGCGACAACCCCCGTCAGGCCTCGCAGCATCGTTACATGCGCGAAGTCTGACGGGGGAACGCCTTCCCATGCCTTTCAGGCGTCAGCCATAGGACGGAGAGTGCCCGCGTCCCGCCGCGCCCGTCTGTCTTGCCCCCTCCTGCGTGGATTGCCAGCGCACAAGCTGTCAGTTGGCAAAAGAGGGCGGAGGGCGTTATCGTGCGCACCATGCAGATGCGTGCCCTTCTTTCGTGTCTTGTCCTCGTGCTGGTCTTGTCCGGTTGTTCCGGGCGCACCCGCCCTGTGTCCGACGGTGGGGGAAGTGACCCTTTCCCTACGGTGGTGCCACCACCGCAGGCAGGGCAAGGCAGTGCCCATGACCGGGGGCCGGGTGACGCCCCAGACACGAACGCCGCGCACCATACGGACATGCAGCTTCCTTCCGCATCCGGAAACGCCACATCGCTTACGCAGCACATCTTGCCCGAAGGCCTGACACCGCCGCAGGTACCCGCCGACCTTTGCGCGGGTGCGCCGACTGCGAAGCAAGACACCTCGCATGACGCGCGCCCCGTGCCCTACGAGGTGACCTTCTCCATCGCTGACGATGCAGGTGCGTCGTCAGTCTCCACCGAGGAACGCTCCGCACTGCTGGATGCCGTACGCGGGGTGAGCCTTCTGGAACGCCTCGCCGACCAAGCCCCCGACAGCGTCACCGGTGTCGAACGCCGCCTTCGGTCTGACGAGGATGAAGCGCGCAACGTGCTGCATTCCCGTGGCTTCTACGCCGGTCGCGTAGAGGGGCGGCTTGATGCAGCCTCATCACCCTTGCGGGTTACGCTCACGCTCTTTCCGGGGCCGCTGTACACGGTGGCGGACTCGCGGGTGGTCTACCGTGCGGGGGCAGGACATTCAGAGGTGGCAGACGACAAGGCGGGCATGACGGGCGTGGTAGGCATGGTGGGGCCGGCTGACGCGCCAGACCAGACAAGTGCATCAGACCAGACAAGCGCGACAGGTCAGGCAGCAGACAGCGCAGGGGCGGGCGATGATGTTCCCTCTCCATCGTTCGCACACGGAACGCCGGAAGAGGGTGGCATGAAAGGTCGCCCCGCCGGAATCGCCGTACCTACGGCCGATGCCGATTCCGCCCCTGTTCCCGAAGGGTTCCCTCGTGCACTGTCCGACGCCGGGGTCGCCGGGGGCGCCCCCGCGCGGGCGGACGACATCCTCGACGCCGTGGCGCGGATTCCGGTCTTTCTGCATGAACGGGGGCATCCCTTCGCAGTGGTCACGGGCACCCGATTCGAGGTCGACCACGCTGCGCACACCCTTCATGCCACCGTGACCGTCGACCCCGGCCCCTATGTGCTCATGGGCGGGCTGGATGTGGAAGGCGCGGACGACGTGTCACGTGACTATGTGGCGACGTACGTCGGATGGCGACCGGGGCAGCCGTGGGATGAGCGCCTTGTCGAGCGTTTCAGGGAGTCGTTGCGCGGCACAGGGCTGTTCAGCGGCATGGAGGTCGTTCCCGCCGACCATGACGACGCCACCGGATGTCGGCCCGTGATGGCGCGCCTGACCTACGGCCCGCCCCGCAGCTTCGGTGGTGGGCTACGATACGATTCGGCCTTGGGGCCGGGTGTGCTCGCCTTCTGGGAGCATCGCAACCTGTGGGGCGGAGGCGAGCGGTTGCGCCTTGAACTGCCCGTGTGGGAACGGCGGCAGGAGGTCGTGGCCTCGTTCCGCAAGCCGTTCCTGCTGCGCCCCGACCAGGATTTCATCGCCGATGCGTGGGCACGTAACGAGAACTCCGACGCCTACGACCAGCGCGCGGGGGCGGTGTCCGCCAGTGTCGAGCGTCGCATCTCACGGCACCTGTGGGCCAGCGCGGGCGGTACGACCGAGGGCGGTTCCATCAACGACCATCAGGGACCGGAGCGTTCCTATTCGATGTGGGGCGTACCGCTCACCATCAGGTACGACGGTACCGACAACCTTCTCGACCCCCATGAGGGTGTCCGGGCGGCCCTTTCGACGACGCCGTATACCGGGGTGTATCACGAGTGGCGGTCGATGGTGCGAAGCCGTCTGGACGCCAGCGCCTACACGGCGTTGCCGGGAGGGCGTACCGTGCTGGCGCTGCGGGCGGCGGCGGGGGCGTTGCATGGAGAGTCGCCCGCCGACATCCCGGCGTCGTTCAGGTTCTATTCCGGTGGTGGCGGTTCCGTACGCGGCTACGCCTACCAGTCGCTGGGCCCGCGCGATGGCGACGTGCCGCTTGGCGGCGGTTCGTTTGGCGAGGTCGGGCTTGAGGCGCGAACGCGCATCACCGAGACACTCGGTCTCGTGACGTTCGTCGATGGGGGCAACGTCTACGAGGAGTCCATGCCGCGTTTCGGAGACGGGATGCGCTTCGGTGCCGGTGTCGGGCTGCGGTACTATACGGCCATCGGCCCGTTGCGGTTCGATGTGGCGACACCTGTCAATCCGCGAGAAGATGACGCGCCTCTCCAGTTCTACTTCAGCATAGGGCAGAGTTTCTGATGCGTTGGCCTGATTCCCTCAAGGCCCTTGGTGGTCGCCTGCTTCCCCGGCTGTATGCATCTCGCGCACGACGTGTCGCGGTATGGTGCGCGGCGGGTGTGACGGGTCTTCTTCTCGCCCTTCTGCTGGTGTTGCGAACCCCGGCAGGGGAATCCCTCGTCGGGCGGGCTTTGGTGCTGGCGGCATCCCGTTCTGGCGTGGCCCTTTCCTACGACCGGCTGTCCGGGCCGTTGCCCGGTGTGCTCACGCTGGAGGGGGTGCGCCTTGGCGACGCCTCGGGCGAATGGGCGACGGCGGACACGGTGGCCTTGCGCTGGCGACCCGTGGCCCTGCTGTCGGGCGAGGTCTCCATCGATGCGCTGGAGTTGAGCGGGCCCCGGCTGTACCGGGCGCCTGTCGTGGAACATGGTGAAGACAAGCCCGTCACGGACGATGCGGCAGGTGCTGTGCGTCCTTCGCTGTCTACCCTGCCCGCGTTGCACATCGGCAGTGTCGAGATGACGGATGGGCATCTGGGCGGCGCGTTCGCAGGTACGCCGCTCGGGGTGGCCTTTTCCGGCGCGGTCACGATGCGACCGGGGCACGCGGATGTGCGGGCTGACGCCACTGTGCGGGTCGAGACTCCTGAAGGGGGCACCGATGCGCGTGACGCCTGCGTCGCACGACTTCGCGCCGGGGCTTCCGGCGGGCGGTCGTGGGTCGACGCACGTCTGACGGTGGGGGGCGGCCATATACCGGGTGCGGGGGGGGATTCAGCGGCAGCGGTCAATGCTGCTGCGTCGTCCGGCAGCCTTGCGGGCGTTCTCATGCCGTGGCTTCCGCGCGAGATTCTCTCCGGGCAGGGCGGGATATCCCTCTCTCTCTCGGGTGACGGGACAGCGGCTGACTGGCGGGCGACGGCAAGGGCTGACCTTGGCGATGTGCTCGTGTTCGAGGGGGAGGTCGCATTAACAGGTGAGAGGCATGGCGCGGATGCTCACACAGACGCGAAGGGTAGTCGGGTGCCATCCTCGGGGGCAGCACTGGCAGGAGTCGGGGTGACCGGGACGGCGTCGCTGGTTCCCGGTACGGCGACACCGCAAACGTGGCGAGCCCTTCTCGGCGAACGTGTGGACGTGGGCTGGAGTGCCACCGTGCGTGATGCCGTATCGAAGCCTGTCGTCTCCGGCGGTTCCGTGAGGGCGTCTTCGCAGCACTGGCAGTTTACGGCAGAGAACATCATGCTCGAGAATCGCGCGGGCGGCTCGGGTTTTTCGTTGCAGTATGCGGCGCAGCTTGCCGATGGCGCACGCCTTGCCCCGCTCGTATCCCTGCCTTTCGGCCGTCTCGTCCTTGAGGGCGACGCCCAAGGTTCAGCAACGGCGCAGGGTGCACTGCTCGGTGTATCCGGTCGCGCAGAGGTTGGAGGTCTGCCGGGGCGGCAGGCGGATTTGCCCGTTTCCTATGGGCTGTCCATGCGGCGCGAGGGAATGGACGTGCTGCTGGACGACCTGCGCCTTGAGACGGATGGAGCGTCCCTGCATGCAAACGGGCAAGGTCAGGGACAAGCGGCGGGGCGCGGGAGTCGGGTACAGGGCGACGTGGGATTCGAACTGGCGGAGGGGGGATGGCTTGCCGCAGTGGCAGGTGCCCACGGGCGTATCAGGGCAACTGTCGACATCGAGCGCGGAAGCGCCCGCCGGACTGTCGGGGCCATTCCTGTCGGTCAGGGAGGGCAGGACGAGCGCGAGGCTGAAGACCGCCAATCCGCAGGCATGGAGTCGCCTGACAGGGCTGACGGGCCAATGCCGGTCGATGGCGTTCCCGTACCCCTGCCCGGTACATCAGCCGGAATGGTGCCCCGCAGTGACGTGGCATCGGGGGCAGGGGCTGCTACGCCCGATGCGTCTGACGGCATGGGGGGCGACGTCCATGCGGGTGTGAAGGCGGCATGGCGTATCACGGGCGAAGGTCTGCGCTGGCGGTCACCCATGCTGGCGGGTCTTCTGGGACGGTCTCCGGCGGTGGCGGGGACATGCGAAGTGGTCGGCGACACCATTGAACTCGATGTGAGCACTCTCGCGGGGGCAGGGCTACGCGGCACGGCGTCCCTCCGCTATGGTGCGCGGGAGGCGCCACGTCCAGCCGATGCGAGAAGACCTTCTGCTCACGACACCATGGGGGAAGGCGCCAAGACGCTGAATGCCATGGCAAGCCTCGCACTGACTGACATATCGGTCTTGTCACCCGCGCCGTCCGGCACGGCAGCCTTGCGCGGGCCGATGCATGTTGCCGTGGGTATCACTGGTGACGCCACATCCCCGGCGTTCACGCTGGAGGCGTCGTCGCCGCGTCTTGTGGCGAAGGGAGGCGACATCGTCGCCCCTGTCCTGCATGTGGCAGGTGTCGTGTCGCGTGACTCTGTCCGTGACGCCTCCCTGCGCGGGGAGAGTGCTTCGGGGCTTTCTCGCGTTCATGCTTCTCGCCGTCCGGCTGACAAACCGCGCGGACACCCGGCAGGGATTTCCGTGTCGGGAAACGTCGCGTTGAGTGCACGTGAGGCATGGCAAGCGCCCATGGGGGTGACCGCCACGTGGGGCCTTGATGGGGCGGGCGCGTCGGGCTTCAGGCTGGATGCATTGCGTGGAACCCTTCTTGGTGTGGATGTCTCTGGCGCGCTGGCTTTTGCCCCACATGGGACGGGAGGGGGCACGGGCGGCGTGGCTGGCAAAGGTTCGAGGGCTAGGGCGGAGGGAACGCCAGGTGACGTTACGCCGTCGGGTGACGGCCTCCTGTCGGGTGGCTTCGAAGCTGTCGTCATGGACTGGAAGCCCCTCGCCGCGTTCGCCGGGCTTCCCCTCAGCGGGCGAGATGCGCAACTGCACATGCGTTTCTCCGGCGAGAAGGTGCAGCCCTCTCGAGTCAGCAAGACTTCTGCACGTCGGGGCGGTCAGGCTGTGTCGGCGGTCTTCTCGGCAGCGGAGATGGACATGGGGGCGGTTTCCGCCAGCCATGTGCGTCTTGATGCCGCCGGGTATGCCGACAGCCTTGCCACGGCGCTGCAAACCGCAAGCTATTCTTTGAAGTTGACCACTGCCGGTGGTGAGATGCGGGGCATCTCGTGGCTCACCGCCGGGGCGACTCTCGAAGGTGATGCCCGCGATGCCCGGTTCGACCTGCATACGCGGGGCGACCTTGTGACCGACGTGGCGGGCAGCCTTCTCATGCAACGGGCTGAAGTGCAGGTGCAACGCCTTGCGGTGCGCCGTCCTTCAGCCGGTGCCGGAGTGCGTCTCACCGGCCCCGCCCGGTTGTCCCTCGCAGGTGGGCCGCGTCTTGATGCCGCAGATATGGCGTTCGAACCGCAGGGGCGCGCGCAACTGACCTTCGACCTGCGTTCAGGGACGGAGGCCTCGCTGCGTCTGCATGATGTCCCGGTATCGTTGGCCCGCCTCGTGGTCGATACAGTGCCTGTGGCGGGAGAGGTCTCGGGCGAGGCCCGCGTGAGCACGGTGGAGGGCAGGACGGAAGGTGCCTTCCGGTTCGAGACCGGCAATCTTCACCTCTCCGGTGATGCTGTACGCCGGGATGGCACCCGGCCCTCTACCGCCAGCCTGCTGCTGACCGGGCGACTTGCCCCGGAGGATGCGAAGCATGGCAGGCTCACCGCAGCTTTGGAAGTCGGCCTGGAGGGACTAGAGGCGGCACGGGCTGACATCTCCTTGCCCGTGCAAGGCCTCGCATCAGGCACCCCGGCATTGCGGGAGGCGTCGCCGGTTTCGGCCCGAGTCAGGCTGCGCGGTGATGTGGCGCCGTTCTGGCGCTTCGTGCCCTTGCCGGACAGACGCCTTGCCGGACGCGCCGATGTCGCCGTCGATGTGACGGGTACGGTGGAAGCACCGCAACTGGCTGTGCGCGGGTTCCTCTGTGGCGGTCGGTACGAGGACCTCGTGCAGGGCATACTGCTCACGGATATTACGGGTGAACTGCGGCACGATGCGGGTAACGGGCTGGTGTGCCGCCTCGCCGCGGCAGACGGCAAGGGCGGGCGTGTCGTTCTTAACGGGGCACTGCTTGCGGGCGGCGGGTTCGGTTTCATGGCAGGGGCTGCACAGGGTGGTACCTCGTTGGCGGATGGGGCGTCGCCGCGTGCCATCGGCGGCATGTCGGCGTTGTTCCCCACTGGCGAAGATGACCGCGTCGTTGCTGCGCCTCTAGCCTCTTCAGTGCGCGGCGCCACGCCTTCTGTCGGGGCGGTACAGGGTATGGGCAACCATGCAGGCCCCACATCGGGAACAGGACAGTTACGCGCTGCCATCCCCGGCCCCTACATCGTGCTTCGCGGGGCCATGGCAGGTCTGCGCCCTTTCAGGCGTGACGACCTCGACGTCACACTCTCCGGCCCGGTCGAACTCACTGGCCCCTTGCGCGCACCTTCGCTACATGCCGACCTTGTGCTCGAAGGGGCTACACTTGAACTGGTGAACGGCCTCGGTTCCACGGTGCGGACGTTGAACGTGCATGAAAAAGGGGCCATCGCCGCCGGGAGAGTGTCTGGCGTTGCCTTGCCGGATGCAGCGTCGTTGCTGCTGGACATTGCGGTTCGTGCTCCAAACAGGCTGTTCGTGCGGGGCAGGGGGCTGGACAGCGAGTGGCAGGGGCGCTTGCATGTGTCGGGAACGGCGGCGAAACCCACGCTACGCGGAAGCCTGTCACCGGTGCGGGGCCGTTTCTCGTTGCTCGGCAAGCCGTTCGTCTTCACCAAGGGGGCAATCACCTTCGCGGGTGCCGTGCCGCCCGACCCTGTCCTCGACCTTGAGCTTTCACACGCGGGCAGTACCGTGACAGCCTTCATACGTGTCGGAGGGCGGGCCTCGAAGCCGACGCTCACCTTCGACAGCCGTCCGTCGTTGCCGCAGGATGAAGTGATGGCACATGTGCTTTTCGACAAGTCGGCGACCGAACTGAGCCGCTTCGAGGCGTTGCAGGCCGCCAATGCCATGAGAATGCTGGCGGGCGTGGGCAAGGCGGGCATCGACCCGCTTGCCACCGTGCAGGAGACGCTCGGCATCGATGTGCTGCGTCTCGGAGACGGGCGCGGCACGCAGGACACCGCCCGCATCACACCCGCCGGGGACAGGGCGCTTTCATCTCCGGCGCGTCAGGCCCAGACTCCCGCAGTGCCGGAAGGCCCTTCGGTCGAGGCTGGCAAGTACCTCATGGACAACGTGTATGTGGGCGTCGAACAGGGGGCGGAAGCCGGGTCGTTCGGGGTGCGGGTCGAGGTCGAACTGCTGCCGCGGGTCAACCTTGAAGGCCGGGCTTCATCGACTTCGAGTGATATCGGAGTGATGTGGAAGAAGGATTATTGACCATGGATTGCGTTTCTTCCGAGTGGCATGAGAATATACACGTTCCTCTTGCTCAAACTGTCAGCGGACATTAACTTCAAGATAGCCGGAACCGTGTCGGCCCGGTTGCTCCGCATCGAGGCGTCGTAACGCCTCATCCGTCCGGGGACTGCCACCCACCCGTAACGGGCAGGGCGGGGCAATGCTTGTGAACCGCTTGAGTGCGAGACGCCAAGGAGGAGTACCATGAAGATTCTGGTAGCCATTGACCAGTCCGGTTATTCCCAGAAGGCCCTTGAGTGTGCCGTCGCCAAGGCCCTCAGTGAGAAGGCCGAGTTGTTCATCGTCAGTGTGAACGAGCAGCTTTACGAGTATGCGGAGTTCGCCGTGGGTGTGGACATCGAGGACAAGTTCACGACCATGGCCCATGAAATCGTCGACAAGGCCGTCGCCTATGCCAAGGGAAAGGGCGTCGTCGCCCATGGTGAACTGCTCAAGTCGCATTCTGCGGCTGGCGCTGTCATCGACTTCGCCAAGGACAAGGGGGTCGACCTCATCGTGGTCGGTTCGCGTGGTCGAGGTGCCATAGAGCGCTTCCTGCTTGGCAGCGTCGCCACGAAGATCGTCACACACGCGACATGTTCGGTGCTGGTCGTACGCTGACGGCGGCAGAAGAACGCTTCGAAGATGACGACAGGCTCTTGAAAAGGACGGGCGCGGCACAGGCTGCGCCCTTTTCTGTTCGTATCGATGTGACGAGGAGACGGGACGATGTCTATCTCATCCCGTCTGGCATTGGATGGTCATGCACAACAGACGCCACGAGAAGGTGCAAGAGACTGTTTTGTATGTGCGCTTTCCATGACCTGTTGCAGCAGCATTGTCACAAACTCGTCTACCATGGCGGATTCCGGAAGGCCGGTGACATGGGCGTGCTCAAGCATGCGTTCCTGAAGGCCCGCCAGCGTGGGGATGGCAACCCGTCTTTCCGGTAACGCAAGGGCGGGGGCGAGGGTGTGCAATGCCTTCCCGTCCGTGGCATCGGACGATGCCAACGGCCTGTTCCTCATGCCTGAACAGGAATGCCTGTTCAGGGCCAGTACCTGACGAGGCAACCCCAGACCTGTTGCCAGTTGCGAGATTTCTGATGCGGTCTCGAGGCTGCGCAGGCTGGGTTCACTGACGACCACAAGCGCGTCGACCATGGCAACTGTGCCGCGTCCGAGGTGTTCCACACCCGCTTCAAGGTCGACCAGCACCCATTCATCACGGTCATAGACAAGGTGGGCCAATAATGCCTTGAGCAGGGCGTTGGCTTCGCATGCGCACCCCCCGCCGGCGTGGGTTATGGAGCCCATGACGAGTAGACGTTTACGCCCAGCAGCGACTCCTGTGACTGTCGGCCCCCCCAGTGGTACGGCGACAGAGAGTGCCTCCGGCAGGTCCTCCACGTCGGGGGTGAGGTTGATGAGCCCGCTGCTGATGCGTTCCATGATAATGTCGTGCCGATTGATGAGCGGGGCGGGCAGGTCGGTGCGGGCAAGGCCCGAGGCACGGCCCAGCGAAAGAGCAGTGTCGGCATCGATGAGCCATACGTTGTGCCCATGGCGGGCCAGATAGTCTGCTGTCCATGCGGTGAGCGTCGTCTTGCCTGCGCCGCCCTTGCCCGCAAATGCCAGTTTCATGAGTGTGCTCCTGCGTGGTCGTAAGAGGGCGGGAGGGCGTGTGGCAGACGCCCCCCGGCGTTCATGTCCGGAAGTCTGAAACGGCTAGGATGTGAGACCAAGCCTTGCGCGGCGTGCCACGATATGCGCCTCGAGCATGTCCGCGGCCTTGACGGGGTCCGGTTCAACCATGAAGGCCGCGCCTACCACATCCTGTAGGCCATGCAGGGCCATGGCGGTGACGTTCTCGCTGCCGAGGATGTTGGGGGGAAGACCAAGATGCGTGGGAATGCCGCTTGCCACGGCGTACATGGCAATGGCCGCTGCCTTCTCGGAATACCACTCGGGCGACGAGGCCCCCACGGGCAGGTCGCTTATGTCAACGCCCAGCGTGGTTGCCAGCAGGGCGCACAACTGGAGGATGCGGGAGTTGTCCACGCAGCTGCCCATGTGCAGCACGGGAGGCACGCCAAGACTGCGGCACACGGCGGCAAGCCCCTCGCCGGCTTTCGATGCGGCTTCCGGGACCAGCAGTCCGGCCTTGCCAGCAGCCGTCGTGACGCATCCTGTGGCAAGCACCATGATGTCGCGGCGTATCAGTTCCCGCGTGAGCGTCACATTGGCTGAATCCTGACGTATCTTTGGGTTGTTGCAGCCCACGATGCCCACAAATCCCCGTATCTGCCCTGCCACAACAGCGTCGATGAGGGGCTTGGGAGTGCCGCCAAGGGCCTCGAGGATGGCCTCGTTGGAGAACCCGGACATGATGGACACGGGTTGCGACGGGATGTCGACCCGGGCGGGGTCTCGTCTGGTGTAGGCATCGATGGCGAGCATCACGATTTCGCGGCACCTCTCTTGCGCATTGTGCGGGTGCACTTCCACATGAGTGGCCCCCGTGAAACGCCCCTTGGGAGACGTCGTCACGAAGCGGGTGTGGTAGCACGCGGCAATCTGCACAAGGCTGGGCATGATACACTGATAGTCTGCGACAATGGCATCGGCCGCACCTGTGACAATGGCGAGTTCGGTCATGAGGTGGTTGCCCGCCATGGGAATGCCCTGTCGCATGAGCAGTTCGTTACCCGTGCAGCATAGCCCCGCCACGTTGATGTCTGCTGCCCCGGCGTCCTGTGCCGCCTGCCTTACGGCCGGTTCACGGGTGGCGGCCAGAATCATTTCGGAGACGACGGGGTTGTGTCCGTGCACGAGGATGTTGACGGCATCCTTGCGCAAGACCCCGAGATTGACTGTGGACTGGCGAGGGCGAGGCGTGCCGAAGAGGATGTCGGACAATTCCGTGCCGATCATGGAACCGCCCCATCCATCGGCGAGCGCCGTCCGCGCGGCATGGACGAGCAGGCTTGTGTGGTCGTTGTCGCAGCCCATATGGGTGCGGTGCATCATTTCGGCAATCTCGCGGTCTACGCCACGGGGGGTCATGCCAAGGCGTTGCCAGAGGTCGCGCCGCACCTGCGGCGCACGCGCAAGAAAGGCCAGCGCATTACGGCGGCTGCCGAAGTCGTTGTAGCAGATGGTGACGAGGTCGGCGGCCACGTCATGGGCGGGGCGTGTCGCCGCGTCGGCGACGCCGAGTTCGGCCGCGATGCGCCTGAGTTTTGCCACGTCGCGGATCGTATAGCCGGGAGCCTTGCCCTCGGCTACGGCTTCGAGCGTTTCGATCAGGTCGCGTCCGTGGTCGGAGTGCCCCGCCGCGCCGCCAGCGATGAAACGGCCGAAATTGCGCGCCACGATGACATCGGCATCGGCACCGCACACGCCAAGGCGCATCTTGCCGTCCTTGCGGTTGGCGATACGGCACGGGCCCATGATGCAGTTGCGGCAGGTGGTGCCCAATTCGCAGAATTTACAGGCCGGCGTCTGTTCGGCAGCTCGATCCCAGACGGTGCTGATACCCTCGGCCTTCGCCTTTTCGAGCATGGCGTGTGCGTCATCCCAAATCGAACGGCTACGGATTGTCTTGGAAGAACTCATGGGCTTGCCTCGTGCGGTTTGTCCGGCGGGTAGTGAGGTGACTGCCTATGGCATTTAGGGGCATGCACTCAGGTGCCTGTGTCGTGTGCGCCCTGCATCGTTCCGGAAAACTCCGGTCCCGCTGGGTGGGTGGTAGTGGCAACAGGTTAGTACGCCGGTGGCACGATGTCTGTCGGCTAGCCGACAAAGCCCGAAGAGGAGCATGATTTGCTGCTGCATGCGTCCTTACGGCCTATGAGGCTAGGCTTGCTCATGGAAAGGGCACCGCTGGATGGCACATGGAATCAGTCATTGAAGGGCTATTTCGCGTAGCCGGGTCATATCCAGTACCACAAAGTGTCCCCGCCCCCTGCGTTGCAGGATGCCCGCCCGTATCATGTCGTTGAGCAGGGTGGATGCGGTCTGCCGGGTTGTTCCCACAAGCCCGGCGAGTTGTTCCATGGTGAGTTCAAGGTGGATGTCAGGCAAATCTGACATGTCATCGGCAGGTTGTTGTCTGTTCCTGTCGCTGTCTTCTGCCTGTTCAAGAAGGAGCGCTGCCAGACGGGTGTTACTGTCCTTGAAGACCATGCTCTCGATGAGGAAGAAACTCGACCGTAGCATCTGCCCGAGGATGCGCACCATGATAGACGATATTGCAGTCACTGATGCCATATGCCGGTGTACGAGATGTGTTTCGGCAAGCATGATCTCGCTTTCGGTCAACGCCTGTACATACGCGCCTGTGTGGCTGCTGTAGATGTCTCCCTTCCCGAGAAATGCAAGGCTGAACTCCTTGTCGCCGTAAGCAAGATAGACACGTAGTCTACCGCTACGCACAATGAGGATCATGTCGTCTTCCATGTCGGGCCGAAAGACGGATTGCCCGCGCATCACGATGCGTGAAGAGAATATGGAGGAGAATGATCTGTTGCCAGGACGTTCAAGAAGTTCGACAAGATCGACATCGGAGAGTCTCATGGTGTCTATCCTGTGTCCGGGTGCGGTTCAATACTGCCTGTCGTCGCCAGCGTCGCGGAATAAGCATGGAAGTTCGCGGCATGAGTCGAGTCGGTCGGTTGCATCATGCTTCAATAGTGCACAAGTCGGCAACCACTTCGGTATGATGGGAGAGTGCATCATTGCGCATGGGGGGGCGTCAGGTGCTGCGTCAGTCTCCCGATGCAGGGAGGGGATGCCCGCCTGTAGCGGTTTGTGCCCTTGTGAATGACCGGTAAGGGGGCTGTGACATGGTGGCATCTCCATGTGGCACGTGCTTCGGTTGTGTCCCCTGTGCCTGCTTCCCGCGCGAACTTCTGTCGTGGCAGGTGGTTGCCGCATGAGCGTGGGGTCGCCACTGTCCGGAGTGCGGCCGCAGGGGCGACACACCTGCGATTTTCGCCTCGAAGGGCTTTACAAGACCAGACACGGGAGGCTACTGTGCGTTCAGTCAGCTAGGGGAGCCTTCGGGCTGAGAGTGGGCACGTCCCAGACCCTGTGAACCTGACGCAGTTCACACTGCCGTAGGGAAGCTGAGCGCCGGACAACGTCCGTTCGCCCATCCTCTGCGGATGGGCTTTTTTGTTTTTCGAGTATCAGCGGTCGCCGTCGCGACCGGAGCTAGGGGAGCCTTCGGGCTGAGAGTGGGTTCGTCCCAGACCCTGTGAACCTGACGCAGTTAGCACTGCCGTAGGGAAGCCGCGCACCGGACATGCGTCCGTACGCCCATCCTCTGCGGATGGGCGTTCTGTTTTTCCGGCGCCCGCCGCATCGCCTTTGCGCCCTGCCTGCGACTATGGCGGCAGGGCAGGCGGGGCGGTCGGCCTTGGCAGGCGTCAGCAGACAACCCGGCAGAAGGAGAGACGGCGATGACGATAGTTGTGAACGGTCATGAAGTCGCTTGCGAAGACGGCGTTACGCTGCTCGCCCTTCTGGGGCGGCAGGGGCTCGACCCCCGTACCGTCGTCGTCGAGCGTAACGGGACCATCGTGAAGGCCGAGGCGTTCGGAGACATGGGCCTCGAACAGGGTGACACACTGGAAATCCTTCATTTTGTGGGAGGAGGCTAATGACACACGACACACGACACGACGACACGTTCGTGCTGGGCGGACAGGCGCTTGAAAGCCGCCTTTTCATCGGCACGGGCAAATACGGTACGGATGCGCTCATCCCTGCCGTGGCCGATGCCTCCGGCTCGCAGGTCATCACCGTGGCGCTCCGGCGCGTAGACCTTGGCAACCCCAAGGGCAACGTGCTGGCGCACATCCCCGCGCACATGCGGCTTCTGCCCAACACATCCGGGGCGCGGACGGTCGACGAGGCCGTCCGCATCGCCCGGCTGGCACGCGCCGCAGGGTGCGGTGACTGGATCAAGATCGAGATCATCTCGGACAGCCGCTATCTGCTGCCCGACGGATACGCCACGGCACGCGCCACGGAGATTCTCGCCGCCGAGGGCTTTACGGTGCTGCCCTACATGAACCCCGACCTCTATGTGGCCCGCGACCTCGAGAATGCCGGGGCCGCCGCCATCATGCCACTCGGTGCGCCTATCGGTACGAACCGGGGGCTGCGCACCCGTGAGATGATCGGCATCCTCATCGAGGAGATGTCGCTGCCCATCGTGGTGGATGCGGGCATCGGCAAGCCTTCGGAGGCGTGCGATGCCATGGAGATGGGCGCGGCGGCGTGCCTTGTGAACACCGCCATCGCAAGCGCCGGAGACCCCGTCGCCATGGCGCGGGCCTTTGGCGAGGCCGTGCGCGCGGGACGGCGTGCCTTTCTCGCCCGTGCGGGCCGTGTGCTCGACGGCAGGGCCGAGGCATCGTCGCCGCTGACGGGCTTCCTTGGCGGGCAGGCGTGATCATGAGCTTCTACGATGAACTGGCCCGCTGGCCTCACGAGACGCTGGACGCGCTCATCGCATCGTCCACGGCGGATGACGTCCTGCGGGCGCTGGCGGCTACGCGGCCCGGCCCCGCCGACCTCGCCGCCCTGCTGTCTCCGGCGGCCATGCCGTACCTCGAGGACATGGCGCAGCGCGCCCATGAGCTTACCGTGCGGCATTTCGGGCGCACCATACAGCTGTTCACCCCGCTGTACCTCGCCAACCATTGCACCAACCAGTGCCGTTACTGCGGGTTCAACGCCCGCAACCATATCCGGCGCGACCAGCTGGACGCAGAGAGGATCATGGCAGAGGGGCGCGCCATCGCCAGTACGGGGCTGCGTCAGTTGCTGCTGCTCACGGGCGATGCCCCGCGCATTTCCACGGTGTCCTACATCGCCGAGGCGGCACACCGGCTTCGGCCTCTTTTCCCCTCCATTGGTGTGGAAGTCTATGCCATGCAGGTCGAGGAGTATGCCGAACTCGTGGCGGGAGGGGTGGAGTCGCTGACGATGTTCCAGGAGACCTACAACCCCGGACTCTACGCATGGCTGCACCCCGCAGGGCCCAAGCGCGACTTCCGTTTCCGGCTTGACGCGCCGGAGCGTGGTTGCCTCGGGGGAATGCGGAGCGTCGGCCTCGGGGCCTTGCTCGGTCTGGACGACTGGCGGCGCGATGCGTTCTACACCGCCATGCACGGGGCGTGGTTGCAACGGTATTATCCGGCTACGGAGGTCAGCTTCTCGGTGCCTCGCATGAGGCCGCACACGGGCAGTTTCGAGCCGCAGCACCCCGTCTCCGATCGTGAACTGGTGCAGATTCTCACGGCGTACCGCATCTTCATGCCCACGGCGGGCATCACCGTTTCCAGTCGTGAGGCCGCGGCGTTCCGCGACAATCTCATTCCCCTTGGCGTGACGCGCATGTCCGCAGGGGTTTCCACGGCGGTGGGTGGACATGCCGCAGGCGGAGACGGCAACGTGGCTTCGACCGAAGGGGCCGCCGCAGCGATAGCCGCAAGCACAGCCATATCGTCTGGCGATGCGACAGGCGACCTGTCAGGCCGTTCCACGAAGGTGGATATGACATCAGGCATGGCACATGCCGTGACTGAAGACCTTCAGCAGGGTGCTGACGCGGGGCCAAGCCAGTTCGACATCTCTGATGACCGTAGTGTCGAGGAGATGGTGTCTGCCATCACCGCACGGGGCTACCAGCCGGTGTTCAAGGACTGGGAACCCCCGCAAGACAACGTCTACGCCTGTGGCGCAGCGGGCCATGCCGATGGCACAGTCCGATGCGAGGCCCGATAGTGAGCCTTTTCGAGGACGGGGTGTCCCGCTATCTCGAACCCTCCCTGCGTGACCGGTTGCGTAAGGCCACTGTCGGTATCGCGGGCGCTGGCGGGCTTGGGTCGAACTGCGCCGTGCTGCTTGCCCGCAGCGGCGTGGGGCGGTTCGTGCTGGTCGACCATGATGTGGTCGAACCCTCCAATCTGAACCGCCAGCACTACCTCGCCGCCGATGTGGGCAGGCCCAAGGCCGAAGCACTGGCTGACGTGCTGCGGGCCATCAACCCCGCTGTCGACCTCGTCGTGCATGTGCAGCAGTTGGAAGACGGCAATATCATAGGTATCTTTGGCGGATGCGATGTGGTGGTGGAGGCTGTCGATGACGCCGCCACCAAACGGATGCTTGCCGAGACGTTGATGGGGGCAGGGCGCCCGGTAGTGTGCGCCTCCGGCATGGGCGGGTGGGGCGGCCCACCCATGCGGGAACGGCATCTCGGAGAGAGCATGGTCGTCGTGGGTGACTTCACCAACGAGGTCGGGCCGGGCCTCCCGCCGCTCGCCCCCCGTGTCGTCATGGCCGCTGCGATGCAGGCCGATGCGGTGCTTGCGCGTCTGCTGGGCCCGTGTCCCGCCATGAACCACCGCTAGCTGTTGCCCGGAGGTTTGGCACATACCCTGCCGTGCCCCGCGGACGGGGGGCAGTCCCCTAGGCGAACATGTCGGTCAAGTCCGGCCCTTTGCCGGTCAGCTGCCCGACCAGTGCCCCCGTCAGCCGGTCGGCCGGTCGAAGGGCTGACCGTTCGACAAGTATCGGGGCCATCCCTGTAGCATCTGAGGCCGCAGCGTCCCGGCACTGCTGACTAATTCAGGGCCTGTACCCGACAACCCGTTTTCATTCATCACTGGAGGTGGCCTCATGCCCGTCATTCTGCCCGGCACGACTCCTGATGCCGACATCTACTGTCTGACAGATTCCGGTCTCTGTCTCGGGCGGCCGACTGTGGATGTCGTCGACGCCATGCTGCAAGCCGGGGCGCGTATCATACAATACCGCGAAAAAGAGAAGAAGGCTGGCGAGATGCTGCGCGAGTGCCTTGAACTGCGGCGTATGACCCGCGAGGCAGGAGCGTGCTTCATCGTCAACGACCATGTGGACATCGCCATACTCTGCGATGCCGACGGGGTTCACATCGGACAGGATGACCTGCCCGTGGGCGAGGTCAGGCGTCTCATCGGGCCGGACAGGGCCATCGGCCTCTCCACGCATTCGCCGGAACAGGCCATGGCCGCAGTGGCTGCCGGGGTCGACTACATCGGCGTCGGCCCCATCTTCGCCACCAAGACCAAGAAGGACGTATGCGACCCGGTGGGGTACGCATACCTCGACTGGGTCGTGACGCATCTTGATATCCCCTTCGTGGCCATCGGCGGCATCAAGCTGCATAACATCGGCGAGGTGGCAGCCCACGGCGCCCGGTGTTGCGCGCTGGTGTCGGAGATAGTGGGTGCAGTGGACATCGTCGCACAGGTACAAACGGTGCGGCGGGCCATGCGTGGCGTGGCGGCTGCGGGCACGGATAGCCCACAGGCCGGATAGGTTGGCGCTTGCGGTGCCTTTGTCATCGTTCTTCTTCCGGTGCGGGCGGCCTGTCCTGTGCCGCCCCCATTCTGCACCGTCGTGATGCGTGTGGGCCTGAACCACGCCAAGGATGGCGTGCCGTGGTGCAGGCGTCAGACTGTGGCAGAAATGCCGGAAGTGGTGCTCTCGGTCGTGCCTGTTCCTGCTGTCGTCGTGCCAGTTGTTCCCGTGCCAGTCGTTGCCGTGTCCGTCGCTACCGTGCCGGTGGCTGCCGTATCTGACGCAGTGCCAGAGGTCTCGGCCCCCGCGCTGTCGGTCTCGGTCTCGAACAGGCCCTTCATGAGCCCGCTCATCTGCCCCTTGTAGGCGGCCACGGCGCGTTGCATGGCCCCCGGCCCGGCGTGTTCCTCGTTGCCCATCATGTCTCGCAGGGCGCGCATGGTCTCGAACATCTTGTCGAAGCCCGCCGCGAGTTCTTCGGCGCTGAGCACCCCGTCCTGATTGGTGTCGAAAGAGTCGAACGTCGTCGAAGAGAGGCCCGCCTCCTCTTCTGACAGGGTGCCATCGGCGTCTGCATCCCGCTTGGAAAGGATGTTCTTCACCAGTCCGGCGGCAGCCCCTACTTGCCCGGCCTGCCCTGTTTGCCCTGTTTGCCCGGTCTGCCCGGTCTGCCCGGTCTGCCCGGTCTGCTGCGCCGTGGAGTCGTCTCCCTCGTCCGGCCCTTGTTCGAGCATGGACATGAGCTGGTCACGCCTGCTGCGCAGCCCCGCCTTCAGTTCCTTGCGGCTTACGGAACCGTCCTCGTCGGTATCAAGCCCCTTGAATGCCGTCTCGGACAGGCCCGATTCCGTCTGTGACAGCTTGCCGTCTGCATCGGCATCCATCTCCTTCAGCATCATGTTCGCCACTCGCGACGTGACGCCCCTGCCCTTGTGGGGCCAGATGCCCTGCAATCCGCCGCTTCCCAGTCCAGTTGCCTCGATGCTCATGGTCACCTCCTGCGTCCGGGGTGCCCTCCTTGCCCGTTTTCGGAAAAAAATGCCGCAACATGTAACGGTGACGGTGGAAGCAAGGTGTGTACCTTGTGATGGTGCTACAGTATTATTTTTTGGTAATGAGCATTTGTTTTTTTATATCTGCACGGGATGAAATGAAAAACACTTGATGGGCTGCTGGGTGATACGGTCTTGGAGGCATGTCTTCGGGTGCGACGGGGGCAGTCGTTGCCTGTCCGGCTGGAATCTGAAGAGGTCACGGGGTCAGACCGCTACGCTCGACGTTGTGGGACTGGTCGCCGGACGAATACAGGCGATGACGATTCCCGCGCCCACGCAGGCGAGTCCCGCGATATGGGCAGAGGTTATCGTCTCGTTCAGGACCAGCCATGCGATGCCCATGCTGCTGAGAGGGATGAGTCCGGTGAAGGATGCTGCGGTCCCTGCGGCGATGACGGCGACGCCCTTGAACCACAGCAGGTACGACAGGAACGACACGAAGACTCCGTAGTAGGCGATGCACGAAAGGGTCTCGGCATCCAGTGTCGCCATGTCATAGTGCAGGGCATCGTGAATGGCGAAAGGCAGCAGGCACAGGGCCGCATACACCGAGACCATGGCTGTCCTTGCCAGCGGCGACAGGTGGTCACGCTTGGCCCTGCTCATGACGGAGAAGGCCGATTCGCTGACGACTGCCGCAAGGATGAGAACGTTGCCGGTGAATGAACCCGTGGCGGCAGGTGTGGCGTCCATGAGCGGCGTCAGGCTGATGGTCGCAAGTCCCGTGACGACGCATACGGCCCCTGCGATGGTTCGTCGCGTGATGTGTTCGCGCAGGAAGATGGCCGAAAGCAGGACGATGCATAACGGTGTGGTGCTGCTTATCACTCCTCCCACGGTGGCTGTCGTGTGCTGCAATCCCTGAAAGATGAAGACCCTGTAGAGTACGACGCCGAACAGTGCCTGCAGGACGAGGTACAGATGCACAGAAAGGTCGGCCGGGATGCGTTCGCGCTTCATCATGAAGGTGAAGGGCACCTGTACGGCGAGGCTTGCAAGCAGTCCCGCCTCTGCAGCGAGGAACACCGGCATGGACGAGACCATGAGTTTGCCTGCCACGACGGCGCTGCCCGCGATGCACATGGCAAGGGTCAGGTGGATGTATGCCCGGAGTCTGACGTTCATGCCGGCACCGCCGCGTGATAGGCGGGGCAGCCGACCGAGGCATGAGGGTAGGCTGTGAGGATGTAGCGGCGGAGGTCATCGAAGAAGGCTTCCATGTCTGTGCGCGTGACGCCTTCAACGCCGTACACGCAGTAGAGAACGTCGGTGCTGTCTGCCGTGAGTGACGACGCTTGCGCCTGTCCCTCAAGCACGCTGGAGAGTATGACATCCCCATCCGCCAGATACAGGTCGTCCGCCTTCAGGGTGCGCGACTGCCCCGAGACGGTGGTGAACGTCTCGCCACCTGCTGCCGCATCCAGCACGAAGTCTCCCCGCAGGGTCGCCGTGTCATGTCCGGCGACCAGCAACCCGTGGCGCACTTCTGCAAGGAACATGGTCTCCACCGCAAGACATGCGGCCTTGATATCCCTCGCCTTGAGCACCACTGACTCCATCTGCAATTGAACGGGATACGACTTGCCGTATCGACGGTAATAGCGGGTGTAGCACGATACGGGGTGGGTGAGTGATGCGGCCTTGCGGTTGTAGTCGCGCAGCCGGTGCCTGAAGGTTTCGGTCTCCCGGGTCTTCAGCGAGTCCCACCCTGCCGTGTCCGCCCCGGTAAGCCCCTGCGCCTCCAGCAGTCCCATGATGGTCGCCGGATGTCTTGCCACAACGTTGTCATCGATACGCATGTCCTGTCCCTCCGTGTGTTCTGTGCGGCACATGGCCCTTGTCTCTCGTGGGAGTGGAGCATAAGGTGGGAGAAGTGGATGCGGAAAGACCCAGTCAACAGGTAATGACAAGGTACCACTTGGAGCGAGCATGTGGCTCCCGCTTGATGTCGACGGTCCTCTGTCTCTAGGTAGACAGCTGTATGAACGCCTGAAGCAGATGATCCTTGATGGTGAACTGGCTGCGGGGGCACGCCTGCCATCCAGCCGTGCCCTTGCCGTTGAGCTTGGTGTGTCGCGCAATACGGTTCTTGATGCCTATGACCAGCTGTCCGCGGAGGGCTACCTCGAAACGCGTCATGGTTCGGGGACGAGGGTGGCAGCAGGCATCGTGTCAGAACGCGGGGAGGGAGGTGCAAACCGTGCGCCGTTCGTCATTGCACCCGCAGCCGTACCCGAACGTCCTTCGGGGGTGGTGAGCTTTCGCTCTGGCATTCCGGCACTCGATGTCTTCCCGCGCGAAGAGTGGGCCAGGACCTACCAGAGGGTGTGCGCGGCTTTGCCCGACGACGCGCTGCGCTATAGCGCCCCGGCAGGCGTCTGGGCGTTGCGGGAGGCGATAGCCGGATACCTGCGCAGGACACGCGGCATACGCTGCCACGCCGAAAGGGTGATGATCACAAGTGGGGCGACCCAGGGGCTGCGAATCATGTCCCGGCTTCTGCAACGGAGTGGCGGAGTGGTTCTGGCAGAGGACCCTGCCCATGCCGGATTGCGTGAAGTACTTGAAGTGACGGGTTTGCGGGTCGAAGGTGTGCCCGTCGATGACCGGGGCATGGACACGGGGATGTTGCCATCGGCGGAGGAGGCCCGCAGGGCTGGCGTCGCTTTCGTGTATGTGACGCCTTCGCATCAGTATCCACTGGGGGGCATCCTGCCCGTACAGAGGCGGCAGGCACTCGTCCGCTTCGCCCGGGAGGCGGAGTGTCTCATCGTCGAGGACGACTATGACGGAGAGTTCAGGCATGAAGGTTCACCTGTGGGAACGCTTCATGAGCTTGCCCCGGAATCGGTGGTCTATCTCGGTTCGTTCAGCAAGGTTCTGGCTCCTGCGTTGCGCCTTGGCTTCGCCATCCTACCCGCAAGACTGCTGGCGGCATGGCACCGGGAGAAGCTGTACAGCGATGTGCACACGGATGCGCTGTCGCAGCATGCGCTGGCGTCGTTCATCGGCAGCGGGGCACTGGAGAGGCACATCTGGCGTATGAAGAAGCTGTACAGGCGTAGACGGGCGTTTCTGGTCAAATCACTGATGCGGCACTTCGGAGATGCCGTGGGCATACGCGGACATGCCACGGGGTTGCATCTCGTCGCGGCTTTTACTGGCGTGCGCTTCGACGACAAGGTCATGAGCGAACTCGCACGGGGCGGCGTGGAGGCGACTCCGGTGCACGCCTATGCCCTTCAGCATGGCGATGACCATGTGAATGAACTCATCCTCGGCTACGCACACCTTTCAGAAGAGGCGATGGAACAGGGGGTGCGGCTGCTGAAACAGGTTCTAGGGAATGCCGGTCGTGTCCCTGTCGGGTAGACTTGGTTTCTGTGAGGTCGGGCCGTTATTGTGTGCGCTCGTCATGGAAACAGTCCGACGTGTTGAGGGGTACGCTGACCATATGCCCCTTTGACGCCACCCCACGCCAGTCTTTCCGGTCGTGATGGCATTCCGGCCCGTCGTCTCCCATGACAGAACAGCAATGGCGCACCTGATGGCGCGCCATTGCTGTTCTGTCGTAATATCTGCAGGACTCTTGCAAAAGTCTTGCAGTACACTTGGGAGATGCCGGACTAGATGTCGAAGAGCATCTCGAGGTCTTCGCGGGTGAGTGACTTCCACGTCTCCTGACCGGGGATGATGGCCTCGGCCACGCCACGTTTCATGTCCTGCAGCTTGAGTATCTTCTCTTCCACCGTATTCTGGCAGATGAGCTTGTAGCTGAACACCTGCCGGGTCTGACCGATGCGGTGCGTACGGTCGGTTGCCTGACTCTCCACGGCGGGGTTCCACCACGGGTCGTAGTGGATGACGTAGTCGGCGGAGGTGAGGTTGAGACCCGTACCGCCAGCCTTCAGGGAGATGAGGAAGATGGGGATGTCGGGCGAGTTGTTGAACTTGTCCACCTGTTCGAAGCGGTCCTTGCTGGTGCCGTCGAGATAGCAGAAGGGCGTGCCGGAAATCTGCAGCCACGAGCGGATGATATGCAGCATCTGCACGAACTGCGAGAACACCAGCACCTTGTGTCCTTCCTCGACGATGTCGGTGATCATGTCCTTGAAGGCATCGAACTTGCCGGAGGGCAGGTTGGTTGAGAAGCCGGGCATGTCGAGTTTGAGCAGGCGCGGGTGGCAGCATATCTGACGTAGCTTGAGCAGCGCGTCGAGGATGGACATCTGGCTCTTGGCGAGTCCCTTCTCGTCCACGTCGGCAAGCACCTGCTCCTTCAGCTTGCGGGCGAGGGCCGTGTACAGTTCGGCCTGCTCTTCGGCAAGGGCGCAGTAGTAGGTGTTCTCGATCTTGGGCGGAAGGTCCTTGGCGACCTCGGACTTGGTGCGCCGCAGGATGAAGGGCCGCACACGGGTGCGCAGGTAGTCGAGCGTTTCACAGTCGCCGTCCTTGATGGGCTTGATGACCCCGCGCTGGAAGGCGTGCTGCGACCCGAGGAAGCCGGGCATGAGGAACTCGAACAGCGACCACAGTTCGAACAGGTTGTTCTCGATGGGCGTACCCGAGAGGCACAGGCGCATGTCGGCCTTGATGCGGCGTACCGAACGTGCCGTGATCGTGTTGGGATTCTTGATGTTCTGCGCTTCGTCGAGGATGATGCAGTTGAACGTGTGGTTCTGCAGTTCCTCAAGGTCACGGCGCAGCAGCGCATAGGTGGTGACCACGAGGTCCGATTCGTCGATGAGCTTGAACATCCCCTCACGGCGGGTGCCGTAGATGATGAGCCGCTTGAGTTCAGGGACGAACTTCTGCGCTTCACGCTCCCAGTTGGGCAGCACCGAGGTGGGCACGACGATGAGGTTGGGGCCTATCTTGCCACTCTCCACCATGTGCTGCACGAAGGAGAGGGTCTGCACGGTCTTGCCGAGGCCCATCTCGTCGGCGAGGATGCCGCCGAAGCCGTACTCGCGCAGGAAGTTGAGGTAGGCGAGGCCCTGCATCTGGTAGCCGCGGAGGGTGGCGTTGAGGCCCCTCGGGGCGTTGACGGCGCGTATTTCGCGGAACGTGCGTATCTTGTCGCGCAGGCTGTTCCAGAAGCTGTCGGTCTCGGCGCCCGGCAGGTCGTCGAGGAGGCTGTCCAGCACGGGCGCCTCGAACTGCTTGAACTGCTTCTGCGGCGGCTTGTCGGGGTCGAGTCCGAGCGCTTGCAGCTTGTGACCGAGCCTTTCGAGCCATGTCTCGGGCAGGCTGGTGTAGGAGCCGTCCTTGAGCTGCACGTAGCGCTTGCCCTGCGACCATGCCTTCCAGATCTTGTCGATGGGCACCTTCTGCCCGTCGTATTCCACGTCGATGTCGAGCGAGAACCATTTCTCCTCTTCGTTGCTCTCGACCTTGGCGGTGATGACGGGCTGTGAAAGGCGCACCTTGTACCGGGAGAGGGCCTTCTCGCCGTAGACGCGGTATTTCTCGACAAGGCGCGGGTAGGCGTCCAGAAGAAAGGCGATGGCCTCTTCGGGTTCGAGGAACCACAGACGGCTGCTGCGCGGCTGGAAGCGCATTTCGGAAAGTTGGGTGATGAGCCCCGCCTCTTCGTCCTGGTGGCGGCGGATGAGGAACGTGGTGCCCTCGAAGGTGTAGCTGCCGGTCTGGAAGTCCGGGTTCGGTCCGGCGAGGTAGAATTCGCCATGGGCCGTCTCGTAGACGTTCTGTATCTCGAGGGTGAGGAGGCTTCCCTCTTCGTCGAGAAAGAGCTTGGGGCTGTAACGCGCGGGCTGGAAGACGGGTTCCATCAGCTTCAGGAAGTCCTCCTGCCCGTAGAGGTCGGAAGAGGGCAGGCGCGTCCACACCCTGTCGAGGAACTCCGACATGTCCTCCTGCGGGATGGACGGATGCTGGCGGATGAGGTCCTGCACCAGTTGGGGGGGCAGGCTGGTCTGCACCGGGTAGAAGCTGCGGTTCCAGCACACCCACATGGGCATCTGACCGTGGAAGGTCGCTGCGTTCTCGCCGCCGAGAATGGAGAAGGGCGGCTTGCCTTCGCGGTAGAGCATCACGTCGAACGAAAGTCCGTCATCGCCGAGGCGGGGGTGCAGCTTGAGGCCCAGCGCGGTGTTCTCGATGCGGCATGGCGATTCGGTGTCCAGCCAGAAAAGGTAGTACTCGCGGCGGATGGCCCAGAAGAACCACGAGACGAGTCCGTCGGGTATCTCGATGCGGTGCCCGTAGTAGTCGACGAACTGCCCCACCTGCTTCGCGACATCCACAAGCTGGGGCGAGAGTTCGCACCACTCCGGGTTGTTGATGATCTGTTCGAGCGTTATCTCGTTATGGACGGTGGAAAGGCCCGACTTGTTCTGACGCGCCCTGAAGAAGGCGACGGTCAGGCGACCCGGTTCGGGGTGGAACCTGAAGATGAGGTAATGTTTACCCGGTTCGGGGTCGAGGGCAGTGGAGAAGAAGCTTCTGAAGCTCTGCCGCCACTCGACGCGCGGCTTCGCGGGTTCATCGGAACCGGGGCGCGTGTCGAAGGTCGAGAGCATCTTGAGGGCTGTCGCCGCCACATGACGGCAGACTCCCGAGAATGAATCGGAGCAGTTGCACACGTACGAGGCCCGATGTTCGGACGGCGTCAGGCTGATGCGCGAGACATAGATCTGGAAGTCGTCACTCTGGATGCTTCCGTCTATCTCCCACGTGCCGCCTTCCTTCTTGAGGCCAAGTTTCTGGACGCCCCCCTGTGCCAGCATGTCCTGCGCACCGTCGCGGATGTATTCAGGAATCGTATCATGCACGAATCCTTGCAACAACGTACGGATTGCCTGCTCCTCACTTCTGTCCATTGTGTTTGGTGCTCCCCATGTGCGCCGAATGATAATCTAGTGCATATCGTCTTGTGAGTATGCCGCAACGTCCCCCCGGACTATGCGGCACAACGTACTATCATACACGATTGGTAGGTTGTTTTCAATGGTTGTGTTCTCTGCTAGGCTTGCCACTCGCTGTCCGGGGCACGCCGCCTCACGTTTCATTCTAGAGTAAAGTGCGCGTATGGCAAGAAGCGAGGATTGCAAGATGTCGGTTTTGCGTTGTCTGACCATCGTATCCCTTGTGGCTGTATGCCTTTGTGCGGGATGTGGCGATGATACTGCCCCCACGGTATCCAAAGAGGCACCGCAGGTGCCTTCCGGCAGTACCGCCGGCGAGGGCTTCCCGCCAGCTGGGCGACCCACCGCACAGGAAATGGCGGAAGATGGCGGACGCATCATCATGGGGTCCATCGGGGAACCGTCGAACCTCATCTCGTTCCTTTCCAGCGATGCGTCCTCGCACGAGGTCGCAAGCCAGCTTTACGTGGGGCTCTTGCGGTATAACCGTGACCTCGAGATCGAGCCTTGGGCGGCAGAGTCCTACGAGGTGCTCGACGGGGGCAGGCTGCTGCGGTTCAAGCTGCGCAAGGGTATCCGGTGGCAGGACGGCGTGGAACTCACGGCGGATGACGTCGAGTTCACCTACAAGCTTATCATCGCGCCCACGACACCGACACCGTACGCGGGCGACTTCCTTGCCGTGCAGGAGTTCCGCAAGACGGGCCGCTACAGCTTCGAGGTGCGCTACGACAAGCCCTTTGCCCGGTCGCTCATAAGCTGGATGCAGGACATCATGCCGAAGCACCTGCTGGAAGGACAGGACGTGCGGACGACCCCCTTCGCGCGCAAGCCCGTGGGGGCGGGGCCGTACATGCTCGAATCGTGGGAACCCGGAACCCGTCTGGTGCTGCGTGCCAACCCAGACTACTTCGAGGGCAGGCCGCATATCGACGAGGTCGTGTACCGCATCATTCCCGACAACGCGACCATGTTCCTCGAACTCAAGGCGGGCAAGCTCGATATGATGGGGCTCTCGCCGCAGCAGTACCTGCGGCAGACCGATGGCTACACATGGGAGCGTGACTGGCGCAAATACCGCTATCTTTCGTTCGGGTACACCTATCTCGGCTACAACCTGAAGCATCCGTTCTTCGCCGATGCGCGTGTCCGCCGTGCCATCGCCCATGCCATCGACCGCGAGGGCATCATCAAGGGCGTGCTTCTGGGACAGGGGGTGCCCACGGTCGGTCCCTACAAGCCCGGCACATGGGTATACAACGACAGGTTAACGGCGTACTCCTATGATCCTGCCCTCGCAGCCGAGATGCTGCGCGAAGCGGGGTGGCAGGACACGGACGGGGATGGCATCCTCGACCGCGAGGGAAGGCCCTTCGCCTTCACCATCCTGACCAACCAGGGCAACGACCAGCGTATCAAGACGGCAACCATCATCCAGAGCCAGCTCAAGGATGTGGGGATACGTGTACAGATACGGACGGTGGAGTGGGCCGCGTTCATCAAGGAGTTCGTGAACACGGGCAGGTTCGATGCCGTCATCCTCGGCTGGAACATCACGCAGGACCCGGATGCCTATGATGTGTGGCATTCCTCCAAGGCTGAACCCGGCGGGCTCAATTTCGTGGGCTATCGCAATGCAGAGGTGGACGCCGTACTAGAAAAGGCCCGTCGCACTTTCGACCAGGACGAGCGCAAGCAGTACTACGACCGTTTCCAAGAGATCGTCCACCGCGACCAGCCCTACTGCTTTCTGTACGTGCCGTATGCCCTGCCGGTGGTGGCAGCGCGTTTTCGAGGCATCGACCCCGCCCCGGCGGGCCTCATGCACAACTTCAACCGCTGGTGGGTTCCCGTCGACCAGCAGCGCTCAACGGTGCAGCAGTAACGTATGATCCGCATTCAGGAAATCGTCGACAAGGTCGCGGCCTCGCACAAGGACGCCGACATCTCCCTCATACAGCGGGCCTACGTCTACGCGGCGGCAGGGCACGCCGGGCAGACACGCCTTTCGGGTGAGCCCTATCTTTCGCATCCGCTGGCAGTGGCCGACCTGCTTGCCGAAATGCACTTCGACGAGGCGACGGTGGCGGCGGGGCTCCTGCATGACACCGTCGAGGATACCGACGCGGGCATCGAGGACATCGACCGCGAGTTCGGTGAAGAAGTGGCCGACATCGTCGATGGCGTGACCAAGATCAGCCAGATGACCTTCGACAGCAAGGAGGAGGCGCAGGCCGAGAACATCCGCAAGATGATCCTCGCCATGTCGCACGACATCCGGGTGCTGATGGTCAAGCTGGCTGACAGGCTGCACAACATGCGCACGCTCGACTTCCAGAAGTCGCACAAGCAGCAGTCCATCGCGCAGGAGACCCTCGACATCTACGCGCCGCTGGCCAACCGTCTGGGCCTGCATCGCATCAAACTCGAACTGGAAGACCTCGGTCTTCGCTACACCAAGCCCGATGTCTTCGCGCAGATAACCGACTGGCTCGACGAGAACCAGATGGTGGAGCGCAACCTCATCGACAAGGTGATAGCGCGCATCCGCGAGGTGCTCGACGCCAACGGCATCGAAGGCGAGGTGCGCGGGCGCATCAAGCACAAGTCGAGCATCTACAAGAAGATGACGCAGCAGGGGCTCGCCCTTGACGAGATGCACGACATCATCGCCTTTCGCGTCATCGTCGCCGACCTGCGCGACTGCTACGCCGTGCTGGGCCTCATGCACGCACAATGGAAGCCGGTGCACGGGCGCTTCAAGGACTACATCTCGATGCCCAAGGCCAACGGCTACCAGAGCCTGCACACCACGGTCATCGGGCCGGAGGGTGAGCGCATCGAGATACAGATACGCACCCGCGAGATGCACCGCATGGCGGAACACGGGGTCGCGTCGCACTGGCTGTACAAGGACGCAGGGCGGGTCAATCCGCGGGACGTCGCACAGTTCACATGGTTGCGCGAAATCCTCGACAGGCAGAAGCACGAGGCCGACTCCAAGGAGTTCATGCACTCGCTGCGCCTCGACCTGTTCAAGGACGAGGTCTACGTATTCACGCCCCGCGGCGATGTGAAGGAACTGCCCGAAGGGGCTACTCCCATCGACTTCGCCTACCTCATTCACTCGCAGGTGGGCGACCACTGTGCGGGAGCCAAGGTCAACGGCAAGCTCGTTCCGCTGGGGACGCCCCTCGTCAGCGGCGACACCATCGAAGTCATCACCGACCCCAACCGGCATCCCAGTCGCGACTGGCTCAAGATCGTCAAGACGGCCAAGGCACGTAGCCGCATCCAGCACTTCATCCGCACCGAGGAGCGCGCCCGCTCCATCTCGCTCGGCCGCGAGATGCTGGAGAAGGAAGGCCGCCGCATGGGCATCAACGTGTCCAAGGCCATCCGTGAAGGTGATTTCGATGCTGTCGTGAAGGAATTCTCCCTTGGCAGCGTGGACGACCTGCTTTCATCGGTAGGCTATGCGCGCCATACGCCGAAGCGGATACTCCGTCGCTTGCAGGCGCACATCTCGCCTCCGGCCCCTGAAGAGGTCAAGGCGCAGGAGCCCGCGCCCACGGCGCCGCCCGACCGCAAGTCGGAAAGCGTGAGCATTCGCGGGGTCGATGATGTCCTTGTCCGGTTCGCCCGGTGCTGCAACCCCGTGCCCGGTGACGCCATCGTGGGCTACATAAGCCGCGGGCGCGGCGTGACCGTGCACACCTCCGACTGCCCCAACGTGCAAGGCATGGAACCGGAGCGTCTCATCTCCGTCTTCTGGGACGGGCACGAGGACAAGCCCTTCCCGGCACGCATCCATCTTCTGTGTCGCAACGAGAAGGGCGTACTGGCCCAGATATCCGCCTTGCTTGCCGAGGCGAACATCAACATCGACTCCGGCACGATGCATTCGCTGGTGGACGGCCATTCCGAGGTAGAACTCATGGTGGAAGTGCGCGACGTGGCCCACCTCTACCACACCATGGACAGGCTGCGTAAACTGCCTGCCGTGCTCGAGGTCATCCGCGCCGCGGCCCATATGGAGTGATGCTCCGCAGATGGCCGGGCCGCCCCGCAGACGGGGCGATGCCCGAGACGAAGGGAGGGCACCTTGCGGTACCCTCCCTGCTGGCGCTTGAGTGGAGCGGTATGGTCTTTCCCTGAAAGGTCGTCGGGGCTTGTCTCCGGGCGTCGATGGAAGCCTGGTTGTTAATTCACCTGCTTCCGCTGGTGCTGCCAGCGGCCGCTACCCCCCCAACAGATTGAGGGCGAGCCGGGGAAGCGAGTTGGCCTGCGAGAGCATGGCGACCGCGGACTGTGACAGAATCTGCTGGCGCACAAATTCGGTCATCTCCATGGAAACGTCCACGTCAGAAATACGTGATTCCGCCGCCTGAAGGTTCTCGGCCTGTATCTGCAGGTTGCTGATGGTGTTCTCCAGCCTGTTCTGGAGTGCGCCGAGGGAGGCGCGGATCTTGTCCTTGGACACGATGGCGTTGGTCAGACCTTCAAGGGCTGCCTGTGCCGCAGACTGCGTGGAGATCGAGTACGCCTTCGCGGTGGAACCCGCTTCGGTGCCTACGCCGAGAGCCGACGAGGTGGCTGCGTTGATCTGCACGTAGTAGTAGTCCTCGGACGAGTCGTTGGCGGTGCCGAAGTGCACCTTCATCTTGCCGGTGGACTGCAGGCCAGAGCCGCTGTGGGTATCTCCCGACAGGTTGCCGTTGAGCAGGTACACGCCGTTGAAGTCGGTCATCTTGGCGATTCGGGTGATTTCCGAGGCCATGGCCTGGTATTCCGAGTCGATGATGAGCCGCTGGTCAGAAGTGTACGTACCCGTGGCAGCCTGTTCCGCAAGCTCCTTCATGCGGATGAGCTTCTCGTCGATGACGCCCAGCGCCCCGTCGGCGGTCTGGATCATCGAGATGGCGTCGTTGGCGTTCCGCACACCCTGGCTGAGGGCTGCGATGTCGGCACGCATGAGTTCGCGTACCGCAAGGCCGGCGGCGTCGTCGGCTGCGTTGCCGACGCGCAGGCCCGATGACAGCCTGCGGACCGAGGTGCTCAGCTTGGTGTACGAGTCGCCGAGGTTGCGCGACGCGTTCTGGGCCATGAGGTTGTGATTGATCACGAGTGACATGACGTTTCCTCCTTGAAGACGTCACGACTTCCTTGCCTTCGGGAGCGGCCTTGGGTTCCTCCGACCCTTCCGACCATACGTTCTCCCATCCCCACTCGCTTGTCGTATCGGCGGCTGGTGTAGGGACTTTAGGGCTCGCACGAGAAAAAGATGAAATTTGTTTTTTACTGCCTGAAAATGCAGATGTTATTTTTTATGATCGCGGAGTCTGGCGTGGGCTTCGGGACGCATTGCGAAGGAGAGGGGAGAATTCGGATGGCAGGAGACGACAAGGAAGAGGCGTCTTCACCACGCAAGACGGGCATGGCATGAACTGCATCCGGAGAGGAGACGTTCAGCCCTGCAGGCAGAGGTTATGACGGACTGCGAGTTTGTGCGGTCATGATACTGACCGCAGGGCGCTGCGACGCATGGGGTGGTGAGCCTTGCGTCCATGCAGGGCGGCGGGCAGGGGAAAGGTGTGCGTGCCCATCCTGTGCAACACGTTGCCGATACCTCACCGCACACCCGGAGGCGTGATGGCGACATCGTCGTGGCGCCTCCCGAAAGGGCAGGGGATGTGGCGCCTACCCGATGAAACGGGAAAGGGCCGGATGCGCGGCCTTGAGTTCGGCCAGTACGGCATCTTCGTGGCGGATACGCTTCATCGCCCGTATCGCGAGATAGGCTCCGAAGGCGAATACGCCGATGTTGAGTATGCTGAGCGGAAGAAGCAGGTGTAACACGTCACTCGTCTGCCAGTAGCGGGACGTGGCGATGAGGAATGTCGTCAGCGACAGGGGAAGCGCGCACACGGCTATACCGGTTCGCAGAACAGCGAGCGAGGTGCGCTTCTCGGCGAGGATGAGTTGTGCCTCGTTGATGCGTATGGCCTCGGGTATCTCTTCGCAAACGGATTCTTCCATGACCTCGATGCTCCTGAATGACGTGACGCGGAAGCGGTGGCGGCGGGGCGTGCACAGGGGCACGGCGGGCTAGCTGCGAGAGACCTTCTCCACGCCGACCTCGTGCTGTCCTTTCGCCTTGACGATGCAACCGCCAGCCAGAAGCGCAAGAACAAGGACGAGTATCAGCACATGCAATCGTGCGCGGGGGGAACATATGTGTTTCATGACGCCTCCTGCCGTAGACTACCGAAACCGCCTCTGAACGCAACCCCGGAGGGGGAGTGGGCCGTTTGCCGGTCACGGCCGACCCTTGATGGCTTCAGCTTCACTCCTTGTCCCCCATCTCCGCCCCCCTCACGCAATATGACCTGACCCTGTCTCCGTATGCGGTGGGAAGCACCTCGAATCGTCCGGGTGCTCCAGAATCATGCGTTTCTTCCGGCATGATTGGCATTATAACGGTTTTGCTTCGAACTTCATGGTACATGTCAGGCATGTGGAAGCCTGTAATGTCATGGTTGGTGTCACCATTCCGGATATCTGTCCTGCGGAGTCTTGTGCTGGCATGGACCATCATGCTGTGCTTCGTCGCGGCGGTGGCACTGGCGCAAGTGCAGGCGCGCCCCCATGTGCTGCTCCTGAATTCGTATCATCAGGGATTCCGCTGGACCGACGAAGTCGTGCAGGCCGTGCGCGGTACGCTAGCCTCCGCATCGCCTGTGGAAATCCATGTGGAATACATGGACGCCAAGCGTATCGAATCGCCGGACTACCTTGACCAGTACGCAGACCTGCTGCGCCGCAAGTATACAGGATTACGGCTTTCCGTCGTCGCGGCATCCGACGACCCCGCCTTCGATTTCGTGTTGCGCCACCGTGGGCTTTTCGGAGACGCGCCTGTGGTCTTCTGCGGCACCAACGACATCACGCCAGACCGTCTCAGGGGCGAAAGCGGAGTGGTCGGGGTGACGGAGACGGTGGACTACGAAGGGGGACTTGCCCTCGCCTTGCGTCTGCATCCGGGGGTGCGGCAGATTCTTGTGGTGGTGGACGACACCTCCACGGGACGCCTCGTACGGGAACGCCTTGAAGGCGTGCGTCGTTCTCTTCCCCCCGGTGTGTCGCTGCATTTCTCGCCGACCTCCTCCCTTGGGGCGGTGCTGGATGTCGCCCGTACCACTGGGGCGGATACGCTCATCTTTCTCACCATCTTCAACCGTGATGACGCAGGGCGATTCTATGAATACGACGAAGTCCCCCGGCTGCTGTCGGAAGCCAGCCGGTCACCGGTCTATGGTGCATGGGACTTCTATCTGGGCGATGGAATCGTGGGAGGTGTTCTCACCAGTGGAGAGGCGCAGGGAAAAACCGCAGCAGAGTTGGTGCTGGAAGTGCTGAAGCGGGGAGGGACGACGGGGCTGCCTCTCATAAGCCGAAGCCCCAACAAGTTCATGTTCGACTACAGGCAGTTGCAGCGTTTCGGTATCCGGCCGGACAGGTTGCCGAAAGACAGCATCGTCGTGAACCGTCCTGTGGGGTTCTATGAACAGAATCGGCCGCTGGTGCATACCGTCGTAGGGGCCTTTGTCCTGCTTTCGGGCTTCACCGTCTCGCTGCTGGTCAATGTCGTGGCCCGCAAAAGGGCAGAAGCCGCCTTGCGTGTGAGCGAGGCGCGGCTTCGCGGCATATTCGAGAACGCAGGAGAAGGCATCTTCAGGGTGACACTTGAAGGCCGAATCCTGATGGTCAACCCTGCCATGGCACGCATCCTCCGTTACGATTCGGTGGAAGACCTCATTCGCGTCACGGATGCCGGGGCGCATGTGTTGTACCGTGATGCTGGTTGGCGTGAGCGTTATGTCGCAAGGCTGATGCAGTACGGAGTGGTGCGTGATTTCGAGGCCCGGATGGCCGCTCGTACCGGGGAGGACGTGTGGGTGAGCATCTCGTCCCGGCTTGTGGTCGATGAAGAGGATGGGACGACGATAATCGAAGGCATCATGGCCGACACGACTGCCCGCAAGGAGGCCGAGTTGGCACTGCAGGCCATGAACGTCAGTCTCGAAGCCCGGGTGAGCGAACGCACTGCTGAACTGGCAAGGGCCAACGATGCCTTGCAGAAGTCGATGGACGAACTGCGTGCGATGCAGGCGCGCATTGTGGAACAGGAAAAGTTCGCGGCACTGGGGGGGCTTGTGGCGGGGGTGGCGCATGAGATGAACACCCCGGTGGGGGTTTGCATCACCAGCGCATCGTTCCTCGCCGACAAGGTGCGCGGTCTTCGCAGCGAGGTGGAAGGCGGCAGCATACGGCGTTCGGAACTTCTCGACTTCATGTCGCGTGCAGAAGAGGCGTCGCAGACCCTTGTCGCAAATCTCGGGCGCACGGCAGAACTTGTGCGCGCCTTCAAGCAACTGGCGGTGGATGAGGCCGGAACCAACGCCCGTACCATTGAATTGTGCCCGTTCATCGACGACATCCTCGGCGGGCTGAGGCCTATCTGCGAACAGGCCGGACACAGGCTTGATTATGAATGCGATGCCTGCGGGGTGCAGATGCATGTGGCGCCGCCAGCGCTGGCGCAGGTGGTGGGACACCTCGTGCGCAACAGCCTTGACCATGCGTTCCCCACCGGGGGGGCAGGGCGGATGCAGCTCAAGGTATCCTGTCCGGAAGGGGGCGTGGAATTGACGTTCTCCGATGACGGAGTGGGCATGGGGACCGACGTGCTTTCGCACATCTTCGAGCCGTTCTTCACCACCCGGCGGCAGGCGGGGGCCACCGGTCTGGGTCTGCATCTCGTCTACAACACGGTGACAAGAACCCTCGGGGGGACCATCGAGTGCACAAGCGCACCGGGAGAGGGGGCGTGCTTCCGCATCCGGCTGCCCTTGTCAGACCCCTGTCGCGACACGCCAGCCGAAGTCGGTTGTGAGCCGGTATGACGCCGTATGTGCGGATTTTCCTCGGGTGCACCAAACGAAAGAGGTCTACGAAATTTCGTAGACCTCTTATGTTCTGGTCGGGATGAGAGGATTCGAACCTCCGGCCTCAGCGTCCCGAACGCTGCGCTCTAGCCAAACTGAGCCACATCCCGTTGCGGAGAGCGTGAATACAACGCGCTTGCGACAATGGCAAGTCTTTTTATCGGGAGTTGTCAAAGATGGTGTTTTCTCTTTATGATATTCAAGAGTCGGCAGGTCGTTGACGCTGCCGGCATCAAGAGCATGTCCGATGGGCACGGGTATCCCGCCTGTCGTCGTCTTCTCAAGGAGAATCACGTGATCAGCGTTGTTGTTGTCGACGATTCGGCCTTCATGCGGAAGGCTTTGAGCACGATGCTCGAAAAGGACCCTGAGATACGCGTCGTTGCCACGGCACGCGATGGTGAAGAGGGCCTTCAGGTCATCCGCCAGCATAATCCCGATGTGGTGACGCTGGACATCGAAATGCCCCGTATGGATGGGCTCACCACGTTGCGGCATATCATGATGGAGATGCCACGCCCCGTACTGATGGTGAGTTCGCTTACCACCGAGGGCGCAGAAGCCACCCTCAAGGCGCTTGAACTGGGTGCGGTGGACTTCATCCCCAAGCAGCTTTCAAAGGTGTCGCTCGATATCGTGCGTATCGAGAACGACCTGCGCGAGAAGGTCAAAGAGGTCTCGAAGCGGCGCATGTTGCGCACTCCGCGCCCCGTGCGCCCTGCGCCGACAGCGTCCGCACCGGCCCAGACCGCACAGGTCGCATCGGCAGCACCCGCGACCGCCCCTTCACGCCCCGCCATGCCTGCCACCCGTGCTTCACGCCCCGTGCGCGATGTGGTCGCCATCGGTGTCTCCACGGGCGGGCCGCCAGCGGTGCAGAAGGTCCTTTCACAACTGCCCGCCGATTTCCCGGCGAGCATCCTCATTGCGCAGCATATGCCAGCCGCCTTCACCGGGCCGTTCGCCAAAAGACTTGACGGAGTGTGCGCCATCTCCGTCAAGGAGGCTGAATCGGGTGAGAAGCTCAAACCCGGCACGGCCTACATCGCACCCGGCGGCAAACACCTGCGAGTCGAACAGCGCGTGAGCCACATGGAGGTGGTGGTGACTACCGACCCTGCCGATGCCCTCTACAAGCCATCTGCCAACGTGCTGATGGAGTCGGTCGGGCAGTCGATGGGGCGGCGGGCCCTTGGCGTTATTCTCACCGGTATGGGGAGTGACGGCATGGAAGGCATGAAGGTTCTCAAGCAGAAGGGGGGGCGTTCCATCGCCCAGAGTGACGCCACCTGTGTGGTGTACGGCATGCCCAAGGCCATCGTCGATGCCGGTCTCGCAGATGAAATCGTTGACATAGACGATATGGCTGCTGCCATAATGAACGGGTTGTACAAGTAGTGCCGTCTCCCGCTGCAAAGGGGGGTGGCGGGGGGCTTCAAACAGCAAGGAAGGCCATATGTCGGAAGAACAGCATATCCTAGAGGTCTTGCAGAGCGACGACGCCGAGCAGGTCCGCGAGGCGGCCTACTCGGCAGGAGAACTGCGCCTGGAGGCAGCCGTCCCCCATCTTGTGCGCCATTTGCAAAGTCAGAACATCGGGGTGCAAGAAGCTGTGGACAACGCCCTTCGCAAGATCGGCGGCGCGGCTGCCGTGGCGGGGGTCATACCCCTTCTGCGCTCGGACGATGCGCCCATCCGCAACATATCCATGGATATCCTGCGTGACATCGGGCGTGACGAGTTCGATGCGCTCAAGCAATTGCTTCATGACGAAGACCCGGACATCCGCATCTTCGCCTCTGACATCCTCGGCACCTCCGGCAGTATCCTCGCCGTGCCCGCACTGTGCGAGGCGCTCCTGCGCGACCCCGAGGTGAACGTACGCTATCAGGCGGCGGTGAGCCTTGGCACGCTGGCCTTCCCCGAGGCGGCCGACTGCCTCAACAAGGCCATGCAGGACGAGGAATGGGTGCAGTTCTCCGTCATCGAGGCCCTCATCAAGATTCGCGCAGAATCTTCGGTCAACGCCCTCGTGAAGGCCCTCGACACCACATCCGACCTCGTGGCGTCCATGATCGTCGACGCGCTCGGCGAGATGGGCAACCTCAAGGCCGTGCCGCTTCTGCTCAAGCGTATCGAGAAGTCACCGACGCCGCTGCGGAACAAGATCGTGCGGGCCATCGTCTCCATCCTCGGCAAGAAGTCGCTCTCGCTTCTGGGCGAAAGGGAACAGCAGCGTCTTGGCGCCTACCTGCTTGCCGCACTTGATGACGAAGACGAGGAAGTGCAGGACGCCGCCATGGTCGGGCTTGCCAGCCTCGGGCAGGCAGAGGCGACCGTGGCCGTGCTGCGGCTTGCGGCACGACTCGACCCCGACCGTGACCATGAGCGCCTCGAAGCCGCCATTCGCTGCATCGGTGGCATCGGGTTCAACGAAGCGGTGGAAGAGGCCCTCAGCGACGAGAACGAATCCACCATCCTCATGGTGGTTGAAGCGGCTGCGGATATGAATCCCGCCGAGATCGTCCCGGCCCTGAAACGGATATTCTGGGACAAGGGGCGCGACGCGCAGCGGGCCATCGCCACGCAACTGGCGCGCATCGCAAGCCTTGAGGACGTGGACTTCTTCCTCGACCTGCTCGAACGGGCCGAAGACGCCCATGTCATCAAGGCCGCACTGCACTTCCTCGGACACCGCGCGAGGCCAGCGGGCGTGGGCGAACGCATGCTCGCCCTGCTCGACCATCCCTACGACGATGTCAAAGAGGCCGCGCTCGAAGCCTGCATCGCGCTACAGGATGTCTCACTCTGCGCGAGCTTCAGGGAGCGTTTCCATTCCGGAGACCCGTTGCAGCGCATGATGGCGACCTATGCCATGGGGCGGCTTGACGTCGACGGCAACCTCGACGTGCTGCGTGAGGCGCTGGTGGATGATGTGCCTGACGTGCGCAAGGTGGCGCTTGAGGCTCTTGCCGGAACGTGTCCCATCACGCCCGAGCATCTGGAACTCGTCGTGCCGCTCATGCACGACCCCGTACGTGAAGTGCGGCTCGCCCTCGTCGACCTTTTCGGGGCGTGCCCTGAGGAATCGGTCATCGGCCACCTGCTGGAGGCGCTGGATGACGAGGATGACTGGGTCCGGGTGCGTGCCATCGAAGCCCTCGGTCGTCTGGGGCGGAAGGAATGCGTGACGCCGCTCATCGAACGGGTGGATGGCGCAGGCAACCTCGTGTTGCTCAAGATCATCGAAGCCCTTGGTTCCATTGGCGGCAACATGGCGTTCCGGGCACTTCTCGCGCTCATGGAGCATGAAGACCCCGAGATCCAGCAGGCTGCCGAAGATGCTGTCGCTCGTCTGGGCGAACAAGACAGCGAGGGTGAGTGATGTCACTGTTTGCCAAATCCATCACGTTGAGGACGGAACTGAAGATCTCCGATGAGGAGTTCGTTCAGCTGCGCGACTTCATCTACCAGCAATGCGGCATCTATATCGCCGAGAACCGCAAGTACCTCGTTGAGAACAGGCTCTCCAACAGGTTGAAGGATCTCAACCTGAAGAGCTTCGGCGAGTACTACCAGTACCTGCGCTATGACGCCAACAAACGTACGGAACTGAACAAGCTCTTCGAGGTGGTCACCACCAACGAGACGAGTTTCTATCGTAACCCGCCACAGCTGCAGGTCTTTCAGGAGAAGGTGCTGGGCGCGGTGATCGCCGAGTTGCGCGCCAAAGGGCAGAAGCGCCTGCGCATCTGGTCAGCCGGGTGCTCGACGGGTGAAGAGCCCTATACGCTGGGCATCATCCTGCATGAGGTGCTGCGTTCCGAAATCGCAAGCTGGGATATCCGCATCACGGCCAACGACCTCTCGGAAGCGGTGCTCGCCTCGGCGCGAAAGGGGATGTACTCGGACTACGCGCTGCGTACTACGCCGCCGGATATCATCAGCCGCTACTTCATCAAGGAAGGTACGCAGTACCGTATCGACCCCAAGGTGCAGCAGCTGGTGCAGTTCGGACAGATCAACCTCAGCGACAGAACGCAGCTCAAGCGGGTCGAGCGGTCGCAGATCGTCTTCTGCCGCAACGTCATCATCTACTTCGACGATGAGATGAAGAAGCAGGTGATAGGTTCGTTCTACGACAACCTGCTGCCGGGGGGCTATCTGCTCATCGGCCATTCGGAGTCGCTGCACAACATCAGCCGCGCCTTCAAGCCCGAGCATCACACCGGGGCCATCATCTACAGGAAGCTGGCCTAGGCCATGAGGGAACGGAGCGTGCAACGTGTGCCGGAGGAGAGTGTCTGCTGATGGGTGCAAAGGTCATCGCCATAGCCAACCAGAAGGGCGGCGTCGGCAAGACGACCACCACGCTGAGCCTTGGCGCGGCCCTGGCGCGCAAGGGGTTGCGTGTGCTCATCATCGACCTCGACCCGCATGCCTGTGCGTCGGTGCACCTGCGCTTCTATCCGGAGGAACTGGACGCCACGGTTCACGACCTGTTCATGGCGGAACCCGCTGCGTATGGCGAACTCTGGAAGCGTATCGTCCGCCGCAACGAAGGGCAGGACTGGGATGTCGTCGCCGCCAGCATCAGGCTTTCGGAACTGGAGGTCGACCTCAAGAACCGCAAGGGCAAGGGGGCCATCCTGCAGGATGCCGTATCGCTCGTCCGCGACCGTTACGACTACATCCTGCTCGACTGTCCGCCGCATGTGGGCATTCTGCTGGTGAATGCGCTGGTTGCCGCAGACTTGCTGGTCATCCCCATTCAGACGGACTTTCTCGCCCTGCATGGCCTGAAGTTGCTGTTCGATACCATACGGGTGCTCAACAAGGTCTTGCCGCAGCCCGTGCGCTACATGGCGCTGGCTACCATGTACGACCGGCGCGCCAAGGCCTGCACGCGGGTGCTGGAATTGCTGGGACGGAAGCTGGGGCCTCGCATGTTCGCCTCGGTCATCGGTGTGGACACGCGGTTTCGTGAAGCAAGCGCGCAAGGGCGCGTCATATATGACATCGACCCGGCCAGCCGTGGCGCTAAAGGCTACGAGCAACTGGCCGATGAAGTGACGGCATTATGGTGAAATCACCGGAGGAATATTTCCAGCAGCAGGACTTCGAACTGGGGGCCACCGGTCGCGGCGAGGGTTTTTCCGCGGCGGAGAGGGCGTTCATGCAGAAGTACCTCGGCGTGGAGGAGGGCGACATCCTCAAGCGTATCGGTATCGACGCAGGTGCCGCCGTAGAGACGGCGACCGACGGCGAACCACCGCTGGATGTCATCATCCGCCAGGAGGCGGAACTGCAGATGGTGGCCTTCTTTCTGGGGGAGCAGGAATACACCGTTCCCAGCGTCGCCGTCCAGGAGGTCATCAGGTTCCAGACGCCTACGAGGTTGCCTGCCGCCCCTGCGTATCTTGCCGGAATCATCAACCTGCGCGGGCGGGTCACTCCGCTGGTACGTTTGCGCGACCTGCTCGAAGTGCAGGCCACCGGGGCCGACGATGACAGGTTCATCGTGGTCTGCCGCAGGCACGGGTTGCAGGTGGGACTGATGATAGAACGCGTACACACCATGTACAGGGTGTCGCAAAATGACATAGACTGGGCTGTGGAATCGCATCTCGGTATCAATGTCGACTTCGTGTCCGGGCTGCTCAAGGCCGGTGAACGGCTGGTGGGCATCATCTCAGTCGATCGTATCGTGGAAAGCGTCCTGAAACGCTAGGAGGCACACATGAGCAAGCATATACTCATCGTCGACGATTCGAAGACCGTCCGTAACCTCGTCGCCTTCATCATGAAGAAGGAAGGCTTCAAGGTGACCACGGCGGAAGACGGACTTGACGGTCTCGAAAAGCTCTATTCGTCCGAGGGCGTCGACCTCATCATCTCCGACGTCAACATGCCCCGCATGGACGGCTTCACGTTCATCAAGACCGTGCGTGAGCAGGATACCTATCGTAACCTTCCCATCGTGGTACTCTCCACCGAAGGGCAGGAGAAGGACATCCAGATGGGCATGAGCCTCGGGGCCAACCTCTACATGGTCAAGCCCGCTCAACCTGAAAAGATGGTCAAGAACATAAAGATGTTGCTCGGCTAGCCGATAAGGAACGATGCAGGGCACTTGCGCAGGCCAGATATGCGGCGTAGCTTCCCTGCCGGTTTCGGGGTTCCACGGAGAGCAGAGGTGAGGATATGACTCAGGAATATATGGATCCGGAAATATTCGCCGATTTCATCGTCGAAGCCAAAGAGCATCTCGAAACCATCGAGCCGAACCTGCTCGAACTCGAGAAGGCTCCTGACAACCTCGCGCTGCTGAACGAGATCTTCAGGCCGATGCACTCGCTCAAGGGGGCATCGGGCTTTCTGGGCCTCAACCGCATGAATCAGCTGGCCCACAGGGCGGAGAACATCCTCGATGAACTCCGCAAGGGTGCCATGGTCGTCACATCCGAGATCATGGACGTCATCCTTGCCGTGACAGACGCCTTGCGCCAGATGATCGACAACCTCGAAAGCTCCGGGCAGGAAGGCGACGTTGCCATCGAGTCGCTCATCACCACCATTGATGCCATCATGGCCGGTGGCGGCGCGGTCCCTGCTGCCCCCGCAGCCCCCGCTTCACCTGTTGCTCCTGTCGAGCCGGTGGCGGCGGTCACTCCGGCTGCCGATGAAGCGGCGGTCGAGCCTGACGGCATCGTCGCCACGACTGTCGATGAGCCTTCAGACGGTATGTCGGCGTCGGATGCAGCGGGAGGCGTCGGCGACAACGTGCAGGGGCCGTCCGTGCAGGATGCCGCCGTACCCGTCGCTTCCGGAGACAGCGGAAACGAGTCGGGAATGACCGAAGGTGAGAGTATCGCGGCATGGATTGCCGCCCTGCCCGACACGGAGTCGTATGCCCTCACTGCCTTCGGTGAGGCGCATCTCAAGGACTTCATCGATGAAGCCCGCGAGATGACGGAGCAACTCGGTACCGGGCTTCTCGAACTCGAACGGCACCCCGACGAGAAGGATGACCGCGTCAACGACCTGTTCCGCTTTTTCCATAACCTCAAGGGAAACAGCGGCATCATCGGCTTCCGCGAGCTGAACGGCCTCACCCATGAGGCAGAGACGCTCCTGAACAACATCCGGCGCGGCGAGATGCAGTCTTCGGCAGAACTCGTCGACCTGCTCCTGTTCGTGGTCGATGTCATCGACGCGCTCGTGAATCGCATCGAGACGGCATCGGGCATGGTGCACGGATTCGATATCTCCGAAGTGCTCGAACCGCTTCAGCAGGCCGTGGCTGGCGGCGAGGCCCGCCTGCCCGTGGGTATTGTGGGGATGGCGAAGCAGGCCGCATCACAACCAGCGGCTGAAAGCACCGCCACCACTGAAGGCAGCATGCAGGGTGGTGCCGATTCAGCCGATGAGTCCGCCGCCCCCGCCAAGGGCGAGCAGCAGAAGGCAGCGGCCTGCGACCCCTCGGCGACCTACGATGCTGAAGACCTCGATGTCTTCAAGGCGACCGTCGCCCAGCAGATGGACAATATCCGGGTCGGTCTGGATGAACTGGCACGTGATGCCAGCCAGAAGGAATATGTCGACGCGCTCTACCGTTTTCTGGTCACCGTGCAGAACTCGTGCGCCTACATGGGGGCCGAGGATGTTCGCCTCTATGCGGAACGGACAGCCGGACTCGTCGATCAGGCGCGCAATGCGGATCTTGATTTCGGGCTGATGGTCGACCTGCTCCGGCAGGAGACCTCGATCATCGGCGATATGCTCGGCAAAGAGATAGCCCGCATGGAGGACTGCCTCAACGGTGGAGACGCCGAATCCGAGCAGGGCGAGGCCCCTGCTGCGGCTACAGTCGGTACACCGTCTTCGGCAGCGACGACTTCTGCATCGGCTCCCGAGAGCGGCAGCGTCGCGCAGGGGGCACCTTCATCGGAAAAACCGGCCCAGAAGCCGGAGCCCGTCCCGGCTGCGCCGGCATTCCAGAGCGCGGCATCTTCTGGTGCTCAGGCCGCCGCTTCGGCTCCTGCCGGGCAGGCTGCGGCCGCCGCATCGGCAAAACCCGCAGCCCCTGCCACATCCGGGACAGAAGCGAAGCCCGTAGCGGCGGCGACAACTCCGCCCAAAGCGGCTGCTGCGTCATCTGCCGCGCCTGCCAAGGCCGTAGCGACTCCGCCCCGTCCCGCCGCCCCGGCCCCCGCAGCGGCGTCGGCCCCGGCAGCCGCTCCTGCAGGCGGCCCGCCCGCAGGTGGCAGCAAGGCGTCTTCCACCATTCGCGTCGACCACGAGAAGCTCGACCACCTGATGAATCTCATCGGAGAGCTCATCATCAACCGCAACCGCTATTCCATGCTTGCGCGGCACCTTGAAGAGGGTGGTGCGTCGGTCAATGTGGCGGAGGTGGCACAGAACCTCTCCGAGACGACGTATGCCATGGCGCGCATATCCGACGATCTTCAGGACACCATCATGAAGGTCCGCATGGTGCCTGTCTCTTCGGTGTTCTCCCGCTTCCCGCGCCTTGTACGCGACCTTTCCCGCAAGAGCGGCAAGGAGGTCGACCTCGTCCTTGAAGGCGAGGAGACTGAACTCGACAAGAGCGTCGTAGAAGTCATCGGCGACCCGCTGGTGCACCTCATCCGTAACTCGGTGGACCATGGCGTCGAACCCGAAGAGGAACGTATCGCCAAGGGCAAGAAGCCGAAGGGCGTCGTCACCTTGCGCGCATTCCACAAGGGCAACTCGGTCGCCATCGAAATCGAGGACGACGGCAAGGGCATCGACCCTGAAAAGATGCGCGAAGTGGCTGTCCGCAAAGGCATCGTCACGCCTGAAGAAGCCAAGGCCATGGACGACCGCGAGGCGATGGAACTCATCTTCGCTCCCGGTTTCTCGTCGGCTGAGAAGATTACCGACATCTCCGGACGCGGCGTCGGCATGGACGTGGTGCGTACCAACATCAAGAACCTCAAGGGCAGCGTCAGCATCCATTCAGAGGTGGGCAAAGGGACTCGGTTCACGCTCTCCCTGCCCCTCACCCTTGCCATCATCGACGCACTCATGGTCAATGTCGCCGGGCAGATGTATGCCATCCCGCTCGATGCCGTCTCGGAGACCACCAAGATAGAGGCGCGGCGCCTCACCGATGTGAAGGGCCGCAAGGCGGTCACCTTGCGTGGCGAGGTGCTTGGCATCGTCGACCTCTCCGAGTTGCTTGCCCTGCCAAGGAGTGACGCGCAGGACGTGCTGTCGGTCGTGGTCATCCACGACAACGACAGACGCCTGGGCCTCGTGGTGGACAGGCTGCTTGAACGGCAGGAGATCGTCATCAAGCCCCTCGGAGCCTATCTGGGCGACCTGAAAGGCATCTCCGGTGCCACCATCATGGGCGACGGTAGCGTGATACTCATCCTCGACCCGCACGAAATCTACATGATGGCCACTTCCAAGGCCATATGACGCCCTTGCAGGGCTGCATCGCAAAAGAGAAGGGCCACCCGAAGGTGGCCCTTTTTCGTGTCGAGGGGAAGGTGTCAGCCGATGCGGGAGAGCGACAGCAATGTCGAGAGCACACCTGCCGTACCGGCAATGGCCGCGAGTACGGCGACGGTGATGGCGGGCTTGAGTCGCATGGGTGTGGCGCTGCGGGTGACTGCCATGGAGCATGTCAGGCATAGCAGCGGGGCGATGATGCACAAGGCGAAGGGCACGAGCGGGGGCAGCACGCCGAACGTGGGGCTGACCTGCGAGAGGGCGCGCCACAGCACATAGCCGAGGGGAGCCAGCATGACCACAGTGCCGTACATGCCCCATGCGGCGCACCATGGGAGCGTGAAGTTGTAGTGGTCGCGACCGAAGTCGTCCTGCTGGCGGCGCAGCACCAGCCATTGGGTGCCATATACGCCGCCGAACGCGGCTGCGGCACAGAGAGCGAGGCCGAAGGCTGGCCACAGCAGGGCGTTCCCGGCGGGAAGAAGCAGGGCGAGCATCACCTCGAGGGCGGAACCGGTGGCAGGCAGAGGGTGCCCCGCGACGAAGAGCGCACGGACGATGGCAAGTGCCACGAAGAGGGTCTTGGCACCGCCGATGCCAGCGGAAAGGCCGAAGAGCCTGTGCAGCAGCGGAAGGCGCGAAGCGAGACCTTTCCATGTGACGAAGTAGAGTACGGCGCAGAGTGTGGTGCCGGCATGCAGTGCCAGCAAGGCCACGACGGGCATGCGGTAGGGCCCGGCGAGCATGTCCGGTTCCATCTGCACGGCCCGCAGTACCGAAATGCCGGTCAGGAGCAGGGACAGGGGGGAGAGGACAGCCACCAGCATGGCAAGCTGGCGGGCGCATTTGTCATAGAAGACACGGCGTCTTGCGGTGGCGAGCGTCTGTCCTGCGAGGGCCATGAAAGGCAGCCCGGTTGCCGCCGCCATCAGCGTCAGCAGCAGGCCGCCGGAGAGGGCGAGCGCCCATGTTGTCGCGTCGGGAAGAAGGGAATGCATGGGGCCTCCGGATGAGGGTCTGGTCGATGTCGTGCAGGGGTCTTGTGCCCCAAAACCCGTTGTGGCGCAACCCGTGGAGGGGGGCGGTCTCTGGCCTCTTATGGCGGGTTTTGCGCAAGTGTCCGCTTTCGTGTCGGCGAGGGGCGGGCGCTGTCTGGCGTCTGGCTGTGCCATGTCCTGCCCGGTGAGGTTGCCATGGCGCGGTGGTGCGCTATGCGGTGCCCGCCGATGGGGGACGTCCGGTATCCTGCTGTAGCTGGTTGCATAACCGCCATGCGTGCTTGAAAAAAAACGCACCGTCACCTATTGAGTATAGGCACGCAGGACACCAGTACGTCGGGAGGTCACACATGACGCAGGGAAGGTATGTTGGGGCGTTGGGGCTGTTGCTCGTCTGCGCCTGTGCAGGGTGCGCAGGGCAGAGTGCCACGGATGTACGCCTGCGGGGGCTTGAGGAACGTACCGCGGCGCTGGAACGTTCCGTCGCCGTTCGTGACGCGCAAGTGACCTCGCTGGATGAACGCACATCAGCCACCGACGCCACTGTGGACGACCTGCGTGAACGTGTCGGACGCCTCGAAGCGGAAGGTCGCGCCACTGTCGTTTCTGAACGCGAAGCCGCAGGCACCATGGGCGGACGCAAGGTGTACCCTGCCACTTCCAGACCTTCTTCGAAGGCCTCGTCGACCAAGCCCGTCGCACGTGCCGTATCCGCCACCAGGCCTGCCGCCAAACCGGTGGCAACGGCTGCCGGTGGGGCATCCGCCGCCTACAAGGAAGCCCTCGCGCTGCTTGAGAGGGGAAGACCCGAAGAGGCGCGCCAGCGTTTCGACGCCTTCATCGAAGCCTATCCTTCCGATGCGTTGCAACCCAATGCCCACTACTGGCGTGGTGAGGCACTCTATGCGCAGCGCCGTTACGCCGATGCCATCATCGATTTCAAGGACGTCGTCGCTTCCTACCCCAAGCACCAGAAGGCCTCCGACTCTCTCCTCAAGGCAGGCATGGCCTACCAGCGTCTCAATGACGAGGAGAACGCCCGGCTTCAGTTCAAGGCCTTGCAGGAACAGTATCCGGCTACGCCTGCTGCGGTGCTGGCACGCAAGCGGGGTATGCTGCCCTGAAAAAGACGATGACACGAGGTGCCGACCCCGGTTGTGCCGACCCGGTAGCTGACGGCAGATGTCAGAAGCGTCCCCCCCGTTTCGATGAACTCGACGAGGCCGCAAGAGCAGAATTGTGGGCCGTTCTCGCATTGCGGCACACTGAAGGTCTAGGTGCGCGTTCACACATCCGGCTCATCCGGCATTTCGGGTCGGCATTCGCGGCCGTGCAGCGTGCCCCGCATCTTGCCGGTAGCGGCGTGCGGCAGCAGGCTGCACTTGCCCTCGCCTCCGGGCGCTGGCGGGCGACTGCCAAGGCCGAGTGGGACGCATTGCACGCCTGCGACTGTGGCATCCTGCTATGGAACGACCCACGTTATCCCGAGAGGTTGCGCTCTCTCCCCGATGCTCCCGCTTTGCTCTACTGCACGGGGGATGTGGCATTGCTGGACAATCCGGCGCTGGGGGTGGTCGGGTCGCGGTTGTGTTCCCGGCAGGGGATGCGCATGGCGGCGCAACTCGCCCGCGACCTTGCCTGTGCAGGTGTGACCATCGTCTCCGGCATGGCGCGCGGTATCGACCGTGAAGCGCATCTTGCCGGGTTGCAGGGCGTCGGTGGTACTGTCGGTGTGCTCGGTACGGGGATAGACATCCGTTATCCCTATGATAACGAAGACCTCTTCGAACGCATGGCATCTGAAGGGCTGCTCGTGACCGAGTTCGCCCCTGGCGCGCGCCCCGAACCACGCCACTTCCCCATCCGCAACCGTGTCATCAGCGGTCTCTCACTGGGCGTGCTGGTGGTCGAGGCCGCGACACGCAGTGGCAGCCTCATCACGGCCCGTCTCGCACTGGAACAGGGCCGTGAGGTGTACGCCATGCCCGGCCCCGTTTCGGCCCAGACGTCGCGAGGGTGTCATGACCTGCTCGAAGAAGGGGCGCATGCCGTGGGTTCGGCGGAAGACATCCTCGTCGACCTCGCACCACAATTGCTTGGAGCACTGCGTGCCCGGGCGGAGGCTGCGGGGGGTGTGCCGCCCGCTGCCCCTCGGGGCGATGACAGCATTTCCACGGACGTTCCGTTGTCCGGTGGACGTGCCCCCGTGAGGGCGAAGGTCGTGCCGTCTGGTGCCGGAGAGGAGGGGGGCGCACCGGGGCACAGGGGTGGGCCGGGCCCAGATGCGTCGGGCCCACATGCGTCGGACTCGCATACTGTGAGCATAGGAGCGTCGGGCGCAGACATGCCGGATACGGAAGCGCAGGACGCAGCCATGTGGGGCGGCCACACTCTGGACGGAGATGCCGCAGGAAATGGCGCTGCCGTGCCCGTGGATGGGCCGCCCGGTGGCATCGGACGTGCGAAACAGGACGCCGGGGTGGGGCGCCTGATGGACAGGCTGCGCCAGCACCTCGCCCGTCATGATGTGCCCGGAGACGACACGTGGCGCGACGACAAGCGCAGACAAGACACGTATGCCGAAGACGAGCGCGCCAAACTCGAGAGTCCCGAAGAGACGCATCGACCGTCCTTGCACGATAGACGTCACGTACCTCCCGTGCGTGACGGGCGTGGGGGGCAGGGAATACCCCCGGCGTGCATCGCCACGCAAAGGAACGGCCCGCCCGTTGCTGAAGCTGCTTGCGGCGGTCAATCTTGCGCAACGGCAAGCCCGTCGCGATTCCCTTTCGCGCCCTTGGGGCAGACCGCACCGTCTGATGCTTGCCCCCCTGTCGCGTCGGCCCCCGTCATATCCGGCGAGGAGGGGGCGACCGCGGTGTCCAGCGCCTCCCTTCGTGCCACTGCGCGCGGAGTGCACGCCGTAAACCCTGACATGCCCAAGGAGCATGGCGACCCGGAAAGTCGTTTGCTTGCTCTTCTGCGTGACATGGGAGAGGCCCATGTAGACGACCTGTGCCGCGCTCTTGCCATGGCGCCGGGCGACGTCAGCGGAACTCTGCTTCTGCTGGAAGTGCAGGGTGTTGTGCGGCGGTTGCCGGGGATGCGCTACGCGAGTATGTAGTCCCCATGACGGAGGCACCATGCAGAAACTGACTCTTGAGCAGGCCGCGCCGGGCATGCGTCTGGCCCGCCCTGTACAACGCCCCGACGGTGTCCCCTTGGTGGGCGAGGGCGTAGAACTCACCGACATCATGCTTGAACGGTTTGCCACCGCCGGGGTGGCCGAGATATATGTGGAGGGCAACCCCGTGCCCGTGGATGATGGCTCCGGTGTCGATTTCGCGCGCATTGCCGGACGGCTTGAGCACCTTTTCCGCAAGCATGGCGAAGACAGGTTCATGGCGACCATGCATCAGTTCCTGATGCGCCGTTTCTCGTCCAAGGCCCGAGAGACCGCCGGGCAGGGGATGTGACGCCATGAAAGCAGGTTCTGTAACGCGTTCGTCCCGGGGGTGGGAGGCATCGCATGGTCGATGATTCGTTGCGGACGGAATACCGGGGGCGCATCCTCGCTGCCCAGAGTCTTCCTACGCTTCCTGCCGTACTTGATGAGGTGACGCGCCTTGTGGAGGACCCCGGTTCGTCCACGGAACAGATTGCCAAGGTCATCGCCTATGATCAGGTGCTCTCCGCCAAGGTGCTGAAGATGGTGAACTCGCCCATCTACGGTTTTCCGGGGCGCATCGGTTCGGTGCAGCATGCGCTGGTACTGCTCGGCTACAACGTGGTGCGCGGGCTCATCGTCTCCACGGCGGTCTTCGACGACATGAGCCGCGCCATGACAGGGCTGTGGGACCACAGCGTGGGCTGTTCGCTCGCCTGCGGTGAACTGGCGCGCACCCTCGCACTCAAGGACCCCGAAGAATATGCCGTTGCGGGCCTTCTGCACGACCTTGGCAAGGTCGTGACAGCGGTACAGTTGCCGGACGCCCGCAAGGAACTCGACGCGCTCGTCTCGGCAGAGGACATCACCTACCGCGAGGCTGAGAAACGGGTACTCGGGTTCGCCCATGACCGTATCAACGCATGGGTTGGCGAACGCTGGAACCTGCCTGCCGCCTTGCGCGAGGGCATGGCGTGGCACCACAGGCCCATGGGCGCACCCAACTTCCGCACCATGGCGTGTGTCGTCCATATCGGTGATTTTCTCGTGCGACTGTATGAATTCGGTTCCGGTGGCGACGACAACGTGCCACTTCTCGACCCCCATGCGCTCAAGCATCTTGGAATGGGGCAGAAGGTCCTTGAGACGGTCCTCGACGGTCTCGATGGCAAGTTCGTCGAGGTCTCCGGCCTCGGTTTCGCCTGATGGACGCCATGAACGCTTCAGGTGTGCCGCACCAGTCCCGCCCGCCCCGCGAAGGGATGCTCCTTTCGTCGGATGAAGCCTTCGTCGAGACCGTGACCTCCCTGTGGCCCGAGGATGTCATGCATTGGCAGGTGCTGCGTTCGGGGCGTGCCGCGCTGGACATCATGTTCGTCACCCCTCCCGACCTGCTGGTCGTGGACATGCGTCTTGCCGACCTGCCGGGGGATGCCGTGCTGCGCATTCTCAAGAGCGAGAACGTGTACCGTCAGATATGCGCGGTGCTGTGCATGGATGAGGCGACATTGCATGGCGGCATGGACTGGGCGACCACCGAGGCCGACGACTTCGTGCTGCTGCCTGCCACCGTGGTGGAACTGCGGGCCCGGCTGGAATTGGCCATGTTGCGCGCCACGCGAACGCTCGACGCCAATCCGCTCACGCATCTTCCGGGCAACACGTCCATCCTGCTCGACATCCAGACGCGCATCGACAGGGGCGAAGACTTCGGCCTCGGCTACGCCGATTTGGACAACTTCAAGGCGTTCAACGACAAGTACGGCTTTTCGCGCGGCGACGAGGCGCTGATGATGACGGCGCGTATCATCGTCAACACCGTCCGTGCCGTGGCATCGGGCAGTTCTTCGTTTGTGGGGCATGTGGGCGGTGACGACTTCGTCTTCATGCTGCCCGCGGCGTTGATGGAGTCCGCCTGCCGCACCATCGTGTCACGCTTCGACGCCATCGTCCCCAGCTTCTACGATAATGACGACCGCGCACGAGGTTGTATCGTCTCCACGGATAGGCAGGGCGACGTGCGCACCTTCCCTCTCATGGCCATCTCCATCGCCGTGGTGTTCAATCATGAAGGCTGCCTGCAGCATGCGGGCGAAGCCTCGCATCGTGCCGGTCAGATGAAGAAGAAGGCCAAAGCCATGCCCGGCAGCAGCTATGCTCTCGACAGGCGTTGCTATGGCGACGCCCCATCCGCTGACGGCACGGCGAAAGGTGTGCCGCCGACCATACCCGCACAACGCGACATGTACGACGACAGTGACGGGATGGGCGATGAGGTCGATGGGGTCGACGGAGGCGGCAATCGCCACGGCGGTGCGCATGGCTAAACTGACGGACAGGGGACGCGCAACAGCCCGTGGGCCCCGCAGCGCGGCACGCGGACGAGGCGGTGCGTCGTTTTCGCAGTCTGACGGTGACTCGGCAACCGGCGGCGATGCTGCCGTACCCGAGACCCTTGAACTGTTTCTCGCCCATGTCGAGCTTGAAAAGGGCTATTCCCCGGCGACGGTGACGGCCTACGGAACCGACCTCATGCAGTTTCACGGGGTGCTCACGGCAGAGGGCTTCGGGCTTGACGCGCCAGAGGACGTCACCCGGCGCCATGTGCAACGGTACCTCGCCGAACTGCATCGGCTTCGTACCGCGCGGAGCTCCGTTGCTCGCAAGCTTTCAGCATTGCGTGCCTTCTTTCGTTATATGCTGCGTCTGCGCCGTGTGACTGCCGACCCGGTGGCCGCTGTCCATAATCCCCGGCAAGAGAAGCGGCAGCCACGTACGCTGAATGTCGATCAGGTGTTCGCCCTGCTTGATACGGGGCATGGCCCCGCGACAGGTGCCCCGGACGGCGATTGTGACGCGGGCGTGGCCACCCGTAAGAGTATGGGCAATACCGTCGATGACGCGGTCTGCGGGCATGGCAGCGGGAGTCTTGTGTCCGGGCATCATGATGCCCCGCGAGGTACCGTATCTGGTGCCGGGGCCGATGCGGGCGCAGCCGCAGTCCCCACCCTTCCTGCCGGGAGCACGTCTCGCAAGCCCCTTTCCACTGCCGTGGAGTCCATGTCCGGCGACACCCTCCATGCGGAGGCCATCCGGCGTCGAGACCTCGCGCTGGCCGAGTTGCTGTACGGGTCCGGGCTGCGTATCTCGGAGGCGCTGGGGCTGGATGTCCTTGACGCCGACCCTTCCGCCGGAGTTGTGCGGGTGCTGGGCAAGGGTTCGAAAGAGCGTATGTCGCCGCTGAGCGACACCAGCGTGGACGCGTTGCGTGAATGGCTGCATTTCCGGCATCATCTGGCGTCCGAAGGGGAACGGGCGCTCTTCGTGGGGGCTCGTGGTGACCGACTCGACAGACGTCAGGCTACGCGCATCATCGACGCGCTGTGCCGCAGGGCAGGACTTCCCCAGAGCGTCTCGCCGCATGGTCTGCGCCATTCGTTCGCGACCCATCTGCTTGAAGCGGGGGCCGACCTCAGAAGTGTGCAGGAGTTGCTCGGGCACGCCCGGCTGGCGACCACACAACGCTATACCCACCTGACGCTGGCGCACCTCATCGAAGTCTACGACAAGGCGCACCCTCGTGCTTCACTCGGTGTGTCGCAATATGCGGCGCCTAAGCCTGAGTCTGTGCCGATTCTCGCATCTGAGCCCCTGTCAGGCCCTACGTCGTCTGCTTCTTCCCGGGAAGACTCCGAGAGGCGACAGCCATCCCGTTCCCGTGCCCGGAAAAAGAGCCACGGATAGGTTTCAGTCATCCCTCGTACGCTGGCTGAAGAGTTCGCCCTGTTCGCCCTGTTCGCCCTGTTCGCCATCAAACCTGTGGAAGTCCGGGCATCGCCCCTGCTGGTTTCGGTCTCCAGCCCCAGATGTATGATTCGTGGATGTGCCGGCAGACTCGTTTCCGTACCGCAGTCGCTGTGGCAGCTGAATGGCGGGCCGCGCCTGCCTCGCGTCGTTTCACCGATAAGCCCTTGTGGTTTGATGAATGCAAAAGGCCGGGTCTCCCCGGCCTTCATGTTCTCGGAATGACCAGCCACAGGGCCGGACATGTCGGGTCTTACGAACCTTGCAGCACCATTCTGCGTGCCACAGCCTCTTCGAACTCGCGTTGCAGCGACCCGATGAGGTCGCGCACGGAGAGGATGGAGTCGATGCGGAAGACGTTGGAACCGGAGAAGGCGAAGCCCTTTTCCAGATTACCCTTCATGGCGTTGATCAGCGCAGCGGCGATGCAGTAGGGCGTCTGCTCCTGTTCGCAGGTGCTGATGCACTTGAAGACGCACTTGAACGGCTTCTTGGCACCTTCGCGCATGGCTTCGATGAAACCGTTGCCGATGGCGCGACCGGGCATGCCCACCGGGCTCTTGATGATGGTCACATCCTCTTCGCGCGCCGCGACATACGCCTGCTTGAAGCGTTCGTCAGCGTCGCACTCGTGGGTGGCGACGAAACGTGTGCCCATCTGCACGCCTGCTGCGCCCATCTCGATGAAGCGACGGATGTCGTCACCGGAATACACGCCTCCGGCAGCGATGACGGGCACGGCACGTCCCTTGGCGTCTTCGAAGGGCTTCACGGCTTCGATGACCTCGGGTACGACATGCTCCAGCGAATGACCGGGGTCGTCGATCTCTTCGGGCTTGAAGCCGAGATGTCCGCCAGCCTTGGGCCCTTCGACCACGAAGGCATCGGGCAGATAGTCGAAGCGGCTGAGCCACTTCTTGGCGATGACCGATGCGGCTCGTGCAGAAGAGACGATGGGCACCAGCTTGGTGCGGAACTCTTCCTTCTTCTGTTCGCAAGCATCGTGCAGATGTCTGGGCAGGTCGAGCGGCAGTCCTGCTCCGGAGAAGATGATGTCGGCACGGCTTTCGATGGAGGTGCGCACCATCTCAGAGAAGGTGGTGAGCGCGACCATGATGTTGACGCCCACGATGCCCTTGGTGGCTTCGTGGGCTTTTTCGATTTCGCGGCGCAGTGCGCGCAGGTTGGCTTCTATGGGATTCTTGGCGACGTCGGGCTCTTTCATGCCGATCATCGCTCCGGCGATGACGCCGATACCGCCCTCATTGGCGACGGCGGACGCGAGGCGGGAGAGCGAAATGCCCACTCCCATGCCTCCCTGAATGATGGGAACCCTGGCGACGAGGTCGCCGATTTGCAAGGTAGGAAACGGCATGCTTCATTCCTCCGGTGTGGCAGATATGCCAGAAGACCGACCCCTATTTCCCCTAGGGCCGGTGCGTGAAAGGGTGCCGTCGGTGTTGGCGGCCCCATTGTATCCCTCGCGTCAGACCCTACACAGTTTTCGACAGGAGCACCAGTCGCAATGTCTGCCGTGGCGGGGCACGAAGGCGGGTGCCAACTCCATATGCCGCAGCAGGAAGCGCATCAGGTCGGGGATGTGACGGCTGATGGCCTCGTCCCGGACAGCATCGTCGCACCTGTCGCCGAAGAGCGGACGTTCGTCGCCGCTGTCCCGCAATTCCACCCATGCGGCGTCGTGCACATCCTCACCCGTGGCCTGTCCGTAGAGGTGGATGTAGCAGGGTAGCTGTACGCTGGGCATACGGCGGGCCAGTTCATCAAGCAGGTCTTCGCGGGACCCTTCATCTTGGCCGGTCAGGGGCCTGTCGGCGGCGGGTTCCCATGTCCGCACACGTTCCCACAGGCCGTGGTCTTCCCACACGTCAGGGCGGACGGTGCGCAGGCTGCCGGTCTTGTAGTCGAGTACCACGGCCCCTTCGCCGCGTCTGTCCACCCTGTCCAGCCGTCCCCCGAGGCGGCGTGTGCGGCCGTCGACCTCCACGTCGGCGGTGAACGCCTCTTCGAGGTGCAGCACCACGGTACGGTCGGGTTGACGGGCGAGAAAGCGGCGCAACCGTTCCGGCCCTGCCGTTTCGAGCATGGCGAGGGCGTCTGCCGGGAACCTGTCGGCAAGGCCGCTTTCATGCAGGCTTTGTCGGAAGTGGCGTTCGAGCATCTCGGGGTCGAGTCTGTCTCGCGTGACCTCTATGCCACGCCACGGGGCATAGAAACGGTTGAGGGCTTCGTGCAGCAGAGTGCCGACGGCGGCGGGGTCTTCTCCCTCGATGACCTCGTCGGGCGGCGCAAGGCGGCACAGGTGCTCATGGTAGAAGCGGAACGGACAGGTGAGATAGGCGTCGAGGCGCGAAGGCGAGACCGGACGCTCGAAGAACCGTGCAAGGGCGTCGCGCACCGCGTCGGTCTTCAGGATATGCCGTGGTGTGCTCTCGAAGGGCCGGACGGTGCAGGTGACTGTGCCGAGGGGCCCCTCTCCGGGGCGGAACAGCCTGCCTGCCGCACGTTCCTCGTGCCAGAGCATCTCCTCCACGAAGCGGCTGCGGGCCTTCTTGTCGTCCAGCAGGCCGGAACGTTCAACACCCGCCTGCCACAGCAGGTTCACCTCTTCGGCCCCTGCCAGAAGCCGGTGGAAGTTGTGCGCCGTGATGCGTTCGCGCCTGCGGGCATCGGGCAACCCCACCTGCGGCCGGAGGCTGTCAGGGAGCAACGGGTCGTTGGGGGGGGCACCGGGCAGCCTGTCGTCGGTGGCGTCCAGCACGATGACACGACGGAAGGTGAGCAGGCGTGATTCGAGCATGCCCAGTACCTGAAGGCCACCGATGGGGTCGGCCTCGAAGGGCACTCTTTCGGCGCGTACCGTCTCGCGCAGGATGGTGAAGAGCACGTCCTGCGGGAACGCCGTCGCGGCAAGTTCGCTTTCGCGCAGGGCGGGAATGACGCGCTGCATGAGCCGGAACAGGCATTCGGCATCGATGGGAAAGCGTTCCCAGAGGTCACCGCCCCGTTCCAGCAGCACGGCGCACAGAAAGCCCACCGCTTCGGCGAGGGCAGCGGGGGTTGAGGCCCTCTCCCATCGGGAGAGGCAGAGGTCGAGAAGTGTGCGGCACAGGTCCTGGGTTCCGGGGGCCACGTCCGTCTCGGCAAGCGCCTCTTCCATCACGGTTGCGAGGTCGGCGAAGCGTGTGCCGCCCCTCAGCCTGTCCTCCACCATGTGGAAGACCTCCGGCAGCGGGCGGGTGCCTTCGACTTCGAGCATCTTGAGGTACGGGTGCCGGATGAGGTCGATGCACTCGCGCCAGTGGTACAGCCCGTTGGACCCGCGGGTCTCCTGCAGGCGCATCAGCGTTTCGAGAAGCCGGAACAGGGTGGAGCGTACCAGCGGGTAGCCCATGGAGATATTGACGGCCTTGGTGGGCAGGTGGTGCAGTACGGGCATGAGCAGCCCGGTATCGGGCAACACCACCGCCGTGGACGAGAGGTCTTCGGTGTTCTGGAGCAGCGTTCCGAGTTCGTGCAGCTGCGAATGCAGGTCGTATCCTTCGCAGAAGGAGACGCGGGGCTTGAAGGCCCGGGGGGCGTGCAGGAGTTCGGCTTCTGCCCGCCATGAGGTGAGCCACCTTACATGATCCTCGCACGTCCAGTGCACGCGTTCCTGCCCCATGCGTGCCACGGCTGCGTCGGTGTGCAGGCATATGTCGGCGCCGCAGTGACGCCACAGATGCTCGAACAGTCGTTCCTCGGTACCGTTGAGCGCGGCGAATCCGGCGATGATGACGGTACGTCCTTCGAGACATGACGGGGTTCCTTCGAGCCCGTCCACGGCACGGAAGGCATCGAAGCCCGGTGTGCTCCAGCCCCGTTCCATGAGGGCGAGGGTGTAGCGTTCGTGGATGCGCCCGAGGTTCTCGAGCAATGATGCCGCGAAGGGGGCGACCTGCCCTTCCATGTGCGTGAGGTCGTCGGGGCGCAGCCCCTGAGAGAAGCAGTCTTCGAGAAGGGCCGAGAGGCGTGCCCCCCACGGAAAGAAGTGGCGTTGCCCGCCCGCTGTGAGGGCCTCGCACAGCGGTGTGCCCGGAGAGGCGAGGTCGGTCACGCATTCGAGCAGCAGCCCCACCCTGTCCAGCAGTCCCACGGTCTGGGGCGGGCGCTGTTCGCGTTCGGCCCGGATGCGGGTGAACAACTCCTGCACCGTGTACATCTGCGGCAGCAGGCAGGGCTTGGGAACACCGGGGGCGTTGCGGAGTCTGTCGATGAGGTGGCGGCGGGGGCGTCCGTGCGGGAAGACGAGCACCGCGTCGCCGGGGCGGTTGCGAGTGAGGCGAAGGGCAAGCTGCAGTACCGCCTCGAGAAAGTCGCAGTCCCACGGGACGATATGGAAGGGCTGCCGGGCGGAATGCCCTCTGTTCTTTGCTCGGGTCATGGTCGGCGGGCCTCGGCGGGGTGGGCGATGGTGTTGCTGGTGTCACCGGACTCGGCGGGGTCGATGCGCTGCGTTGTGCGGCGGTCGAGGTAGACGAGTACGCCGTGGACGGGGCGGGGGTCGGCATCCAGAAGCAGCGAGAGATAGCGGTGCACCTGCTCGATGTGGTCGGGCGAAGGGGCTCCGGTCTTGTATTCGACGACGACGCGCACGTTGCCGTCATCGACAAAGAGGTCGGTGCGGTGCAGCCTGCCCTGAGCGTCGAGGATGCCCTGTTCTGGCGTGCCGTGGCGTAGCCAGTGCGCCGTTTCAGGCTGCGCGGCATACCATTCCAGCATGGTGGTCAATTCCGCCGCCACGGCGTCCTCATCGGGGACGGGCAACGGAAAGGCCCTTATGCCATGGCGCACGGCGCGGGCGGCGTCCTCTCGCGGGGCGCCTGTGGGGTGCAGCGCCTCAAGACACGCATGGACGAGCATGCCGCGCCTGCGTTCGGTGAAGGTGAACTCTTCTAGCTGGTTGCGGAAGATCTTCAGACGGGGCAGCCATTGCATGGGGCGCCAGTCGTCATCCGGTGTCGATGCCGGGGCGGGGATGGATGCCGCAGCGTCCACCATGAGCGACGGGGTGTCATGCCCTGTGGCTTGCGGGGCGGTCTCCGAAGCGCAGGCAGACGCAGCAGGTTGCGGGGGCGGTACCGTTTGCACTGCCGGTTCCTGCACGACAGGGGTGGTGTCCGCAGGGGCAGAATCAGCCCGTGCCGGGGATGCCGTGGTATGTGGCGTCGATTCAGGCTGGTCTGGTCTCCGTTCAGGCGCGGGCTCTGCCGCCGAGTCGGCGAGGGCAGATGCCGGAATCGTGCCCCGTTCCCATGTGCCCCACGTTTCGGGCACGCCGCAAAGACCGAGCAGTACCTTGAGCCCTTCAAGCAGGGCAGACCTGCCCTTTCCTGTCTTCCTTTCGGTGATGAAGGCGTGCAGTTCTTCGACGGGGCGCGTCCATGCCACATAGAGCACGTGCAGCTGCTCACGTACCGAAGCTGCGAAGGCCTCGTAGTAGGGCTTTCCCATCTCCGGGCAGCGAGGCACGAGCAGGTCGAGTCCTTCGACTTCCATCCGGACGGGAGTGTCGTCGGCCCTGTCCGCCTGATGGTGGAAGGGGATGACCACCACGGGAAACTCCAGCCCCTTGGCCTTGTGCATGGTCATGACGCGCACGGCGTCCATCCCTTCCGGCATGGGCACCTTCTCGTCCCCGCCGGTGCGTTTCCAGAAGTCGAGAAAGGTCGAAAGCGAGACAAGGCCTTGTCCTTCGGCGGCATGCACGACTTCGAGGAAACGGCGGAGGAATCCGGCGTCCTCCGGGTAGCGGTCGAAGACCCGGAAGCGGGTGTAGACTTCGCGTACCGTGTCATACACGCTCATGAGTCCGGCACGGCTGTAGAACGGGGCTATCCAGCGCCGCCAGACGGCGGGAAAGGCGTCACGAAAGCGTGTGAACAGCGGGCCGCGCCCGCCCTCTGCCAGCCAGTCGTCCATGGCGGGGGCGTCAAGCCCCGCTGCATCGCCCAGGAGTTCGGGCCCTGCGGCGAATTCCCAGAAGGCGAGGTCGTCACGCGGGTAGTCGAGAAAGCCCAGAAGCGCCACAGTCTGCGAAATCAGCGGATGGTCGGCCAGTCGCAGGCTGTTCTCGGTGACGACGGGGATGTCCCACTCCATGAGCCACGTGGCGACGCGGCCCGCCTCTCCGTTGGTACGCACCAGCACAGCCACGTCGCGCCAGCGGCGGCGGAGGGCGAGGTCGCCCATGAAGAGCGACCGAAGGGCCGTCTTGACCTCGGCATCGAGTTCTTCACTGTCGAATGCCGCGACGTGCGTGAGGCGCACGAAGCCTTCTTCTTGTGTCTCGTCGTCCCCACGGGGGGGCGTCTCCTGCGCGGCCCCGGTGAAGGCCCGCGCAAGCTCATCGACGGCTTCACTGAAGACGTCGGGCGGGGTGCCCTCCGGCAGCATGGCGCGCAGCACAGCCGTAGCGTGGGCTTCGTCGCCCAGAAGGGCGAAGACGTCGTTGTTGAAGTGGACGATTTCGGGGCGGCTGCGCCAGTTGCGCGGCAGTGTGCCGGAGATGCCGTCTCCGGCGATGGCCAGAAGTTCGCCATCCCGCAGGACGGCGTCGAACAGGGCGGAATCTCCACCGCGCCAGCCGTAGATGGCCTGTTTGACGTCTCCTACCCATGTGAGACTGCCCCCGCGCGACAGGCACTCGACGGCAAGGGGCTGGATGGCTGCCCACTGGTCCTTGCTGGTATCCTGGAATTCGTCGACGAGGATGTGCGCCAGCCGTGTGCCCATGCGGCAGAACGCCTCGGAGACCCCGTATTCGCCATCGAGCACCCGGCGTGCCATCTGGGGCAGCAATTGCGCGGGGACCTTTCCCTCGCGCAGTTGATAGTCGGGCAGCCTGCGGGCCAGCGTTTCGGCAATGCCCACAAGGGGCATGATGGCGAGGGCGCGTTGCAGAAGCCTTCCGCGTGTGCGGAAGGCGGCGAGGGCGGCCATGAACGCCGAGAAGGCACTCTCCGCTTGTGCGGAGGCGTTGCCGCGCGAAGCCTTGTTGAGGCACTCGTCGAGGTTCGTCTTATGGAGATAGGCCGATTCGGGGACTTTGGCGAACGGTGACGATTCTTCGACTTTGACGAGGAACTTCAGGAAGTTCGCCGCCACGGCGAGGTTCTCGTCGGCCGTCACGCGCGTGAGGGTCGTCGCACCCTGCCGTGCCCGTTCATGCAGCGTGACAAGGCGAGCGCGTACCGCGTCTGCATCCGTCGTCGGCAGGTCGCCGTTGCAAAGATGCCATTCCAGAAGCTCAAGAAGCCGTGCCCGCAGCTTCTCGCCGGTGGCGAAGCCCTTATGGTCCGTATGGTGGATGAGGGTCTCGCAGGCACGGCGAAGCATGTCGCGCAGGGCGGGGTCGTCGTGGCGGGCCGTTTCCAGCACATCGTCGAGAAGCGGTTCGAAGAAGTCCGGGCCTGCGAAGGCCGGTTCGAAGTCGGGCGGCAGGCGCAGGTCGAGGGCCGAGAGACGCACCAGCAGGGTGAGAAGGCTGTCGATGGTACGTATGTTCAGCGCACCGTACTGTCGCAGTATCGTCCCCACCCATCGGTCCGCAAGGGCTGGCGTCCACGGGGCTTCGGGCGACTCGCCGGTTCGCAGTGCCATCTCCTTGAGTCGCCGCACCACCCGTTCCTTCATCTCCGTGGCGGCGCGGTTGGTGAAGGTGGCGGCAAGTATCTCTGGCCAGCAATGCCGACCATCGGCGGAGAGGGTGCAGGCAGGGCCGGTGGAACCGTCCTGTTGGGCTGTGCCTAGCAATTCGAGGAACCGCCGGGTGAGGGTGTATGTCTTCCCCGACCCGGCGGATGCCTTTATCTGAAGCAGTTGCGGATTCTCGATCATGCCTGCGTGTGCCCTTATTCGTCGAGACCGGGCACCATGCCGGCAAGTTCGGCCTGTCCGGTCGATTCAAGCACGGCGCGCCAGTAGTCGGAGCGGATGTTGAGCTTGCGCCTGCGCAGCGTGACAAGTTCAAGGGGCAGATGCACGTACCTGTCCATGAGCTTCGCCACGACCATGCCGGTGCGTCCGGCCATGGCCGCGTGTACCGCATGCTGGCCGAGGAAGCCGCAGTAGACGCGGTCGTTGGCGTTGGCGGGCACGGAGCGGATGATGTAGCTGGGGTCGATGTACTTGAGCGTGTGCGGCAGGCCGCGTTCGTCGCAGTATGCCTTGATTTCGGCGCGCAGCAGCTGGGCTATGTCGCCGAGGATGGGGTTGCCCGAGGCGTCCTTCTTGCCCGTGTCAGCCAGCAGATTCTGCCCCGCACCTTCGGCGACCACGATGACGGCGTGGGCCCGGGCGCGCAGACGGCGTTCGAGCGTCGGTAGCAGGCCGCCCTCGCCATGCAGGGTGAAGGGGGCTTCGGGGATGAGGACGAAGTTGACCTCTTTGAGCGAAAGCGTGGCGTGTGCGGCGATGAAGCCCGACTCGCGCCCCATGAGTTTGACGAGACCGATGCCGTTCATGGCGCCGATGGCCTCGGTATGGGCGCACTGGATGGCTTCGGTGGCCTTGTACACCGCTGTTTCGAAGCCGAACGACTGGCTGATGAAGTTGATGTCGTTGTCGATGGTCTTGGGGACGCCGATGACCGAAATCTTGAGATTGCGGCGCATCACCTCCTGCACGATGTTGGAGGCTGCCTTGAGGGTTCCGTCGCCGCCGATCATGAAGAGTGCGCTGATGTTCATGCGTTCGAGGGCGTCGACGATCTCTTCCGGCGACTGCGGGCCGCGTGACGAACCGAGGATGGTCCCACCGAATTGATGGATGTCCGACACGACATCGGGCGTCAGTTCGACCACGTCATGGCGGTACTTGGGGATGAAACCTTCAAGCCCGTACCGGATGCCCAGCACGGCGGGCACGTCGTAGGCGTGGCGGGCCTCCATGACGATGGCCCGGATGACGTCGTTGATGCCGGGGCACAGGCCACCGCAGGTGACGATGGCGCACTTGGCCTTTGACGGGTCGAAGTAGAGATTACGGCGCGGCCCGGCCGCTTCGAAGTTGAGGGCAGTGCTCTCACCGGCCAGTTCTTCGATGAACTCGGAGTCGAGGTACAGCGGTACACCAGTGTCGTTGGTGTGATGGCAGTAGACCAGAGGGGAGGGTATCTTGGCGGGGCCGAGATGAGGGATGGTGGTGTCGATGACAAGGCCATCCTTCTCGAAACGCGTTCCGGGCATGGGGGCCTCCTTGTTGTGGCTCATTCCGCCGAGTGTAGCATGTGAACGTCGTCGCCGCCACTCATGCGAGTGGCGCGGGCGCGTCGTCAGGGTGATGGCAAGCTGCGGCCTCGCGGGGTTGCTTCGTCTCCGGCGCTTTCGCCCCGGACGGACGCGCATGATGGCAACCGTCCTAGCCGGAGTCGCCCGTCAGTCCATCTACTCCGTTGGCTGCCACGTTCCAGCAACCGGAGGGACAATGAAAGAGGCCGATGCGCACGCACCGGCCTCTCGGCATACGAACCTACCAGGGCGTGGTGGGATACTGGGAACCAAGTTGCGTGTCGAGTGCCGCCTGCGCCGTCTCTTTCAGGACTGCGGCACTGTGTCGCGCGGTCTTGTCGCAGCCGATGACGGGCAGCAGCCCCATGGCGTAGCGACAGGCCTGTCCCACGAGTTCGAGGGTGGTGTTGGCCAGCGAGGTGAGGATGCAGTAGTTCTTCCAGACATACAGCATCTCGCAGCGGACACGGCCACGCACGACGGCGGTGCCGTGCAGGTCGAAGGCCTGCACTTCGTCGCGCAGGACGAAGTTGTCCTGTGCGCGGGCGCGGGCCTGCGGCACGAAGGCGACCGTGGGGCGGGGCAGCATGGTGCGGCTGGCCCGGCGGCAGAGGTCGGTGTCGGCGAAGGCGGTATGGAAGCGGGCGTCGAAGCGACCCAGCTTGCAGAAGGCGGCGGCCTTCACCACGGCGTAGTCGAACGATACGCTGTCCACTTCAAGCGGCAGGTCGAGGTTGCGCCCGCCGTAGCGTGTCCAGTCGAGCATGGTGCGGGGAAAGCGCGAACCCAGCCCGGTGAGGGCCGCAAGCTTGCCCAGCAGGCCGGGGAAGCGCGCCGGGCCGTGCAGCAGTGCGCCCGAGGTGGAGACAACCGCACCCCCTGCGATGGCACAGGCGGGGTTGGTCTCGAGATGTTCGAGAAGGCGGGGCAGACCGCCGGAGAGCAGTTCGACCTCGGGCGAGACGAAGAGCAGGGTCTCGCCGGTGGCGGCACACGCCCCCTTGTTGGCGGCGGTGGCCCAGCCGGCGTCGAACGGCACGTCGACGATGGTCACGTCGGCGTAGGCGGTGCGGGCTGCGTTGGCTGTCCCGTCCGTCGACCCGCGGTCGACGACGATGATCTCGGCCTCGCCCACGAGGGAGCGGATGTCGGCGAGAGCGGTACGGACGGAATCGATGCACCGGCCGATGTAGTTCTTCATGTTATGCGAGACGATGACGCATGAGAGCTTCATGGGGAGTCCTTCGCTTAGGCGGGGCGCGTGAGCCCCAGTTCGGTGGCCGCAGGGGTCATGGCTTCGATGGCCAGCCCGAGGAAGTCGCCGAGTTCGAGGCCGATGTTCGCACATTCCTTGATGCGGTCGCGGCTGACGCTGGCGGCGAATGCCTTGTCCTTCATCTTCTTCTTGAGACTTGATGCCTGCATGCCTTCCATGCCGGTGGGGCGCACGAGTGCCGCAGCGCTGACGAGGCCGGTCACGGTCTCGGCACAACGCAGGGCCGTATCCAGCCGTGTGGAAGGGGCGTTGCCGTTGCATTCGGCGTTATGGGCGCGGATGGCTGCCAGTCCCTCTTCGGGCAGACCCGCGCCGATGATCGTCATGGCCTCGATGCCGTGGCGTTCGGGCAGGTCGCGCGTGGCGGGAAAGTCGACGTCGTGCAGAAGTCCGGTGAGTCCCCAGAGTTCCGCATCTTCGCCGAAACGGGCTGCAAGCGTGCGCATCACGGCCTCGGTGGCGAGGGCATGGTGCACGAGGTGCTGTTCCGGGTTCTGGGCCATGACTATTTCCATGGCCTCGGTTCTGGTTATCATAATGTTCTTCCTCTTGATGATGCTGTGCGTGGACTTTGTGTAAAACACCACAAGCACCTTGACAACCTCCCGGTGTCACGTCCGTTTATTGACAGCATCGCGGCAATAGCCGAAAAGAAGAGGTTATTTCGAGAGGCGCAATCTTGCCTTCTCCGCAACGTCCGCCTCACGGCGGCTTCAACATCCCGGTACGTCCCGGTACGGAATGGACAAGATACTCGGCATCAAGTTCCGTGATTACGGACAGGTATATTATTTTCTGGCAGGTGAGGCCGAGGTCTCCCTCGGTGACCGCGTCATCGTGGAGACCGACCAGGGGCAAGGCATAGGCGAGGTCATCGCCGTGCGTGACGACAGGCCTTCAGACGCTGGCGACGAGGAGTTGCAACCCATCCTGCGCGTTGCCGAGGGCGAAGACCTCGAACGCGCGGAGACGAACGAGGCCATGGGTGCCGAAGCTGCGGCGTATTGCCGTGAGTGCATACGGGCGCGCAACCTCGACATGAAGCTTGTCGATGTCGAAGTCTTCTTCGACCTCAGCAAGCTGATATTCTATTTCACGGCCCCGTCGCGCATCGACTTCCGTGAGCTTGTCAAAGACCTCGTCAAGCACTACCGCACACGTATCGAACTGCGGCAGATAGGCGTACGCCATGAGACGCAGATGATCGGTGCGGTGGGCAACTGCGGCATGGTATGCTGCTGCCGCCGTTACCTGCGCAAATTCGCTCCAGTGACCATCAAGATGGCCAAAGAGCAGAATCTTTTTCTCAATCCCGCGAAAATATCCGGCATATGCGGACGCCTGCTCTGCTGCCTCAGCTATGAGCAGGAGAACTACGAGGAGTTCCATCGCAGTTGCCCGCGCCTTGGCAAGAAGTACATGACCAATCGTGGTCCGGTGAAGGTGCTGCGCGCCAACATGTTCCGCAACAGCCTCATGGCGTTCACGGATACGGGCGAAGAGATCGAGATCAGCCTCGATGAATGGCAACAGCTCGACCCGCGTCGTCCCGACCAGCAGCCGCAGCAGGCGCGTCCGCCACGGCGTGACAGGCCTGAAGGCGGCTCGGCCCGTGACGGAAACGGCGACAGGGCGCCCGCGCCTTCGTCCGACAGGGCTGCCGGTGCCACGGGCGGAGAAGCTGCGCGGCATGGCGGCGGCAGGGCTGGCGAGCGCTCCGACCGCGGAGGCCGCCCCGACCGTGCCGAGCGCGCTGACCGGCGCGGCATGCCTCATGGTGATGTTCCGGGTTCCGGCGAGACCCCGCCAGCCGGAGGCGAGGCAGAGGCCGACGCTCCGTCCCTCCATGCCGCTGGTGTCGAATTCGCGACAGAGCAGCCGGCCCCGTTCGACACGTCACCCGATGGTGGTGCCGTGATGGGGATGGAGCAGGTCGAAGCGCCGGTAGAGAGCGTACCTCAGGCCGAGCCTGCAACGGCAACGGCTGCGCCTGTCCCGACCGACGCAGCGCTGGCGGACACCACTGCTGCGGTCGCTGCCCCGACAGCGGGGGGGCTTGAAGGCCCGCTGGCGAAGCAGGCACCTGCCGCCATCGCGTTGCCGCATCGTCAGATCAAGAGTACGGATGCCTCGGCCTTGCGGTCGAGTCGTGGACGGCGCAAACGCAAGCGCCGCCCGCGCGACGGCGGCTCTTCGGAAGAATAGGCTACCCCGCTCGACGAATGTGGGAATATGATGCCTCTATGTCTCCCCTTCGGGGGGGGGCGTACGGGCGGGGAGCATGGCTCTTCAAGTGTATTCCCTTCATCGTCAGCGTGATGTGCAAATGAGTTCCAGCGCGGGATGCGGGCGGATGTGGTCAGCGCCACGACCGTTCCGCATCCCCGTAGCCAGAATGTAGGCGTCCTGCGGGACGGCATCAGGAGATACCATCGTGGACCGCTTCTATGTAACGACACCCATCTACTATGTGAACGCCAAGCCCCACCTCGGGCATGCCTATACGACCATCGTCGCCGACAGTATGCGCCGGTTCCAGCGCCTTCTTGGCAAGGACACCTATTTCCTCACCGGGACGGACGAACACGGCGACAAGATAGTGCAGGCAGCCGAAAAGGCCGGAGTTTCACCCAAGGATTTCGTCGACGGCGTGAGCGGGCAGTTTCGTGACCTGTGGCCGCATCTTGGTGTCGAATATGACCAGTTCATCCGCACCACCGACCCGGAACACAAGAAGGTCGTGCAGGCGTTCCTGCAGCGGGTGTACGATAGCGGCGACATCTATTTCGGCGAGTACGGCGGGCACTACTGCTACGGCTGCGAACGCTTCTACACCGAAAAGGAGCTCGAGAACGGCCTGTGCCCGCAGCATCAGGTGAAGCCGGAGTACATCGCCGAGAAGAACTACTTCTTCCGCATGTCCAAGTATCAGGGGTGGCTGAAGCAGCACATCCTGGACAACCCCGATTTCATCCGGCCCGAACGCTATCGTAACGAAGTGCTCTCCATGCTGGACAGCGGGGCGCTCGAGGACCTCTGCATATCACGCCCCAAGTCGCGCCTCACATGGGGCATCGAACTTCCGTTCGACACCGATTATGTGTGCTACGTGTGGTTCGACGCGCTTCTCAACTACGTGTCGGCACTGGGGTGGCCCGACGGTGACCGTTTCGCCAACTACTGGCCCGGAGTGCAGCATCTCGTGGCCAAGGACATCCTCAAGCCGCACGCCGTGTTCTGGCCTACGATGCTGAAGGCGGCGGGGCTTGAACCGTACAACAATCTCAATGTCCACGGTTACTGGCTGGTGCGCGACACCAAGATGTCCAAGTCGCTTGGCAACGTCGTAAGTCCGCTGGAGATGATCGACCGTTACGGCCTCAACGCCTTCAGGTATTTTCTCCTGCGCGAGATGCACTTCGGCAGCGACGCGAGTTTCTCCGAGGAGGCACTCGTGGGACGCCTCAACGCCGACCTCGCCAACGACCTTGGCAATCTCTACAGCCGGGTGCTGTCCATGACGGCGAAGTACTTCGGCGGGGTCGTACCCGCACCCGGCGCCTATACCGAAGAGGACGAGACCCTGCGGGCACTCGCTGCCGAGGCCCAGCGTAATTTCTGCAACCTCTTCGGTCGTGTGCGCTTCTCCAATGCCCTTGAATCGCTGTGGGAACTCGTGCGTGCCCTCAACAAGTACGTAGACAGCGCCGCACCCTGGACGCTCTTCAAGCAGGGCGACACCAAGCGACTTGGCACGGTCATGTACACCTTGCTCGAATCCATGCGCAAGGTGGCGGTGCACCTGCTTCCCGTCATGCCCGAGGCTGCGACATCGATGCTGGCGCAGCTTGGTCTCGAGGTGAACGTCGACGCAGTCGACCTTGGCAACGAGGCCGAAACATGGGGCGGCTTGCAGCCCGGCACCACGGTCGCCGGGGCATCGAACCTGTTCCCGAGGGTTGAACTCGTGCGGGAGAAGGATGAGCCTGCCGAGGTGGCTTCCTCAAAGGGCAAGTCCGCCGACGGTGCCGGCACGGCGAAGAACGCCAAGCCTGCCGCTGTTGCGCCTGCGCCTGCTGCTTCTCCCGCGGAGGATGCCGGAGTGATCGACTTCGAAGACTTCCAGAAGGTCGACATCCGCATGGGAACCGTGGTGGCAGTCGAGCGTCATCCCAACGCCGACAAGTTGCTGCGGGTCGAAGTCGACCTCGGCGAGGAGAAGCCACGGCAGATTGTGGCGGGGCTTGCCGCCTACTTCTCTCCTGAACAGTTGCAGGGGCGTCAGGTCGCTGTGGTTGCCAACCTCGCTCCGCGCAAGCTGCGCGGGCTGGAATCGCAGGGGATGATCCTTGCCGTCCGTCAGGGTGAGGGGATGGAACTCGTGTCTGTTTCCGGCCCGGTCTCCCCCGGCAGCAAAGTGTCGTAGCCCGTCCATCGGCGCATAGAATACGCAATGAAGCCCCCTGCCGATGAAGATAGGGGGCTTCGTCTATCTTTCGCGTGGTGGATTGTCGCTTCTGCAGCTTCCCCGAGAAGATGCCTTACGCCACAGGGGCGAGCGTCGGCGACGCCGTCTGGCTATCGCGTCTGTTTTTCTATTGATCGTCTGGTTCTTCGAGGTCGCGGTCGATGCGGTAGCGGCGGTAGAGCATGTAGCCGAACACGCTGGAGAGCACGAAAAGCAGGGCGCTCGTCACCGTGCGCAGGACAGGGGAGACATGCACCCCGCTGCCGAGGAGTGCGAAGATGAAATGCTGCGGGATGTAGCCGATGAACGACCCCGCGAAGAATTGTACGGCGGGGATGCTGCTCACTCCGGCTATGAGGTTGGTCAGCACGTTGTTACCGACCGGAAGGCAGCGGATGATGAAGGTCATGGTGAACGGGTTGCGCGAGAGAAACGCGTTGACGCGCGCCACCCTGTGGCTGAAACGTCTGTTCACGAGTGACTGCCCGGCGAACCGTGCGTAGAAGAAGGTGAGCATGCAGCCGAGGGTTGCCCCAACGGTTGCCCAGAGTGTGCCGAATGCCGCACCGAAGGCATAGCCGCCAAGGAAACTGACGAATTGGCGCGGGACTGCCAAAGCCGTGAGCACACCGGCGATGCCGATGTAGAGAAGGTGCCCCTGAAGACCGTGGTCACGGATGTGCGAGTCTATCCACGCCGTGTCCAGTGTGCTGTCCAGACCGAAGGCGTGCAATAGCGCGATGGCGCCTGCGAGGCCGAGAAACACGGCGGCGCCCTTCAGGATTCCGCGGATGGTGCGTGTTATCATGCTGATTTCCCGTACAGAAGGGGAAGAAGGCAGACGGTGAGGATTCCCTGTCCCACGAGGGAGAGGGCATCCCTGTCATTCAGGGCGAAAAGTGCGATGCAGCAGGCTCCGACGATGTGAAGGGTCGGGGCGAGGCACTGCCCCCGGGGAACACGGAATGCCGCAACCTGTAGTGCAACCCCGGCAGAGAGCAGCAGGGCGTCACTCCAGATGTGATGCTCCGGAGGGGTCAGTTGTGCTCCCGTACGTCGACGCATACATGCCGACGTTGCATCCAGCGAATGGCCAGCAGGTCGAAGAAGGCGGTCTTTGCCCGGCTGAAGGTGCCATATTTCGAGGTGCCGTGCAGACGCGGACGGTGGTTGACCTTCATCTCCGACACGCTGGCGCCTTCCATCTTCATCAGAGTGGGAAGAAAGCGGTGCATCCCGGTGAACATGGGCAGCCTGCGCGCGAGTTCCGTGCGCATGACCTTCAGCGAACAGCCGGTATCCTTGACGGTCTCATGGCTGAGACGGTTGCGGATGGCATTGGCTATCTTCGAGGCGATACGCTTGGTGAAGGTGTCCTGCCGCCGCGCACGCCAGCCGATGACCATATCGAAGCCGCGTTCGTATTCGCGCAGCATGGCGGGAATGTCCGCGGGGTCGTTCTGAAGGTCGGCGTCTATGGTGATGACCACATCACCCTTGGCGTAGCGGAAACCGGCGCCGAAGGCCGCGGACTGCCCGCAGTTGCAGCAGAACGAGACGTAACGCGCTTCGGGGTGTTCGGCAGCGAGACGCTTGATGACGTCGAGGCTGCGGTCGGTGCTGCCGTCGTCGACGAAGAGCACTTCCCACGTTTTGCCAAGCCCGGATACGGCCTTGTGAATCTCGGCGAAAAGGACGGGGAGGTTGTCTTCCTCGTTGAAGACCGGCACGATGATGGAGAAAGAAGCGACCGTGTTCATGGGTCGGTTACATACGGCAAACGCAGTCTGTTGTAAATGACGTGTTGACTCCGTTGTCGAACGGGGGTACATATCCCTCTTGCACATCAGGTGTGCAGATGTCGCGGGGTGGAGCAGCACGGTAGCTCGTCGGGCTCATAACCCGAAGGTCGTAGGTTCAAATCCTGCCCCCGCAACCAGTAAAATCAGAGGCTTGCAAGGTGTTCCCTTGCAAGCCTCTTTTTGTTTTTGATGTTTAGCCCCACTATAGCCCCACCTTTTGCCAGTCGGCTGTCAGAGATGATAAAAGATTGAGTGCAGGGGGGAGGCTACGTAGTTTTTCTTCGTGCGTGCCTTTAGAGACCTCTTGGGTGTAAGTATAAGAGGTGCTCTCGTGTCGTGAGGGCTATGGAGGTGTGTATGAAAGAGTATGTAGGGTTTTTTTACAATAATTATCAATATTGTATTAAGGGTAGCAATCGAGAATGGTCTGGATATATTGTTGATGTCCCTCAGATTGCGTGCGAAACTGGGATAAGTAAGTACCGTGTAAAAGCATCGTTGCGTAAAAAAATCCGAAAATATTTTCGGGGATGCTTGCGTCGTGACGTTAAGCCGCAGCGTCCTCTTCCTCTTCCGCTCGACAAAGCATTATTTGAGGAGGCTATTTCTCTTAATGTATTGGTGGATCGATACGGTGCTGTTTTTACAGATGTAATGTGGCTTTTCTCTAATGAAGGATTTGTTTTTAAAAAATACCTTTGGTTTTTATACCTAGATCCTAGCCGTGTTCAAGGAGGACGTCTTAGGCTGCTAATCAATACTACGCATTTCGGTGGTGAATGTAGTGTTAGGGCTCAACCTTATCCAGATGATTTTACTGTGGCTATAGATAACTCAAGGCGTGTTATAGATATTCATTTTTATGAATCGAAAGCGAGAAGAAAGCATTTTGCCTTTAGCGTTGATATCGCGACGCGTGATGGACTTAGGCAAGATGTCATTGACATTTTTAGTTGTGATGATGGAGAAAATTCTTTTTACTACGGGTTTAGTAGTTGTTGTAATGACTATTTTTTTAGTGTTAATGAAGTCGCTTTTGATTTCTTTAGAGAGGTATTTAGGGTGTCGGATAAATTCACTGGAAGTGAAATTAAAAAGGTTTCGATATGTGCGCATGCATTCGTAAATGCTACGATAGGGATGGCTTTTTTCCCAGATACGAAGATGAGCCAATTTTTAAAGTATTGTGTTAATGATGCTGTTGAAAATTTAAAAAATATTTACTTCAGAACCAAATATTTTAAGAGTGCTACAAGATTGTTTCGATGGGGTAAGCGCAATTGGCAGAGAGGTTTGTTACAGTGGTTTGATTCTACTTCAATCCATGATGGTCGTACTAATGAACGATTTAGTAATATCATTTGGCGCGGATCTAGAGGCAGAGGTGATGCCCTTGAAAGACTCATTATAGAGGCAGTATCGTTGAAATATGAAGGTGTAAGTAATAAGTCAATATATGCAAAAATTCGCGAAATGGCATTCGAATTGGATAGAGAAATAAGACTTAAACACAAAATATTGCATTTTGCAGCAACAGAAAATGAAAGCCAAAAAATAACTAATTTTCTAAAAAGTAATCTTGTTCGCGATTTTGCTGATAAGAATTTGTTTCCACGTCCAGTATTAGATAAAAAGAATAGGAAAAATAAACTATAGTGAGAAGAAAGCCTAGGTTGTACAGAGATAGTATTCACCTGACACTTGCCGTACCCGGCTGGGACGCTGATCAGGCTGCGTAGTGCCCTTCGGTGTCTTCTTTCGGCTGCCCTTCGGGAAGGCTTTTGGAGTAGTGACCTTACCCCGCCAAGTATGCCAGGGATAAGTTCGTAGTCGCGACTTCAGTGTTTCCACCCTTCACGGCTCTTTGGTATTCCTCTGGGCTCATACCGGCGAGGGGAGTGTGCAGGCGCACGTGTTGTAATCCTGCCTCCACGCCTCGACAACCCGTCTTGCCTCGGCGAGTGAGAAGAAAGCCTGGGCAGTCAGGCTCTCTTCCCGAAACCGGCCATTGAAGCTTTCGATGTGGCCGTTTTCTGTCGGCTTGCCCGGACGGATGAACTCCAGCCTTACTCCCTGTCCATGCGCCCACAGGTCCAAGGCCTTACCTGTGAACTCCGGACCGTTGTCGGTTCGGATGACTACCGGACACTGTCCCAGAGCGTTCAGCCGCTCCACGACCGCGCGACACGCTCGCAGTCAGCGAATGATCCACCTCGATCACCGGACAGCAACGATCATAGAGGTCCACCACGGTCAGCATGCGAAGCCTGCGGCCGTTTATCAGGCAGTCGCTCACGAAGTCCATGACCCAATGCTGATTCGGCTCCGTGGAGCCATGCGGCACCTCTCGCAGATGGCTTGCCCGCTTGCGGCGGTGCTTGAGTCTGAGCGACAGCCCTTCCTCCCGATACACTCGCTCGACGCGCTTGTGGTTCACGACGATGCCTTCACGGCACAATAGGATCTGCAACCGTGGGCTGCCGAAGCGCCGACGTTCCTCGGCCAGACCACGCAGACGGATGCGCAATTCGCCGTCGCGATCTAGGCTGGTGGCCGTCTGAAGGTCCGTCATTAGCTGACAGGCCCGCCGCTCGGAACAACCATGCACATCGATGGCATAACGCACGGCCAAGCGGCGTTCGGCGGGCTTTACCCGTTTTTTCTGGGACTTCCTTAAGCACCTGAATGTCCAGAGCCTGTTCGGCCACTAGCCGTTTCAGCCGCTGGTTCTCCTCTTCAAGCCCCCTCAAGCGACGCGCCTCGGACACGTCCATTCCGCCGTACTTGCTACGCCACTTGTAAAACGTTGCGTGGACATCCCATGCTGTCGGCACAGAGACGCTACCGTCATCCCGACTTCGGCCTGCTTGAGAATCCCAATGATCTGCTCCTAGGTGAACCTGCTCTTTCTCATGACGATGGGCTCCATGCCCTGCGTCCCGAATTAATAGCTGGGATACCTAGAGGGGGAAAGGTCAAGGGAATGCCAAGAAAGAATTGCTGTGCGTATGCAATCTTATTTATTTCGCATTGTTATTGCCTGCTGTTCAAGAAGAAACATCGGGATAGGTTGGTTTGCTTGGGGTAGTTTGCATCTATATCGATAATTACCCACCGGGAGTAAATTATGATTGATTTGCTGAACAGTATGAATTTCCCCGCACTCTTCCCCAGATCGGCTGTCGGGCGTCTTACAGGTGGTATTCTTCATCCCAAGACCTTGGCGAATCTTGACAGTGCCGGAAAAGGGCCGAGCAAACGTTGGCGCGTCGGACAGAGAGTTTTCTACGAGCGGGACTCGTTCATTGAATGGTTTGCTAGTCGGGTGCAGTTGCCTGAACGCAAGGATCCCAAAAGCAATGGCCAAGTACCAAAGACTCGAAGTGCTGAAGTACTGGCTTATCTCGCTGATAGTTTTGAGGCTCATTAGCTACTCAGGGCTATTATTGAGCAATCTCTAACGCATGAGAGGTAGTTGTGCATCAGAAGAAAGATGTTTGCGATCCCATATTCCCGCCGGACGATCTCAATGCCCTTGCAGCGCGCATCAAGGAAGTCGTCGAGACATCGCCAGAGTCTCTTGCGAAGGTCGAAGAGGTCCATATTTCGCTGACACGTTTGGACGTCACAATTATCCCAAAGCGATAGATGTCATAGGCTTGGGGACACCACTCCAGCCTATGCAAAGGAGTTTGTATGGAAGAGCCGCGCATTGAAGACATGATAGAACGTGCTAGCACAACCGGGCAACCGGTAACCAGTTCCTGCACGCTCAGGAAGGAATCTTTGCTTGGTGAGCCTGCTGTCATTGACATCACTCCTACAAGAACCACTTCGTTCCCCCAGCCAGATGCGCAGGTTAGGATGAAACGGAGCGCCTCATGGGAGAGAGGTCGACCCGCAGGAGCGTCTCTTCGTGCATGTAGCCTGTATCCTGCGGAGCTATCTCAAGGAGCCCCGAGAAGATCCACGCAGGTGGAGCAGATAGTGGACAAGATTGACAAGTCAAATCTTCCGTCCGCATTCATGGCGACTTTCTATACAGACGTATTTCGCTCGCTGGTCGAGTGGGAATGCTCAATGCTCGATGCCGGAGGGCGCCAGCAGGTATTGATGGATTTGGGCATTGACGTCGCTAGCAGCCGGGTCTCCAAGACTGACAAGAGGGAAGAGTCCTTAATCTCCCTGGCGTCTTCAAGCCTGAATCGAAGTCCTCTTCAGGCGACTCTAGTCGTGGGAGAGCTGCTCGGCTTGAAACCGGAGTACTGCTTTCGAACGTTTCCGGTTGGGGCCAATGCACGGCCTCCCCTGTCGCCGCGCATCAGTAGCGTTGCGAAGAAGATTCCGAAGCAGCTCTTCGTAAAAGACTCTCCCTACACGCTTGCCGACGAGGACTACATCCATGACTTCGCGGGAGCCATTGAGCAGGCTGTGTGTTGCTATCGGCACGGGAGCAAGGAGTTCTTTCTGGTCGCTGGCCGAACGGATTTCGAAGGGCGTCCTGTGCTCCGTATCGGTGCGACTCCAGCCTCTGCTTGGCTGTATTCTCGTACGAGGATGGCAGACGATCGGGAGGCTCCCGTGCTGCTCTGCCTTGATATGCGTGTAGCCATGCATTTTCGCAAAATGGCACGGGAAGCCAAAGTCTTTGAACGCGTGGGGGTCATTGTCTCCGGATGCTTTGGAGGGGCGGAGGCTTTTGACGCCCTGCACTATAAAGATCTTGCGGGGCATCCTGTCGTGATCGTCCCCGGCTCCACTCGCGAGAAGTTGAAGGGAGCCGAAGAATGGGCGAAGCGTTGCGCAAAGGAAGGCGCGGCAAGAGTGAGTATCTACCCATGGCCTGTTATTGCCCCTAGTATGCCGGTCCTTGATGCCTCTTGCCCCCATGGACCGTGGCAAAAGGAGCTGTGGGGGAGGGCGGTGTACCTTGATCGTGTTGAATTGCCCTCAAAGCTTGCTCGCGATGTGTTGCGCAAAGCTATCCCGGTGGGGGAGTATCGGGCATGGATGAGATCCATGGAGCTTGTGCCTGAGCCTGCGGAGGAAATACGCACAAACGAGAGCACGTTAGAGCTTATTCGTCTGGATGACATCCGGGGACGAGAACATGGCTCTCAGCTTGAGCTGAGCTGGGATGGTGTGATCACGTCTCGGTACACGACACTGATTTGGGGGTGCTCCAATGCAGGCAAAAGCTGGGTCGCTATCCAACTGGCCCTGGCTATGGCTGGTGGTTTTAACGCATTCGGACTGCCTGCGATGGCCCCTCGCCGCGTCTGCTACCTTGATGGCGAGGTTGGCAAGGAAGACTTCAAGGCGCGCTGTGACCAACTCCTTCAAGACAACCCGGATGCCCAAGTACTCGTGAATCAGAATTTGAGTATCGTGCCCCAATCCGGCTTGAACATTCTGGATGGGGGATGCTCGCGAGAGGTCATCGAGCTACTCCGCCAAGCGAAGGCGGATGTGCTTGTCATCGACAACTTGTTGTCGCTAGCTCCTAGCGCGGCCAAGAGTAACGCCGATGGGCTGTTCAACTTCGTTCGACAAGTAGAACAAGCCGGGATCGCGGTCATCATTGTGCATCACTCCGGCAAGGATGGAACAAGCTTCAAAGGGTCTAGTGATCTTGCTAGTTTGTCCCAGAACGTCATCCGCCTGGATGGGCGCGAGCAGTTGGCAAGCCTAGAGGACAAGAGCCCTCAGTTGGAGAAGATTTGTCAAGCCGACGGTCCGGTCGTGCGAATGACCGTTGCCAAGTGCAAGGCCGCGCCCCAACTTGAAAGGAAATCCTGTACCTACCACCTTCCGGTAGGTAGTGGGTGGCGCCATATCGAGGGCTCTCTCGCAGATGTCGGGCAATCGCCTATGTCTGAAGGGTTGAGCAGCGAGCCGAGGGCCGTGGAGCCCCCCGTTGTTCCCACCCGGGATGTCGACATGGACTCCCTGTCGCCAGACGAGGAAAAGGTGTTCAGTGCGCTGAAAGAGAAGAAGAGATCCAGGTCTGAATTGGAAACACGGACCGGCCTCAAGGCGGACAAGCTTGGTGGCATACTCCGAAATCTTTCGGACCGAGAGATCATCATAAGGGAAGGCCGCGGCAAGTCCACCTACTACCGTTGTGCGTAGATCTGCTTGCAAGCGATTCCGTCTTGAACGGGTGCCTCAGCATACGGGGCACCCTTCCTTTTTCTGAAATGCCCGGCCATGCGCGGTGCTTTTACCGCGATGCGCCGGGGTTGTGCCGCGAAATGCACCGGTGATTCGGTGGGTATGCGTCGCATTACGGTGAAAAAAATGAGTCCAAAAAGTAAAAAAATATGTATATCAGTATCTTGTGCTAGCTTCTTTTTGGCGCATCGTGTCGCTTTGACACAGAGATTGTAAGCGTGAGGAGGGGCATGCTCCCCCCCTCACCATAGACTACTCCTCGAAGGGGTGTCCTTCTGGCAATGCCAACAGTTCATCTTCAGAGCGAGGCATCTCCGTATCGCTTTCCTCCGAAAGCATAGCTGCCACGAATACACCTGCGACACCTGTCAGGCAGCCACCAAGAAACACCCACACCTTGCTCAGCCCCTTGTCCTTGGATTCGAGGTCAGTCATCGATGCTCTCCTTGACGACATTCAGTACGGCGATGGCGATCGCGATAAAAGGTCCCCAACTCATAGATCCTCCTTCATCAAGCGGGTTTGACGGGGGCAAGCCCTGAGCAGAAAGCACTCAGGGGGCATCAGGAAACAGAAGTGGCAACGCCAGTAAGAGCAAGGCTTGCTCCAAAACATGGCTCCTCCGGGTTCAGGGTGTAAGGCTTGAGCCATTCAAGGGGCGTCAGGCGCAGCGCAGCATTGCCTTTTGCAGAAGCGTAAACATGGCAGGAGCCAGTTCCCCCATGCTGGAAATGACCAAGCTATTGCCTGGCAGGAGGGAGAGAATGGCGGTGCTGATGATGCCGATTCCGTAGACTTCGAATCCGGCACGTGCTGCACCGACGAGTGCTTCTTCCGCTTGCACTCCCGAGTCGGGGTCGCCATCGGTGATGATCAGGATGAGCTTACGGGACTCTGGAAGGGGCAACATGGTCTGCATGGTCCACCAGAGTGACTCCGCAAGGGGAGTTCCTCCGCCAGAGGTCACGTTGACCTTGGGATGCACTCGTTGCCCATGGCGTATGAGTGGAGACACACTCGCCCAGTTGGCCTGAGCCGTGAGATAGTGCCCCGGAAAGGCCGTCAGCCCCACGTTGACGCCGCAGGCTGCCAGAGCACTGGCCGTGGCATGACACGCAGTCGATGCCAGCGTCATGCAACCGGACATGGAGCCGGAGCTGTCCAACAGGATGTGTGCCGCCGTGTTGATGCCGTGGCGTTCTCCACGTTGGCGGAACAAACGCCCATCTGACACGGAAAGCCGGTGAAGACGGCTGGGGTCCAGCCTTCCACGCCTACCCGTGGCGCACCGCGTTACGACGGCACTTTGTACCAGCCCATGCAGCCGTGTTTTAAGGGCCATGGAGGCGGCGCGAGCCTGCGCTATGGCATCCGCATCCAGCGGGTAGGCCAGCCGTGGCTGCTCTACGGCAACAGCTGTGGACCATGATGTGCCGTGTGCTTGTTGCAGGGCCTCAGCCAAGACTGCGCCCATTGTTTTGGGGAGTGTGTCTTCGTTGGCCTCCAGCAGGCTTTCCATGGCCCGGATGCGCTCCGGGGTGTAGTGCCCAGAGCCCTCTTCCACCGCTGCTGGGCCATCAGATGGCTCTCGCACAATGGTCTTTTTCGTCGTTTTGCGCTGGGTATTCGCCGAAGGGCTTGAGTGAGCCACCTGCTTTCGAAGCGCTTGAACGATTATCCGTGCATGGCGAATGGCATCAGCTGTTGCGTCGCAATCCGTCCGTACCTTGTTCAGCAGTGGGGCAATCCGCTGTCGGACGCCGGGGAATCCCGCATCCACCATGGATGCGATGGTATCGCGCTCGGTGCTGAGCGCGGGGACATCCCAGCATCGCACCGTCAGGAGCATCCAGTTGAGAATGCAGGACGCATCCCCAGTCGCGGATACGTCGGGGGTAGCTGAGCCGAAGAGATGGGTGATGAGCCAGTCGAAGTTCTGACGACACCCGGGAAAGATCGACGCCAGCTTGTTTTCGATGCGCCAGTCTTCAATGATGTTCCATATGTGCATTTCAAGCGGGGTAAGCGTGGCTTCCCGCAACACGTCGAAGTCCGTTTCCCGGACATGCCCCGCTTCGTGGTCGAGATAGCCACGAACGAGGGGAAGCAGATTGTTGTCTTCAACGGGAAGCGACGGAAGATGAATGGTCTTGCCGTCGGTGTAGGCTTCGGTTCCGCCGATTTGCACCTGAATGCCATATCTGCGCCCCAGGATACTTGCGACCAGGGGCAGCGAGCGCATGACAGCTCGTGAATCGTGCATAGTTCCTCCAACATGCAAAAGCCCCGAAGCGGATGCTCCGGGGCTTTGCTGGCGTATGGCTGTGGTTCTCAGGCTAGGCCAAGTAGCGGCCAGTAGGGGGCAAAGCTGTGCTCGACAAGGGCGACAACCTGCCGGATGAATGGCTCGTAATCCTGCCGGGTCCCTACGGCATCAAGGTTCTCGTAGTAGGCAGCTCGCTGCTCGACGGGAATGACGACAGTGGGGAAGCCTGCTCGCATCAGTTCCAGATTCATGGCAAGGCGCGATGTACGCCCGTTACCGTCCGTAAACGGATGGATGACCACCAGATCGGCATGCATTCGGGCTGCTCGCTCCACGGGATGGAGTTGCATCTCTTCCTGACCATACCAATCAAAGAAGGCGTCCATCCGGTGCTGCACATGCAGATGATCTGGCGGTGTATGCCCGGCACCGGAAATGATAACGTTCCCTGTACGATAACGCCCTGCACTGTCGGATATGCCGCGAAACACCAACTGGTGCAGCTCCTTGAGGCTGCGCTCGTCAAGCGGTGCTCCCGCATCAACGAGGGTTTCAAGGAAGCTGATGGCCTCGGCATGGTTGATGGCTTCAAGATGCTCACGAACAGACTTGCCACCTATGGTCATGCCATCTTCCAGTACAACCTTGGTCTCCATGAGCGAAAGCGTGTTCCCCTCAATGGCGTTGGAATGAAAGGTGTACCGCAAGACCATGTCCGCCCGGAGTTGGCGGACGGCCTCTGCAGGCAAAGGACGATGCGAATCTAGCTTGGCCTTCAGCGCATCGACTGTCTGGAATGCATCGTGAGTCATGTAAGCTATCCTCGCGTATCTTGTTGCTAGGTAAACGCCTTCCAGCATGCTGTCCAGCGAATCACCAGAGCCCGTAGCTTGGTAGCGTAGGCTGCGGGGTGCCAGGGAATACAGGTGCCGGGGCGAGGTCATCAACCACATCATCAATCTCGACAGCGAGGTCATCAGCCACACTGTCAGATGCAGCGGCAGGGCCACCAAGGATGGCCAGAAGCCCTTGGGGAGATGCTCCTTCAAGGATCTTCTGGCCGTGCTCCACAAGCGCACCGGTATCCCGCAAGAGAGCCACGATTCCCTGTAGCATGAGCAGGGAAGCTCCTTCGATCTTGCCCCGCTTGGGCAGGCTTTCAAACGCTACCTGCAACAGGTCGGCGATGGGAGCCACACGCGGCTCGACGAAGGTCAACCCCGATAGCTTCTGGTGTATGGTGCGCAGAGGCGAGAGCGCTTTGCGGGTGATCTCTGTCTTGCCTGCATAGCATTTGTGCCACGCTTCTGTGGCGGCCTTGGCCACCTCCCCGAAAAGGCGTGACCCCAGACCGACAACCTCTTCGCACAGCCCCTCTTCTACGCTCTGTGGTAGTGCAGGCGGCATGATGCGGTACACCTGCCAGCGGAAGCCCATACGGCTTCGAACGTAATCCGCGCCAACGGTGGAACTGGCAATGATCTGCTCCCATCCCGTATGGCGGGTGATCCACTCCTGCACGGCTTCGTCATACCGGGCAAGAAAGGTCTCTTTGGCCTCCATGAACGCGTCACGTATCGTTGCGAGCTCTGCACCGATCTCTTCCGCCCGGTCGTGGGGGATGGCCCATCCGCCCAGAAAACGTATGCCATGACGGTCGAGAAGGCTCACAGCACGGGCCTTCAATGTGCCAAAGACCTTCAGGTCTTCAGGATCACAAACCCTCTTGCTTCCCAGAGATGCCAGATCCTCGGGGGGAAGCTCGGCCCCGCCGAAGTCGGCAGGGCTCAGTTTCTTTCTGGCCGTCCAGATGTTCACGTCGAGGTGAATGGCCATGAGACTTTCCAGAACAGTGATGTCTGTGGTCATGATGTCCTCCATGCAAATGAAGAAGCCCCTCATTTGAGGGGCTCGTTACTCTCCGTCCTTGAAACGGTAGTGTCGCTGTATCCTGTCTCCAGCCTGTCGCCAGAGTTCCTGCACGGGGTCGCAGTCGGTGCATTCTCGAGCTTCAATGTGCTGCGTGCGTATTTCACCCCTCGGTGTGGGGTCATCGGGAAAGCCTTTCCATTCCATGATGACCAACTGGTGTGTTTCAGCTCGCGCTCTCCAGTGGGCGGCGAGCACGTCGAACCTGTCCCGGTGGACTAGGTGGATTTCGTGCTCACAGCTGTAGATGCGTAACTCCTTCAGAGGGTCCATGTCTGCCTCCTAACAGCCTTGTGTGATGTGGAATGCCATGCGGTCGATCTTGTGGGACGCCCGGAACCACATCTCCAGCACGGGGTCTTCGGAGCGGCACTGAGCGCAGGCGATGGTCTGGATGACCCGCCCTTCGACGGGGACTCCAGAGGCATCAGCGCACCATGTGCAGATTCTGAGAGCGTCCTTGCAGGCTTCAGCCCGCCAGTAGAGGTAGTCGTTGCCACGGGGTGTTGGCCTGACGAGTTCGATGGAGTGGGAGAAGGGGAAGGTCTGTGGTGTCATGAGTAACTCCTCGCGTGGATCCTTTTTGGCACACGATCGTTCCAGATTTCAGAGTTGTGCGGATAGAATTAGACAGAGGGGAGCTTGGACTTGCTCATGTCGGGCTGGTAGCCTTTGCGGAGCTTGTCCAGAACCCGATAGCGAAGCTCCTCAAAAGGGCTTGCGCAGCGGCAGCGTCCGGTTGTGAGGACGTGCTCCTGTGCCTTTTGACCATAGCGAGCCCAGCGAAGGGTGATGCCGTCCTGAGTCGTGGCAGCGCTCCAGAACTTCCACCCATGGGATGTCGGCTTGTCGAGATGGACGTAGATGGGGTGTCGAAGAAGAAGGCTTGGGTCTTTGCGTGCTGTTGCCAGCAGGTTATCCAAGAAATCCGCAAGGGGAGCGGTCGCATCCAGTGGTGCGGTAGGGCCGCTCCCGTCTACTCCCCCGTTGCGGCATGCTGCGGAAAGAGACGCTGCGCCAACTCGTGCAGGGTGGTCCGGGTGTCCTTGCTGGCCTTGAAGCCCAAAGCTCGATCAAGGGCATAGGTAAGCGGCTGGATGCCTTGGCGAGCGAGAGGTTGAAAGCGAACGGTAAGATCAGCCCAGCGTAACAGCGTTCTGGTCGAGAAGGTGACCTCGATGCTGTGACCATAGGTTGTTCCGCTTTCCCCCATGAAAAGACGCCTGACCTCATTGGCGTAGTCCACCATCCTCGTCCTGATGTCATCCGGCAGCATCGGTGCCCTTCGTTCCAGCAACGCCTTCTCGGCTTCCGGGGCTGGGTACGGCATTTCGCACAGCCAGAATCGATCAAGGAACGCAAGATTCTGGCGTAAGGTGCCCTGATAGAGTCCCGTGTCGTCGGAGCCGCCATTGGTGTTGGCAGTGGCTGCGAACCTGAACATGGGGTGGGGGGTGATGATCTCTCCACCATTCTCGGGAATGCAGAGGGGTTCTCCGTCGAGGATACCGTTGAAACCCGTGGCGGTAGCCGGTTCCAGCAGGTCTATCTCGTTGAGGAGCAGAATCCCGCCATGCCGCATAGCCAGAGCCAGAGGGCCGTACTGGAACTCCATGCTTCCGTCCCGGACCGACAGGTGCCCCACGAGGTCGGGGAACTCCAGCCTGCCATGCCCGGTCACATCGAACACCGGGTAGTTGAGGCGGGCTGCCAGTTGCTTGATGGCGCTGGTCTTGCCACTTCCCGTGGGACCAAACACATACAGCGGGTCTGAGCTGTCCATGAGCCATACGACGATGTCCCGGCTGCACTCATGGAATACATAGTCCGGGTCGATGTTAGGGGTGTGGGCACAGGGCTTGTCGAAGCCCTTGATGATACGCCCTGATGGGGTGCCGCTGAAAACGGCTCCGGCGTCGAGGTCAATGATGGTCGTGTGTACTTCGGACATGGTGGCTCCTTGTGCGATAGGTTGGAAACTTGACCTCTATGTTTGCAATGTATACAGAGTACACATGCGGAGGTGCTTATGAGCGCTGTAACAACACGGCTGGATCCTGAAACTCAGCTTCAACTGGAGGCGTTGGCTAAGGCCACCGACCGTACTCGGTCTTGGCTTATTGCCGATGCTGTCAGGCGGTATGTTGAAGAGGAGAGCTGGCAGGTCGCGGCAATTGCTGAAGGATTGCGCCAGGCTGATGCCGGAGACTTTGCTTCCGATGAGGAAGTCGCCAGTTCTTTTGCGAAGTGGGGCGTAAATGTCGAATAGGAGAGTGCGCTGGCTCCGTCTGGCACTTAGGGATATGGATGCCATTATGGAGCACATTGCCAAGGACGATGCGGCGACTGCTCATGAGGTTGCTAGCCGTATCTTGCAGGCGTGCAACACTCTTTCCCATTCATCTGAACGAGGTCGAGCTGGGCGAGTGCCCGGTACGCGGGAACTTGTGATGGTTGCTCTTCCGTATATCGTCGCCTACCGGGTGGTGCGTGATGAGGTTCACATCCTTCGCGTCTTGCACCACCGTATGCAACGATCCTCCTAAGCAAACTGGATTTCCCGCACGATGCGCACGTCGAACGGGTTGTCGTACATCCAGCCCGTGCTGACGTTGTCGTCGTGATCTTCTCCGATGCGGAGAAACAGGTACTCCTCTCCGTCTAAAGAGGTGACGAACCTGTTGAGAAAACCCACCTCGGTGAACTCATCGTACCACTTGATGGTTTCCCAGAAGTAGAGGACACAGCCGCTATCCGTGTCCGTGCCTTGCAGAGCCGACTTCAGAAAGCGTTCAATATCCTCATAGCTTGTGGTTGGCATGGTCTGTCTGGCCGCTACGAGAGCTTCATTCAGTCTGGTGGCCGCTGCTCCTGAGAGGCACAGCGCCACATCGCTTACGTATCCCATGGTCATGCTCCTTTGGTGTTGATGGGGCTGATGGTCAGCCGTTCATGCTGGGCGCCTGTCTTGCGGCAATGCGAGAGGAGTGCCTCAGTCGCCTGCTCGTCATGTGTGAGCTTTGTGACCTCCTCTTTGAGCATCGTCTGGTCCAGCGTACTTCTGCCCGGTACGGCTGCTGTCTTGAACCGGTAGTTGCCCGCTACTATCCAGCCCGGTGATTGAGAGGACGCAGCGCTTGTCAGGCAGTGCCATGCGCTGCGCAGGGTGTCCTCCATCTCTGCGATGTCCCCTTCCAGAGATCGCTTCCGTTCCTTCAGCTGTGTCAGTTGGGCAAGATACTCGGCGTATTCATCGTCTAGGGTGATAGGTTCGCCGTCTTGGCAGACGGGCTTGAACTTGGGGCAATCGCCGTTGGCATCGCACCAGTCGCATAGAGGGTGAAAGCCTTGGCATGTCGGCACGTCATCAAGTGACAAACTGCCCGTGGCCACGGTCTGCATGGTTTGCCAAAGGGTAGCGGCTGTGCGCAGGCAGACTCCAAGCATGTTCCGATCAGGTGGATAAGGCCCGAAGGCCTTGGCATCCGACATGGCAACGGAAAGCACGTAGCCTTCGACGGCAGTTTGCTCGGGCGAGTCTGGCAGATCAATCTGAAACAGCTGGTATGCAGCTTCCGGAAAGGTCTTGCGATTGAGGACGAGATGGCCGGATGCGTCCCGAACGCTGAAGCACGGTCGATTCCAACAGGCATGCAACAAGCCTATCTGGCCGTATAGCTGTACCTCGTTGGCTGTATAGAGGGTTTCAGGCAGGCGCTGGTTGCTCTTGAGCTCCCAGACCTGAATGCAGGGGTGTGGGTTCGATCGTATAAGCGTGAGGTCGAGATGCGCTCTGATCGGGACGCCATGGAAGGCAGCTGCAATCTCCAGTTGCGGAATGAAGGTATGCCCAGTGGCGGAAAGTGCCTCCATGATGCCCTGCTCCTGCCAGTGGCCACGTTGCAGGGTCAGCAGACGTTTGAGCGCAGGCGTAGTCGTGGGGCCGGAAGTGCTCAGCTTGCGTGCGACAGCTGATCGCAAACACTCGACCGCATGCCCTACATCCGACATGCCGATGTAGGCACTCCGATTGCCCAGCTGGCTTTGTGTCGCCTGAAGGCTATGCGCGTAAAGTGCTGTATGCAGCACGTCGAGAGGGGCCTCAGAGGGCGGGTTGTTGTGGGTGAGTGGGGAGGCTGGAGTTAGTTCCCCATCATGAGGTTGCGTGCTCTTGGTATGCATGCATTGCTCCATACGAATGAAGCGGGGAGAGCCGTATGGCCCTCCCCGCTTCATGTCTGTTGGTACCGTGTTCAGTCGGCATAACGCCACCAGACCTTTCGCTCCGGGTTCCAGCGAAAGCCAGCTGCCCCAAGAAGTTGCTTTCTGGCAGACGTGTTGCCGGACGCCATAACGCAAAGACGGCCATCCTGCGTGGTGGCCGTCGTGTAGGTTACCCCATCCAGCTTTGGCAGCGATGCCAAGGCCGGGTGTAGGGCCTTGTCTGGCGGCATGGGGCGTGACTCAGTGTGGGGAACTGGCTGTACATGGGCAGTTGCGGCGCTCCCTTCCGCCTTTTGCCGGGGCTGACGTGCTGCGCGTGGTCTGGCAGACGTATCGCTGGAAGCAGCTTCGCCGTCGTCATCATCCTCCGTCACCATGCCAAGCATGGCCGAAAGCGCGTAGCGACGGGCATAGGTCATGGCGCTGCCATACCCCTGCGGGTCGGATCTGGGCAGGGGCATGACCAGCAGCGACGACTGCCACTGGCCGGATTCCGCGTGCGTGAGTTTGGTGACGAGGCCGAGGTGCCCAACCTCTGCCGGGACCGGATACTGGGTCACCCAGATGCCATTGGTCAGCAGCGCGTCGCGGCAGGAATCCATGACGGAGTTGAGTGTGGCGTAACGGGATTTGGCGAACGGATTCTCACGGTCCTTGATGGCCGGTTGCAGGGTGTGCTGAACGGCAATGAGGGCCTTGGCGAGGTCGATGACCTCTGGGGAGGTGTACTGAAGACTGTCCATGGCGTCTCCTTGGAAAGAGAAAAGCCCTGATACACAGGGTATTAGGGCTGTTTTTAAGTAAAAGGCTGGGGATTCAAAAGTGTAATATATATCTAAAAAATAATGAATTACGAATAGTTATTGCTGGATACAGACTCGCAGTTGATTATAGCGCTGTGTCCCTTGTGGTCATTGCTCAATACTCTTCGTGCCGTCTTGCTGCAGCGACAGGAATGACAAAGAGGATTGAAAGTCCTGCGGCCGTCGCTGCACAGTATGCGGTTAGCTGTGCCCAAAAATGTGCTACTGGCCAAATAGGGGCTACTCAACGCAGATCGACCCTATCGTGAATTACAAATCCTTTTTCATTACTTCCCTCTGACCGCCTCACCCCGTTGCACATCCGGTAGATACGCCCAAGACAGTAAACGCAAAATTACTTCTCATTGATTCCATAATCTGGCATTATCTCATGAGATTTTTCGCCTAGGAGAATCATGTATGCCCCGCAAGATCAACCAAGAGGCCTCCCCTTCGCGCAAGCTTCTCGGCTTGTTCAGCCTCCTACTTTTCTCTGGGGAATGGTATTCCCTTCCGGACCTTGCCCAGATATTCAAATGCTCCAAACAAACGATCTCTAGGCTCCTTGAAGAGATCGAACTAAGCCACGAAGCCAAGATTGAACGTGAAACGCGCTCACGTACCTGCTTTTATCGCATCTGCGCCCCAAAAAAGCAGCCACACGTTTCTCTGACCCCAGCCGAAATTAGCCAGCTTGTTCTTTGCCGTGACCTCGTTATGCATTTGCTTCCTGATGATCTCCGAGCATCTGTGGCGCGAACTATCCGCCAGACAACTGTTCTCCTCCCGGAACCAGAGCAGCGATGCCAAGCTATGGACTCGTACATCCAGGTTTCAGTCCGTGGCCAGATCGATTATACACCGTTCCATGGTTTTCTTGACGCGCTACTGCAGTCGATTCGTGAAAAACATGTATGTGAAATAGAATATCTTGCAGCAAACCTGGACCAGCCCAAGCTCCATGAAATCGCCCCCATGCGCATCATCGCGTATCGCGAGGCGCTGTATGTATCTGCATGGAAAGTTACTCCTAAAGGAACACCTGAACCAGTACATCCAATGCTGCTGGCACTCCATAGATTCAAATCTGTCATTCCTACGCGCAGAACATTCAATCTCCCTTTGCCTCCGAGCGAGGCAGAGGGGCTGTTTGGACTAATGCCGCAGGAGCCATTTAAGGCCCGCATTCGCTTCGATCGGTCTGTTGCACCTGGAGTTGCCCCCGCTAAACCGGACACCCTGCGGTTGCTGACAGTCGGATGAATTGTCTTGGCGAGCGCATCCGTAATCCCTTGTGTGGAGCATTTTCGTTGTAGTCTTCGAACCACTCGGAAAGGCGCTTCAGAACGCTCGGTGCGTCGGGACAGATGTTGCAGTCAACGTAATCACGCTTGAATGTCTTCACGAATGCCTCTGCCATGCCATTGCTCTCTGGACTGCGCACCGGGGTAAAGCAGCTTCGCAGGCCTAGCCACGAGGCAAACTCCACTGTTTCCTTCGCAGTATAACAAGATCCATTGTCTGAAAGCCATTCCACTGTATGGGACGTGTGCGCATTGCCGAATCGGCGCTCCACGCTTTCCAGCATCAGATCGCGGACCATAGAGCCTGAGATGCCCCTGGTCGTCGCAACGTAGCTGATGACTTCCCGGTCGCACGAATCGAGGACGAACGCGACACGCACGACCTCCCGGTTATCGCATGGGATCTCAAACCCATCAGAACACCATCGTGTATTGCGGTGCAGAGTAACAATCTTGCCTTCGTGCGCCTTGTCTGGACGTTTGCCGTTATGACGGGTGAGCAACAGGCCATTCATCCGCATGATGCGGTAAACGCGCTTGTGATTGACTTCAGATTGCCCTGTAGCTCTCAAATGGGCATTGAGGCACGCCTGTATCCGCCGATAGCCGTAGGTTTGCCGCTCATCAAGAATGGCACGGATGAGACGAAGCAATTCCTCATCCTGCGCCTTCACGTAACGAGGCTTTCTGGTACGATGTGGACCGTCAAGCCGCTCTGCCAAACGCGAACGGGAGACTTGCAGGGAGTCCGCTACACGCTTCATAGGGAACCGTCCTCGAATGGCAACGGCGAACGCGAGATCAGTTTTTTTTCGCGTGCAATGTCGATAGCTTCCTTCAGGATTTCGACTTCCATCGTCTTTCGGCCGAGAAGCCGTTCCAAATCCCGAATGCGCTTCTTCAAAGCCTTCGCCTCTGCCACGCTCACCACTCGGTCGTCGGCCTGAATAGCCACTTTTCCGCCATCGCTCATGAGCTTTCTCCATCGAAAGACAAGATTCGGAGCGATGCCGTATTTGCGAGCCACGAAGGAGACGCTCATTCCGGGTAAAGACGACTCTTCAACTACCCGTAGCTTCTCGGCAATGGTCCAACGACGACGTTGAACCATGGTCACGACCTCGACCGTGGAAATCTCTTTAGCACTCTGTCTGGACATACCTCTAGCACTACCTCTTCGGTTGGCAGAGAGGTCCGGCCTAATTGGGGGCTACTCCAGCACCATATATACGGGAGAGAAGATGGAGCACGGAGCAGTCACTGACTGCGCAAGAAGACGGCGGTGTCATCCTTGAGCTTGCAGCCCGAAGTGAAGCCGAGTTGACGTCATGGGTGCTCAGCTTTGGCACCCATGCTGAGCTGATCTCCCCTCAACACCTGAGACAGCAGATTGTTCAGGAGCTTGGGAAAGCCAAAGAATTATATCGATAGTGTGGAGTAAAAGGCGTTTAGATGCGAAAAAAAGATTGTCGACGATATCAGGCCCGACCACCATCAAACGGACTTTATTGGCATGGTTAGATTTAGATACATTATGTCTTTTACAACAGGCGGCCTCTTTCTTCATGAATCGGTGAAACTGGCCACGCTATATCTTGACCTTGGAGATTGGAATTCTGTTCGAGGCAAGGTCATCGCAGAAAATTTACTACAAACCAGAACATTGAATACGCTCAAACGAGTCTTCAGCGAGGTACTCTCTCGATTGAGGACGTTTAGCCCAGACGAACTTGCATTCCTTGTTGGTGGAAGCCACCAAGAGCAGGCGTATCTCCTTTGGCTCGCAGTTTGTCGTCGGTACAGATTTATTGCTGATTTTGCCGTCGAAGTGCTTAGAGAGCGTTACATCACACTGAAAACTGATCTGACCAACGAAGATTTTGATTCCTTCTTCAACCGGAAATCCGAATGGCACTTGGAATTGGACGAGATCACACCCGCAACGCGATGCAAACTGCGACAAGTCCTATTCAAGATACTTCGTGAGGCCGACCTCCTTTCGCCCAACAACTTGATACAAGCAGCTATGCTCAGCCCGCGACTATTAGAAGCAATTCATCAAGGTAGCCGCAGTGAGCTCTTATACTTCCCTATCTTTGAACCCTACGTGGAGGGGATGGCGTAGTGACAGCAGATATAGCCAGAATGCCGATGCAGGACAGATTTCAGCATCTCTTTGCTGTGATCTCAGGCCAGCGTTTTCTCAACAAGCAAGGTCTCGGCAACGAGGTCCCGTTCTTTATCTGCCCTTACAAGCCGGAAGAGTCCGTCGAAATGGAGCGGCTACAGCGTCAGCTGGTTAATCGCCTTGAGCAGGCCGGTATTCGGATTCTGGAAATCAATCTGTATGACATTTCGATAGAAATACTCAAAGAGCGTGACATCTGGGACCAGATTGTCGAGATGGAGGATTCAGTCTCCAAAGAGCAGCTCAAAGAACTGTTGCAAGGCGTGCTGGACCCCGAAGCGCATCTTGTTCCGGCGATTGCGGCCAAACTGGCAAGCATCGATTTCGAGGTTCTTTTTCTGTCCGGCGTTGGCGAAGTGTTCCCCTATATCCGTTCGCACAACGTCTTGAACAATTTGCAGAGCACGGCGAAAGAAAAGCCGACCGTCATGTTTTTCCCAGGAGCCTACACCCACTCCCTGGAGTCTGGAGCATCGCTCGATCTCTTCGGAAGGCTGCATGACGACAAGTACTACCGGGCGTTCAACATCTTTCACTGCGAAGTATAAACGAGGGAAGCGTGATGACTCTTAAGACCATTTTTAACAAGCCAGTTGACCGCCCGATTGAAGGGGTCATCAAAGCTGACGATGAAGCCAGCCTTCGCCTCGAAATTGAAGAATACGTACTGACCAACGAAGTCGAGAAACGGCTTGAATCCTTTCTTGATGCCTACAACAACTATGAAGGTGCCAACGGCGTTTGGGTTTCCGGCTTCTTCGGATCAGGTAAATCCCACCTGTTAAAGATGCTGGCGCTCTTGCTCGAAAACCGGCAGATCGACGGGGCCTCGGCTCTTGACCTGTTCCTGCCCAAGTGTGGCGACAACGAAATCCTTCGCGGTGATCTCAAGCGAGCCGTTGCCATCCCGTCGAAAAGTATTCTGTTCAACATCGACCAGAAAGCGGATGTCATCAGCAAGACCCAGATCGATGCGCTCCTCGCTGTCTTCGTCAAGGTCTTTGACGAGATGTGCGGTTACTACGGCAAGCAGGGGCACATCGCCCAATTCGAGCGCGATCTCGACAGCCGTGGCCTCTATGACAAGTTCAAGTCGGCCTATGAATCCACTGCGGGGAGAACATGGCAAAAGGGCCGCGAGCAAGCTCTGCTGGAAGGGAAAAGCATTGCTAAAGCCTATGCCCATGCAACCGGTGGTGACGAAGCATCGGCCATGGGGATACTCGATAAATATCGCAGCCAGTACCGTGTCTCCATCGAAGATTTTGCCGAGCAGGTACATGCGTATATCGAGCGGCAATCACCTGATTTCCGTCTGAACTTCTTTGTTGATGAGGTCGGTCAGTACATCGCTGAAAACATCAAGCTGATGACCAACCTCCAGACCATCGCCGAGAGCATGGCCACCAAATGCCGAGGCCGCGCATGGGTCATCGTGACCGCCCAGGAGGACATGGGAACGGTTGTCGGCGAGATGGGCAAACAGCAAGGCAACGACTTCTCGAAGATCCAAGCGCGGTTCGCCAACCGCATGAAGCTGACCAGCGCCGACGTGGCGGAGGTCATCCAGAAGCGTCTGCTGATGAAAACCGAAGAAGGCGTTCGTCTGCTTTCGGATATTTATTACGCGCAGTCCAACAATTTTAAGACTCTGTTCGACTTTGCCGACGGCTCGCAAACCTACCGGAACTATCAGGATCGGGACCACTTCATTCACAGCTATCCGTTCATTCCGTACCAGTTCGCGCTGTTCCAGTCGGCTATTCAGAATCTGTCACAGCACAACGCCTTTGAGGGCAAGCACAGCTCGGTGGGCGAACGTTCCATGCTTGGGGTGTTCCAGCAGGTTGCGATTCAGATCGGGGGGCATGAAATCGGTCAGTTGGCGACCTTCGACCTGATGTTCGAAGGCATCCGCAGCGCGCTGAAATCCAATATCCAGCGGGCCATCATCCAGGCAGAAAACCATCTGGATGGTCCCTTTGCGATTCGGCTGTTGAAAACACTTTTCCTGGTCAAGTACGTCAAGGAGTTCAAGCCAACCGTTCGCAACCTTTGCGTCCTGATGCTCGACGGTTTCAATCAGGATCTGCCCGCGCTGAGGAAGCGAGTCGAGGAAGCTCTCAGCCTCTTGGAACAGCAGACCTACGTGCAGCGCAATGGCGATCTCTACGAGTACCTGACCGACGAGGAAAAAGACGTCGAACAGGAAATCAAGAACACCGAGGTGGAGTCGTCAGACGTTGCCGCCGAGCTTGAGAAGATCGTTTTCGACCACGTCATCAAGCATCGGAAGATCCGCTACGACGAAAATGGTCAGGACTACCCGTTCTCCAGAAAACTTGATGATCGACTGCACGGGCGCGAGTACGAGCTGGCCATCCATGTCATCAGCCCGTTCCATGAAAATGCCGAAAGCGAGTCCATCCTGCAGTTGCAGAACACGGGCCGAGACGAACTGCTGGTCCTGCTGCCTGCGGACGAACGCCTCGTCCGCGACATCCTCATGTACAAGCGGACGGAGAAATACATCCGTCAGAATATCTCGATCACCCAGCAGGAGGCGGTGAAACGCATCCTGACCGACAAGGGCTTCCAGAACCGGCAACGCTATGCCGAGTTGCTGCAGCGCGTTCACAGCCTGATGGGCAAGGCCAAGTTGTTCGTGGCAGGTGCCGACATCGAAATCGGTTCCGAGGATGCGCAGACTCGGGTGTTGCGCGGATTTCATGAGCTCATCTCCCGCGCCTATCCGAACCTTCGCATGTTGCGTGGCATCACCTATACCGAGAACGACATCGCCAAATGCCTCAAGCACTCGCAGCATGGGCTATTCGGTAACGACGTCACCCACCTGGCCGAGTCCGAGCAAGAGCTGTTGGCGTTCATTCAGAGTAATAACCGGGGGGGCGTGCGTAGCACGCTGAAAAACCTGCTGGAGAAATTCGAGCGCAAACCCTACGGCTGGTACTACGCCGCCGTGCTTTGCACTCTGGCCAACCTGTGCGCTCGCGGCAAGGTCGAGGTTCGCGCCGACGGCAATCTGCTGGAAGAGGACGAGTTGGAACGGGTGCTGCGCAACACCCATGGCCACGGCAATGTGGTGCTGGAGCCCCAGGTCGAATTTACCGCATCGCAGGTCCGCGCCCTCAAGGAATTCTTTGAGGACTTCTTCGATGCCCCGCCCCGCGCCAGTGAAGCGAAGGCGCTCGGCAAGGAGACCGGCACCGCGCTCCAGGATCTCATGCATCAGCTCAGCCCGCTTGCTGCCCAAGCATCCCAGTATCCATTCCTGAATACGCTGACTCCGGTGATTGAGAAGCTCAAGGCGCTGAGCGGTAAGCCCTACACCTGGTACCTGACCGAACTCACCCGCCAGGAAGACGCGCTGCTGACTATGAAGGAAAGCGTCATCGATCCTGTCCGCAAGTTCATGAACGGCCCGCAGAAAGACATTTTCGATAACGCCCGCAAGTTCGTTCAAACCCAGGAGCCCAACTTCGCCTACCTCGAAGGCGACGAAGCCGCACAGGTGGTCGCTTGTTTGACCGATCCGGAATGCTTCAAGGGCAACTGCATGCAGCAGGTGAAGACGCAAGTCGAAACCTTGCAGGGGAAGGTCGCTGCCCAGATCGAAGCCGAGATTGCCAAGGCCAAGGAAGCGGTCGCCGCCCTCAAAGCCCGCCTCTGCGGCATGGCTGAGTTCGGCGCACTGAACGGCGAGCAGCAGGAGCAGATCACCCGTCCGTTCAACGAATTCGACTCAGGTATAGAGCGCCAAAAACTGATTGCCGTCATCCGCGATACCCTGCGCCGGTTTGAGGAAAGCGACTACCAGCGGCTGCTTTCGCAGATGACCTCCTGGGCGCAACCGGCACCGGCACCAGAGCCTGCGCCGGAACCCGGTAAAACCGCCACGCCGGATGCAGGATTGAGCCCCACGCCACCCGTCAAGCCGGAACCGCGAATCGAGTACGTGCCCAGCCGCTCGGTGAAGGTCTCTTTCGACAAGGCCTGGCTGGCCGACGAGACCGACGTGGAACGCTACCTGGAATCCATGCGCGAGGCGCTGCTGGATGAAATCCGCAAAGGAAAAAGGATTCAAATATGATCGAGCGTCTTGAACTGAGAAACCTCACGGTATTCACCGGCCTGACACTGGAGCTCTCGCCAAAAATCAACGTGATCATTGGCGAGAATGGTACCGGCAAAACCCATCTGCTCAAGGCGGCCTATGGGCTGTGCGCCGGTGCGCCCCTGTTTAAGAACAAGCCCGATACCGGCGACGATGAGCTCGAAGCCGCTTTGACCGCCAAGCTGCTGCGCCTCTTCATGCCGCTGGACGACAAGCTCGGCAAGATGCATCGCCAGGGCGCGACCGACCAGGCCTATCTGTCGGCGAAGTTCGCTGGGGGGCAGAAGATCGCCGCGACCTTCTTCAACAACTCCAAGGCGCTGGCCGTTCAGGATCGCGCCAACTACGAGAAGTACCAGGCCGAGGCGGTATTCATCCCGACCAAGGAAGTCCTCTCGTTCATGAAGGGGTTCAACAGCCTGTACGAGAAATACGGGCTCTCCTTTGACCAGACCTATCAGGATATCTGTCTGCTGCTGGATCTCCCGGAAGTCCGTCCGGAGACCCTGCACGAAAAATCCAAATGGGCCATGGCCGAGATCGAAGGCATCTGCGGCGGCCGTTTCGTTTTCTATGGTGGCGGCAAGGTCACCTTCAAAACCGAGAATGCCGAATACTCCGCCAACTCCATGGCCGAAGGCTTCCGCAAGGCGGGGATACTCTCCCGCCTGCTGGAGACCGGCGCGATCCAGCCCGGTGTCAGTGGCCCGCTGTTCTGGGACGAGCCTGAATCCAATCTGAACCCTAAGCTGATGAAGCTGCTCGTGCAGATCCTGCTGGAGCTGTCACGCAACGGCCAGCAGATCATTCTGGCGACCCACGATTATGTGCTGCTCAAGTGGTTCGATCTGCTCATGGACAAGGGCAAGGATGACCACGTGCGTTTCCACAGCCTGTACCGTGATGCGGACACCTCCGAGATCAAAGTCGCCTCCACCGAGGACTACCTGAAAATCACGCCGAACCCGATTGACGAGGCCTTTGGCTTTCTCATCAACCAGGAGATCGAAAACGACATGGGGGGCCTCGGTAAATGAAGATCGTTGAGGCTGACGGTTTCGAATTCCGTTTTGAGGATGCTCTGGACGCATTCGTCTTCGACGAGACGGACAGCACCAAACCCACATTCCACGGTGCGCCCATGAAAGGCGTCGACATCGTCGCCGAGTTCGCTGAGGCCTATGTTTACGTGGAGCTGAAGGACTACGACGACCCGTCGATTTATGACGTCCTTGGCGCGTCCACCGAAGACGAGACAAACTCGCGGCAAGCCAGCTTCAAGTGGTTGAAGAACTACCTGAAATACAAGTTCCGGGATTCCTACCTCTACCGGCATGCCGAGCAGAAGGTGGATAAGCCGGTTCACTACGTCTGCCTGATCACCTTTGACAACGCCTTGAACAGCCGGATGCAGAAATCCCTGAAACAGGAGCTGCCGGTGGGCAGAGCATCACGCCGCTGGGTCCAGGCCCTGGCTACAAGCTGTCATGTCGTCAACCTGGACAAATGGAATGAAAACTTCCCCAAGTGGCCGGTCACCCGCCTGGCCGCTGCTGCAGCCGGAGGAGCCTAAATAGATGGAAACCGCAAAACTAAAAAAATTCGCCCAGTTCGCCCGCCGCAGCCTGCTGGAACAGGTCTCCGCCAAGCTAAAACTGGTGCTGGCTGAAAACAGCGCGGCTCGGCGTGAATGTGCCGATGCCGTTAAGAAGCTTGAGGAGGCGATCAAGGGGCGCGGCAAGGAACAGGTTATTGACCGGGTAGCTTACATTTGGTTCAACCGCTTTTGCGCCCTGCGTTTCATGGATGTGAACCGCTACACCCGCATCGGCGTGGTGTCGCCCGCCGAGGGACAGTTCCAGCCCGAGATTTTGGCCGAGGCCAAGATGGGCCACATCGACGAAGAAATGGTGTCAGGCAAGGTCCGGCAGCAGATATTTGCCCTGCTCGATGGCAAAGCCCCCAGCCGCGACCCGCAGGGCGAGGCCTACCGGCTGCTGGTCGTGGCCGCCTGCAACTTCTGGAACAAGGCCATGCCGTTCCTGTTCCAGCGCATCGATGACTACACCGAACTGCTGATGCCCGACGACCTACTCTCGGGCAACTCCATACTCGCCTACACCCGCGAGGCGATGACGCCGGATGCCTGCGAGGATGTCGAGGTGATCGGCTGGCTCTACCAGTTCTACATCTCCGAGAAGAAGGACGAGGTGTTCGACGGCCTGAAGAAGAACAAGAAGATCACGCCCGAGAACATCCCGGCCGCCACCCAGCTCTTCACCCCACACTGGATCGTCCGCTACCTGGTGGAAAACTCCCTCGGCCGTCTGTGGCTGCTCAATCGTCCCGGCTCGAAGCTGGTTGAGCAGATGGACTACTACATCAAGCCCGAACAGGCGGAAACCGACTTCCTGCGCATCGCCAAGCCGGAGGAGATCAAGATCTGCGACCCGGCCTGCGGCTCCGGCCACATGCTCACCTATGCCTTCGACCTCCTCTACGCCATCTACGAGGAGGAAGGCTACGAGCCCGCCGAGATTCCGGAGAAGATCCTCACGAATAACCTCTACGGCATCGAGATCGACGAACGCGCCGGGGAACTGGCTGCCTTTGCCCTGACCATGAAGGCCCGCTCAAAGCAGCGCCGATTCTTCAACAAGGGTGTCAAGCCGAACATCTGCGTGCTGGAGAACGTCCACTTCGACGGCAATGAGTTGAAGGACTACATGGATTTTGTCGGTCGCGACCTGTTCACCGCGCCGCTCCAGACCACCCTGCGCCAGTTCGAAGAGGCCGACAACTTCGGCTCCCTGATCCGCCCGGATGTCACCGACGTGGACGGCATGCTCAGAATTCTGGAGTCAAAGAACGTCTCCGGGCAGCTGTTTATCAGCATGACCCATCAGAAGGTGCTGCAAGCCCTGCGACAGGCCGATTACCTGAGCCCGAAATACCATGTGGTGATTGCCAATCCGCCGTATATGGGCAAGCGCAGCATGAATGGTCGTTTGCAGGTATTAGCAAAAGACAGCTACCAAAGAAGCAAGACTGACCTGTTTGCAATGTTTATCGAACGCAATGTGGACTTAGCTAAAGATTCCGCATACGTCGCTATGATCACAATGCAGTCGTGGATGTTTCTTTCTACATTCGAGAATTTAAGGTCGAATATTTTATCCAACAGCTCCATAGTGAGCATGGCGCATCTTGGCGCTCGTGCCTTTGATTCAATCGGTGGCGAAGTGGTTTCTACAACGGCTTTCATCTGTAAGAATATTGCTGATAGAGAATATAAAGGAACATATCTTCGGCTCGTTGATGGAGAGGATGAGCAAGAAAAGTCAAATCAGCTAAAAGAATTAAAGGGCCGACCTTACTTAGCTTCGTCGGACGATTTTGACACAATACCTGGCCGCCCAATTGCATATTGGATCAGTGAAAAAGTTAGGAACGCTTTTGCGCAAGGAACTCCATTTGGCGACGTTGGTTTTCCAAAAGTCGGTATGCAAACGTCAAACAACGACAAGTATTTGCGACTCTGGCCCGAGGTCTCATTTCATGAATTCAAAGATGAAGAGATGCCTCCAAAATGGATCAAATATCTTAAAGGGGGAGCCTTTAGGAGGTGGTATGGCAATCTTGACTACCTCTTGAGGTATAACAAGAACCCTCAGTTTATAAAGCAGCAGCCAAACGCTACAGTTCTGCCAGAGACAAAGCTTAAAGAGGCAAAATGCACATGGACGGATCTTACGTCTGGACCATTTAACGCCAGATATGCGCCTGACGACACATTTCACGATATTTCTGGTCACTGTTTCTATCCACCGAGAAACAAGCAAATGGTATTGCTTGCCTACAGCAATACACGGCTTTTTGACTATCTTCTATCGCTTATCAATGCATCATTCCATTTTCAGGTGGGCGATGTTGCGAAGATTCCTGTTCTCGAAGTAGACCCAAGCGCTTCAAATAACGCATCAACGTTAGTTTCGTTATCAAAAAATGACTGGGATTCCTATGAAACTTCTTGGGACTTCACCAGCCTTCCAGTGCTAAATCCCGACTACCGCCAGCCAACTCTAAAGACTACCTACCAAAAGCTCCGCGCCCACTGGCGAGAGATGACACTTGAGATGCAGCGGTTGGAGGAAGAGAACAACCGCACCTTCATCGACGCCTACGGCCTGCAGGATGAACTAAAGCCCGAAGTACCGCTCAACGAGATAACCCTGACCTGCAACCCGCACTACCGCTACGGCAATGACAAGAGCGAGGATGAACTGGAGGCTCTGTTGCTGGCCGACACCATGCGGGAGCTGGTTTCCTATGCCGTGGGCTGCATGTTTGGACGTTATGCGCTGGATAAGCCGGGTCTGATCCTGGCCAACCAGGGCGAGACCATCGAGGACTACCTAAAGCGGGTTCCGGAGCCCAGCTTCCCAGCCGATGACGACAACGTCATCCCCATGCTGGACGGCGACTGGTTCACCGACGACATCGCCGAGCGCTTCCGCAAGTTCCTGCGTGTGGCCTTTGGCGAGGAGCACTACGAGGCCAACCTCCGGTTCGTCGAGCAGGCACTGAACATCAAGGGCAAGCGCAATTACAGCATCCGCGACTACTTCCTTGGCGAGTTTTACACCGATCATGTGAAACGCTACAAAAAGCGCCCCATCTACTGGCTGTTCTCCAGCCCCAAGGGCAGCTTCAACGCGCTGATCTACATGCACCGCTACCGCCCGGATACAGCCAGCGTGGTGCTCAACGACTACCTGCGCGAGTTCCGCACCAAGCTCACCTCGCACAAGAACCATCTGGAGGCGGTCAGCATCAGTGCCAGCAGCAGCCAGGGCGAGAAGACCAAGGCCCTGAAGGAGATCGAGAAGATCACCAAGATGATCGCCGAGATGGAGGAGTACGAGCGCGAGGTGCTTTACCCGCTGGCCACCGAGCAGGTGGAGATCGACCTCGACGACGGCGTGAAGGTCAACTACCCCAAACTCGGATCTGCATTAAAGAAAATACCCGGACTCGATGCCAAGGAAGACTGATGAACCACGAAGATTTAACCGCAAAAAGCGCGAAAGGCGCTAAAGAAGAACTTCTCTTCAAAGATGAATGCTATGCCATTCAGGGAGCGATCTTTGAGGTATATCGAGAAATGGGCTGCGGGTTCCTTGAAGCTGTCTATCAGGAGTGTCTGGAAAAGGAGTTCAGATCACGGGAGTTGCCGTTTGAGGCCCAGAAGGAGCTTCTTCTGTCATACAAAAGCCAGCCCCTATCTCAAACCTACAAGCCCGACTTTATCTGCTACGGCAATATTATTGTTGAGTTGAAATCGGTTAAAGAGATTGCTTCAGAGCATAAAGCCCAGCTTTTGAACTACCTCAAGGCGACGGGTCTTGAACTCGGCCTGCTGGTCAACTTCGGCGCATATCCAAAAGTTGAAATCGTTCGCATTGCTAACTCTAATTTTCGCGATTTTAGCGCCTTTCGCGGTTCAAGGAATCTTTCATGAACGACCGCATTGCCCAGGCCCTGACCAAACTCTTCGACCGGCACCGGATCGTCTTCTGGTACGACGCCAAGCTGGAGTTGCGCGACGATTTCGAGGCACTTCATCTACCCGGTGTCGAAAAGCTGGAACTGACCAACAACGAGTACGGCATCAAGTACAAGCTGCTGCGCGAGCAACCGGAACAGAAATTCCTGCTCTACCGAGAAGGCCCTCAGCCCGCCGATCTGGATAACTGGCTGCTGGATGTGCAACTGGCCCACGGCGAGTTCCGCACCGATCAGGTGGCCATCTGGCTGTCCGAACTGGAGCTCGGCCTGGAGTTCACGGATGTGGTGCAGGCCCATGCGGAGTTCTTTCAAGCGATCAAACGCAAGGACGCCCTCAAGAAGCTGCTGAAAGCCGACGACACCGCCGGGCAGATTCGCCTGAAGATGCTGGCGGTATGCACCGGCAGCGAGCCGCGCATGGATGCGGTGGTGGAAAACCTGCTGCAGGAGCTGGCCGACGGTCGCGACGAGAAGATCAAGCTGGTTGGCCGGTGCAGCCTGGACGGTTTCCTCTGGGAACAGATGACCCGCTGCTATGGCTACAAGTCTGAGGAACCGGGCATCCGCGACTTCGCCATCGAGCTGTTCAAGTCCTGCTACGCCATGGGCACCGACGGCCAGGTGAAACTGACCGGCGACGCCCTGGTGTTTCTCAAGCGCTGGAAGGATAGCCGTCAGTTCGAGGGCGGCTTCGAGACCCTCTCGGGGGAATGCGCCGAGGTCCTTGGCATTGAGCAGGATCTGACCAAGCGGGATTTCCGCGAGTTGATCGAGCTGGATTACTTCCGCCTGATCGACCAGAAGATCATCAGCGACCTGGTGCGGGCGGTGGCAGCCCGCACGGCCTCCAGCGGTGACGTGGCGATCTGGGTTCGCCAGCGGCGGCAAGGGCACTGGTATCGCGAATACCGGCATCTGTACGAGGCGGTCGATTACGCCGCCCAGTTTACCAATGCCCTGGGCGAGGCCAAGCTCGCCATGGACAGCCTGGCCGAGGGCGTGCAGCGCTACAGCCGCTTCTGGTATCAGCTGGATCAGCTCTACCGCAAGTTCACTTACCACGTGCGCATGTCGGGGCAGGCGTCGCTGATGGGCAGCCTGACCGACCAGGTCGAAAACCTCTACTCCAACAACTACCTGCTGAAGCTGGGCGACCGTTTCCAGACCTTCGTGGACGCGGCAACGAAGTGGGAAGCCTTCCCGGTGCGCAAGCAGAAGGAGTTTTTCGAGCACTGGGTCCGGCCGTTCCTGCGCAAGGATAACAAGGTCTGCGTGATCATCTCCGATGCCATGCGCTACGAGATCGGTGATGAGCTGCTGAGCCTGATCCGTCAGGAGGATCGTTACAGCGCAGAACTGGAACCGGCCCTTTCAATGCTGCCCAGCTACACCCAGCTCGGTATGGCGGCGCTGTTGCCCAACAAGGCGTTGGCGATTGCCGACAATGAAACCGGTACCGTGCTGGTGGATGGGCAAAGTTCGCAGGGTACGGCCAATCGCATCAAGATCCTTGGCCAGGCGATCAGTCATCGAGCTACGGCCTGCAAGGCCGATGAACTGATGGCCATGAAGGGTGACGACTGCCGGGCGCTGGTGCGCGATCACGACGTGATCTACGTCTACCACAACCGCATCGATGCCACCGGCGACAAGCGTGAATCCGAGGAGCGGGTTTTCGAGGCGGTGGAAGAAACCCTGCAGGAGCTGATTCGCCTGATCAAGAAGCTGACCGGGGCCAACGCCAACAACTTGCTGGTGACCTCGGACCATGGCTTCATCTACCAGAACCGCGCCATCGACGAGAGCGACTTTTCCGGGGTCGATGCCGAGGGTGAACAGATTCTGTTCCGGGACCGCCGCTTCGTGCTCGGCAAGGGGCTTGCCGAGGCATCCAGCCTGCACAAGTTCACCCCCGAGCCGCTTGGCCTTGCAGGTGAGGTGGAGGTGCAGATTCCCAAGTCGATCAACCGCCTGCGTCTGAAGGGCTCCGGCAGCCGCTTTGTGCATGGCGGCGCATCGTTGCAGGAGGTGGTGATCCCGGTGCTCAAGATCAACAAGAAGCGCCAGAGCGATGTCACCGCCGTCGAGGTGGACATCCTGCGCGGAGCCAGCTCGGTGATCACCTCCGGGCAATTGGTGGTGACCATGTACCAGGCCGGACCGGTGACGGACAAGATCCAGCCGCGTGTGCTGCGGGCTGGCATCTACACCGAGGCAGGCGACCTGATCTCCGACAGCCACGACCTGACCTTTGATCTGAGCTCGGACAATCCCCGGGAGCGGGAGCTGCAGGTGCGCTTCGTGCTCACCCGCAAGGCCGACGAGGCCAACGGCCAGGAAGTCATTCTACGGCTGGAGGAAAAGCACGCCGGGACTTCACATTACAAGGAATACAAGTCGATCCGGTACTTGGTACGGCGCTCATTTACTAGTGACTTCGACTTTTAAAGGACGGGTGACCGATGAACGAACTTGACCAGAAAATCAACACACACTTCCCGGGACTCGTTGTCCGCAAGGATCTCGTCAAGACGGTCAAGGGCAACGCCATCGTTCCCTCCTACGTGCTGGAATACCTGCTAGGACAGTATTGCGCCACCAGCGATGAGCCGACCATCCAGACCGGCATCGAGACGGTCAAGGAGATCCTTGCCAAGCATTATGTTCACCGGAACGAAGCCGGATTGGTCCGCTCGAACATCAAGGAAAAGGGGCGCTACAAGGTCATCGACAAGATCAGTGTAGATCTGAACGACAAGAAGGATGTTTATCAGGCGCAGTTCTCCAACTTAGGGCTAAAAGAGGTTCTTGTTGATTCCGGAACGGTAAAAAAGCACCCCAAGCTTCTGGTCGGCGGCGTGTGGTGCATCGCTGATCTGGAATATGAGTTTACCGAAGACAAAAGCGCCAGCCCCTGGATATTGTCGACCCTCAAGCCGATCCAGCTCTCCCATTTCGATTTCGACGGCTATGTTGAGGCCCGCAAACAATTCACCACCGACGAGTGGATCGACCTGCTGGTGCAAAGCATCGGCTTCAACCCGGAGATGTTCGGCAAGCGCAGCAAGCTGACCCAACTGGTCCGTCTGATCCCGTTTTGCGAGCGCAACTACAACCTGATCGAGCTTGGCCCCAAGGGGACCGGCAAATCGCACATCTACTCGGAGTTCTCGCCTCACGGCATCCTGATCTCCGGCGGCGAGGTTACGGTTCCCAAGCTGTTCGTAAACAACTCTTCCGGAAAGATCGGCCTGGTCGGCTACTGGGATTGCGTTGCCTTCGACGAGTTTGCCGGAAAGCAAAAGCGCGTGGACAAGGCCCTCGTCGACATCATGAAGAACTACATGGCCAACAAGTCCTTCTCGCGGGGCGTCGAGACGCTGGGCGCGGAGGCGTCCATGGTTTTCGTGGGCAACACCCAGCACACCGTGCCCTACATGCTCAAGCACTCTGACCTGTTCTGCGAGTTGCCCGACAAATTCTACGACTCCGCGTTTTTGGACCGCATCCATTTCTACATCCCCGGCTGGGAGGTGGACATCATCCGGGGCGAGATGTTCTCCAACGGTTATGGTTTCGTGGTGGACTACCTGGCCGAGATCCTTCGCTCACTGCGCAATCACGATTACTCGGACCGCTACAAGGACCACTTCTCCCTCTCCTCCGATATTTCGACGCGGGACCGCGATGGCATCAACAAGACGTTCTCCGGTCTGATGAAGATCCTCTTTCCGCATGGTGGAGCAACAAAGGAAGAGGTCGAGGAACTGCTAAGGTTCGCGATTGAAGGCCGCAAGCGCGTCAAAGACCAATTGATGCGCATCGACTCCACCTACGGCAACGTCCGCTTTACCTATCAAGACACTGATGGTCGGGCCAAGCCTGTCACCACGCTCGAAGAAGAGGAATACCCCGGCTACTACCACAAGACCATCGCCGAGGGCGAAGACGGGGAAATCTTGGAAGCTGCGCAACCGGACTCGCCCCAAGGTCCATCCGAACCCCTAGCTCCGGCCGAGCCCGTCCTCAAGGAAAAGCACCTCACATTCCAGGAGAACCAGAAGGGCCTCTCCTTCGATACGCTGCTCGGCCCTTATCTCAAGGGCGCGACCACGATCACCGTCACCGATCCATACATCCGCCTGTTCTACCAGGTGCGCAACTTCATGGAATTTTTGGAGACCGTGGTCAAACACAAGGCCCCGGATGAGGAAGTGTCCGTGCATCTGGTGACCACGGAAGACGAGTTCAAAGGCGAACAGCAGAAGGACAACTTCGAGAAGATGAAGGAAGCCGCCTGCAGCGTAGGAGTGAACTTCACCTGGGAGTTCGACGGCACCGGGACGATCCATGCCCGCCATATCGTCACCGACCACGGCTGGAAAATCTCCCTGGATCGTGGCCTAGACATCTTTCAGCACTATGAGATGAACGATGCCTTTACCTTCGCCAATCGCTTGCAGCAATGCCGACCATGCAAGGCGTTCGAGGTGACGTTCATCAAAACCGGAGAATCTGACAATGACCATTGAACGGATAAGCAAAATCAAAAGCCATCGGATCTTCCGTGGGTTCGTCTGGCCCCTGGACCTGCTGGATTTCAAGGAGAAGAATCTGTTCTATGGCTGGAATGGCACCGGCAAATCAACGCTTTCCAACCTGTTCCGTTCAATTGAAAAGAAAACTGGTTCCTCGCCGCGAGACGTGGAAATCAGCTTTCTTGACTCTCCTTCCTGACGCATCGTAGCCTTTCCTTTTGCCCAGGAGGGAAGGAGCCGTGGAAGCTAACGATTTACTGACGTTGGGCCTTGGCCTCACAGCTCCCTGGCGAGTCGTGGACCAGTCTCTGGACCTTTCAAAGCAGCCAAGCGAACTTCGCCTTGAGGTCGAGGCCGCGAGAGGTGAGCGCTACCCTTGCCCGGCGTGCGGTGCGTTGTGTAAGGCCCATGATTTCGCTGAGTTCAGCTGGCGGCATCTCAACTTCTTCCAGCATCACTGCCTGATCAAGGCCCGTGTCCCCCGAGTGAGATGCCCGGAACATGGCCTCAAGCGCGTCAATGTCCCATGGGCACGGCCTGGCAGCGGGTTCACCCTGCTTTTCGAGCAAGCGGTCATGCTTCTTGCCCGAGAGATGCCGGTCAACGCCGTGGCGCGTTACGTCGGCGTCACCGACAAGCGGATATGGCGGGTCGTGACGCACTACGTCTTGAAGGGCATGGGCAAGCTTGATCTCAGCCGACTGTGCGGAATCGGCCTTGACGAAACGGCAACCAAGCGTGGCCATCATTACGTCACCATCTTCGTGGACATGGACCGGGAAAGCCGCCCGGTGGTCTTCGCGACTCCAGGCAAAGGCAAGGAATGCCTCAAGACCTTTGCCGCGTACCTCAAAGGGCGTCAGGGCAATCCGGAGAACGTGGTCGAGGTGGTCTGCGACATGTCACCAGCTTTTCTGTCGGCGGCCGAGGCGACCTTCAGAAATGCCGCTGTAACCGTGGACTGGTTCCATGTGGTTCAGATTTTCACCAAAGCCCTCGACGAGGTCAGGCGTCTGGAAGCCAGAGAGGTCATACTTCCCAAGGCTGCCCGGTGGGCGGTTCTCAAGGGCCTGGAAACTTGGCGTATCGAGGAGCAGGTCGCGGCGCTCAAGGAGTTGGAGGAACGTGGATTGGCGACAGCCACCGCGTTTCGGGTGAAGGAACTGCTGCGGTGGGTGCGCAAAGCTGACACCAGGCAGGGTGCGCGATGGCGAGCAACGCGGTTTTTCGAATTCGCTCGGGAACTTGCCGGGGATTCGGTTCTGCTCGCACCGGTACGCAAGGCGCTGAACACGTTCGAGGATCATTTGCCTCGAATATTGAGAAGATGGGACTCCTTGCTTTCCAATGCTCGCTTGGAAGGGCTCAATGGCCTCTTTCAGGCTGCTCGCTCGCGGGCCAGAGGGTATCGGAACGTAACAACCTTCATCACCATGATCTACCTGATCGGAGCGCCCATCACCCAACTCTTGGAGGCGTGAATTCCACAGCTAACGTCGAAGACCCTAAAAACGTGAGGGATTGATGAAAAAACTTTTCGCATCAAAGCTGATATCTTTTTTTTCGTTAATTCTTTTTATTATTAATATTTTTATTGTGTGGAGTATATATTCGATTCATTCTTCGTTGGAGCGCGATGCCAAGCTTATTAGCAACATAGGTTTTATTCGTGGGTCGACACAAAGAATTCTGAAATTTGAATTGCTTAAAAATATTGATAGTGCTGATTTCTCTATTAGCGAGGTGGATAAAATATTTGCTATTTACGTTGCTGATGGCAAGGCGGCTGAATTTAGGTTTGACCCAGAGATATATCAGCCTTTTAAGAGTCTTTATGGTGAATGGAATGCATTTAAGGATGTTTTGTATAAAAACAGGGCTGGACAGCAGCAATTTTTACAAGAACTGTCATTAATGAGTGAATCTATTTGGAGTGGTTCTAATTCTCTCATGTTGAGGAAAGTTATTGGATCAGATCGTAAAACTTCAAATATCAAAAAACTATACTATTATGTTTTCTTCCTTTTTGGCTCGTCATTCATTTTCTATTTGATATCGAAGATTTTTGTACAAAAAGTCGAGCATAGCTCCTGCCATGACAGTTTGACGTCTGTTTATAACAGGAGTCAATTTGACCTGGATATCAAAGAAGAAATAGACAGATATGAGAGAAACAAGAGGGAGTTTTCATTGCTCATAATGGACATAGATCATTTTAAAAAAGTTAACGATTCTTTAGGGCATACAGAAGGAGACAGGGTTCTTAAAAAAATGGCAGGGACGGTCAGGCAATGTATCAGAAAGACAGACTTTTTCTACCGGATCGGGGGGAAGAATTTGCTGTTTTGTCACCCGAGACAGATCACGAAAGCGCGTTACTTTTGGCTGAAAAAATTCGGAGTGTAGTGGAAAAAGAATTTTCCAAAGACAAGTCCAAGATAACGATTAGCATAGGCGCTTCTGTGTATACAGATGGAATGAGTCATTCTGATTGTTATAATCAAGCTGACAAAGCTTTGTATGAAGCTAAAAGAACTGGAAGAAACAAGTCTGTAATTTTTGATACTAAAATTCAGTATGGGAGAAAAAAATGAGAAAAATTGTAGAATCAGTGTATTGGGTTGGTGCAGTGGATTGGGACAGGCGTCTGTTCGACTCCTTGGTTCCGCTCCCCGATGGGACAACCTACAACGCCTATCTCGTGGAAGGCAGCGAGAAGACCGCTCTCATCGACGCCGTGGACCCGGATATGGTCGATACGTTACTTGGGCATCTGGATGGGGTGGAAAAGCTTGATTACGTAATATCCCAGCATGCGGAGCAGGATCATTCCGGGACCATTGCCCTGGTGCTGGACCTGTACCCTGAGGCCAAGGTCGTCACCAACGCCAAGGCCAAGTCTATGCTCATGGATCTTTTGCTCATCCCCGACGACAAATTCATCGTTGTCGGGGATGGCGAAACCCTTTCCCTTGGCGACAAGACGCTCACATTCATTCTCACGCCTTGGGTGCACTGGCCGGAAACCATGTCCACCTACTTGGCCGAAGACAAGATTCTGTTCAGTTGCGACTTTTTTGGCTCGCACATCGCAACGAGCGATCTCTTTGTGCGCGATCAAGGCCGGGTACATGAAGCGGCAAAACGCTATTTCGGCGAGATCATGATGCCGTTTAGGACCATAATCGCCAAGAACCTGGAAAAACTCGGCCCCTATGACATACGCATGATCGCCCCCAGCCACGGCCAGATTTACGACAGCCCCGGCTGGATCATTGACGCCTACAGGGACTGGGTTTCAGGCGTGGCGCACAACCTGGTGGCCTTTCCCTTCGTGTCCATGCACGGCAGCACTAGGCTCATGGTCGACCACTTGGCGGCAGCTTTGTCCGAACGCGATGTGAGGGTGGAACTCTTTAACCTTGCCGTGACCGACATCGGCAAGCTGGCTATGTCCCTCGTGGATGCGGGCACCATCGTGCTCGGCACCCCCACAGTGCTTGCCGGTCCGCATCCCATGGCCGCCTACGCGGCATTTTTGGCCAACGCCCTGCGGCCCAAGGCCAAATATCTGTCCATAGTCGGTTCATACGGCTGGGGCGGCAAGACAGTGGAAACTCTGGCCGGCATGATTCCCAATCTGAAGGTCGAGGTGCTGGATCCTGTGCTGTGTAAGGGGTTGCCCACAGACGACACGTACGGTGCCCTGGATCGTCTGGCGGATGCCATTGCCGCCAAGCACAAGGAAAGCGGCTTTCAGAGGTAGTTTTTTTTCTAGTATCGATTTGAGGTGCGTGCATTGTCACGCGATCGGCAACAGTAATTATAAAGGAGGTCACTATGTTTTGCTTCCAGTGTCAGGAAACAGCGAAGAATACGGGATGCACGGTCAAAGGTATGTGCGGCAAGCCGGAAGAAACCGCCAATTTGCAGGATCTGCTCATTTTTGTGCTGCGTGGCATCGCCATTTATGGCGAAAAATTAAAGGAGTTGGGACAGCCGGACCGCTCTAATGACGACTTCGTGCTCCAGGGATTATTTGCGACCATCACCAATGCTAACTGGGATGATGCCCGATTTGAGGCTATGATATCGGAAGGCTTGGCTCGGCGTGACAAGTTGAGAAATGCTTTTCTGGCTGTTTACAAGGCAAAAAATGGCAAAGATTTCAGCGAGCCGTTGCCCGAAGCCGCGACTTGGACTGGGGACTCTACCGCTTTTGCTGAAAAGGCCAAGAGCGTAGGCATTCTGGCAACTGAGAACGAAGATGTGCGTTCTTTGCGCGAACTGCTCATAATCGGTCTGAAAGGTGTCGCGGCCTATGCCGAGCACGCTGCTGTACTGGGCTTTCGCAAGACCGAAATCGACGAATTCATGCTTGAGGCCCTGGCTTCAACGACCAAGGATTTGTCCGTGGATGAAATGGTCGCGCTGGTCATGAAGGCCGGCGGCATGGCCGTAACCACCATGGCCCTGCTGGACGAGGCCAACACCACTACCTACGGCAACCCGGAAATCACCCAGGTCAACATCGGCGTGGGCAAGAACCCCGGCATCCTCATCAGCGGCCATGACCTGAAGGATATGGCCGAGTTGCTGAAGCAGACCGAGGGCACAGGCGTGGACGTTTACACCCACGGCGAAATGCTTCCCGCCAACTATTATCCGGCGTTCAAGAAGTACCCGCATTTCGTGGGGAACTACGGCGGTTCCTGGTGGCAGCAGAATCCCGAATTCGAGTCCTTCAACGGCCCCATCCTGCTGACCACAAACTGTCTGGTGCCGCTCAAAAAAGAGAACACCTATCTGGACCGTCTCTACACCACTGGCGTGGTTGGGTATGAAGGGGCCAAGCACATCGCTGACCGGCCTGCGGGAGGAGCCAAGGATTTCTCGGCGCTGATCGCACAGGCCAAGAAATGTCCTCCGCCCGTTGAGATCGAGACTGGTAGCATCGTCGGCGGTTTCGCCCATCATCAGGTACTAGCCTTGGCCGACAAGGTGGTTGAGGCTGTCAAGTCCGGCGCGATCAAGCGCTTTGTGGTCATGGCCGGGTGTGACGGTCGGCAGAAGTCTCGTTCCTATTACACTGAAGTGGCCGAAAATTTGCCCAAGGACACCGTGATCTTGACGGCCGGTTGCGCCAAGTACCGCTATAACAAACTGAATCTCGGTGACATCGGTGGCATTCCACGTGTGCTGGACGCAGGGCAGTGCAACGATTCCTATTCCCTGGCCGTCATTGCTCTGAAACTCAAAGAAGTCTTCGGCCTGGATGACATCAACGATCTGCCCGTATCTTACGATATCGCCTGGTACGAGCAGAAGGCCGTGGCCGTGCTTCTGGCCCTCCTATTCTTAGGTGTGAAGGGAATCCGCCTCGGACCCACGCTTCCGGCATTCCTGTCCCCGAACGTGGCCAAGGTACTGGTTGAAAATTTCAACATCAAACCAATCGGAACAGTGCAGGATGACATCGCGGCCATGATGGCGGGTAAATAGATGAAGGGGGGGCTTCGGCTCCCCTTTTTTTCATCAATAGCTGATCTCTGCTTTAAAGATTCGTTGAGGCTTCCAATCAGATTTTGTGTTGGATTCAATGGAGGGCAGAAATGATAAGTCCAAAGGTAAAGGCTGTTTTCTTTTTTTGTCTCGCGTTGACATTTGGAGTCCTGATTTTTGGCGGTTACGCCATCAACAAGGAAAAACCACCCATTCCCGCCAAGGTTCTGGGGTTCCTCGCCGCGAGACGTGGAAATCAGCTTTCTTGACTCTCCTTCCTGACGCATCGTAGCCTTTCCTTTTGCCCAGGAGGGAAGGAGCCGTGGAAGCTAACGATTTACTGACGTTGGGCCTTGGCCTCACAGTGTAGCCCTCCCCTAGAATAGGTCCATTGAAAAATAGAGATTTCTGATCAAGATTGCCTCATGGAGTGCAAAATGAAGAAATCTCGATTTTCTGAAAGCCAAATCATCAGGATTTTGAAAGAAGCCGATGGCGGTCGCAAGGTCGTTGATATCTGCCGTGAAAACGGCGTGAGCCAAGCCACCTACTACCAGTGGAAGGCCAAGTTCGGCGGCATGGAAGCTTCGGATATCCGCAGGCTCAAGGAACTTGAAGAAGAGAACAGCAAGCTCAAGCGCATGTTCGCCAATCTCAGCCTCGAGAACGAGGCCTTGAAGGACGTCATTGCAAAAAAGCTTTGAGGCCAGCCGAGAAGCGCGATTTGGCGGATTTCATACACAGCGAGCATGGCCTCAGTGAGCGGCGGTCATGCGCTGCGCTGGGGCTTAGCCGGACAGTGTACCGGTATGAGCTCAAACCGAGAGATGATTCGCCGATCATTGAAGCGCTCCTGGGGCTGGCCGACAGGTATCCTCGTTACGGTTTCGGCAAGCTGTTCGCGGTATTGCGCCGACACGGTTTTCGCTGGAACCATAAACGCGTCTACCGGGTATATTGTCTTTTAAAGATGAACCTTCGGCGCAAAGGCAAGAAGCGCCTGCCCTCGCGAAACCCGCAACCACTGGCGGTTCCGCCATGCGCAAATGTCTGCTGGTCCATTGACTTCATGCATGACGCATTGGCTAGTGGTCAAAGGTTCAGGACGTTCAATGTGTTGGACGACTTCAGCCGTGAGTGTTTGGCTATCGAAGTTGATACGAATTTGCCAGCGGCACGAGTCTTGCGAGTTTTGGACCGAATAGTGGCTTGGCGCGGGCTGCCTGCCAAATTGAGAATGGATAACGGGCCGGAGCTGATTTCGGTGCTGCTGGCCGACTGGGCCGAGAAAAACGGCGTGGCATTGGAGTTCATCCAGCCAGGCAAGCCCACACAGAATTCGTACATTGAGCGGTTCAACAAGACCTATCGGGAAGAGGTTCTGGACTTCTATCTGTTCAAATCCCTTACAGAAGTGAAGGAAATTACGGAGAACTGGCTGCGGCAGTACAACGAGGAACGACCCCATGAGTCTCTTGGCGATTTGACCCCGGCAGAGTTCCTCCTGAAAAATTCACCCAAGGAAGTCTCTACTTTTGGATGGCACTAACTTGGGGAGGTTTACAGTTCCAGCTATGGCAAGTGACGTTGCCATTTAGGAGGAGTATCACGTGATAATGCTGATGTTTCTCTCTGGATTGTTCCCGTACCCAGACGTATTGAAAGGCGATGCCTTCACGTGACAAGTAGCGTGTAAAGCTATTAAGAAATTTGCTCAGATGGCTATTGTCATGAGGAGCTATGAAATCAATAGGGTAGTGCAGATCGAATCGTATAAAGAGGACTCTGCTAAACCGTGAAGTCATATATTCAATGCGATTCACAATCGCATCAATGATGTCTGTACGAATTGGTTTGTCTTCGTATGCCTGTACTGTATAGTTCCTGTATATATTTCGATCAGTGATAAGCATTTTTGTTGTCCTTGTTTATTAAATTGAAATGTCGTGTGGCAGTTTACATCAAGACAGACTTTCTCGAAGATATTAGTCTTGTCTGTTCTTGTGTTAAGCTTGTATTGCATGTAGTGTTGTATTGTATATTGTATTAATTTAGATTATGTATTATATTTAGATTGTATTTATGTTAGATATACCTATTTTAGCATGATGTTAAGTTGATTGAAGTTGTGATGTTAGTGGATTGCTTTGTCCATTCTGTGTGGTGTTTGTAATTTCTATTTTTGTCAGACTTATTTTATAATATAGTAAGCTTGTAGTGTTGATGATGTTTCTGCTTGCAATGCATGAGAATGCTGATGCTGGAGTGCCTTGATGAAAAGATTATTCGTGTTCATGTTTTTTGTATGCTTGAGCTCTTTTTTGTTGTTGATATCGCAAGATGCATCAGCATGGGAGGGGAAGGTTGTTGGTGTCGCAGATGGTGATACCGTTACTGTGTTGTCGAAAAATAATGATCAGATCCGTATCAGGCTCTACGGAATTGACGCGCCAGAAAGCGCTCAGGCATTTGGTGCGAAAGCAAAACAGTCTCTTGCCAATATGGTGTTTGGTAAGGTCGTTCGGGTCGAAGAGAAGGACCGCGATCGATATGGGCGTGTCGTGGCAAGGCTCTACGTGGGATCATTAGACGTCAATGCTGAGCAGATTCGGCAGGGGATGGCGTGGGTGTACCGCCATTACTGCCGGGATGGTTTCTGCTCAGGCTGGATAGGCCTAGCAGCGTGTTGAAAAATTCCTTCCGACGTCAGAGCCAAAAATTGACATCGCCGTCATCCTGGCCGTAATCCATTCAGAGAAAATCATGCATTCATCGGAAAATTTCTTTAAGGAGTTTGATTATGTCAGAACTCGTATGCTATTGTTTTGGCTATACATCCAACGATATTGAGCAGGATGTTATTCAAAACGGAAAATCTACAATTTTTGAACGTATCATGAACGAAAAAAAGGCTGGTGGGTGCCAGTGTGCTGAAAAGAATCCGAAAGGTCGCTGATGTCTTTCAGACGTTCGTCAGTTGGCGGACCAAATTTTAAACAAGACAAGCATTTTACAAAATTTTAACAAATGATTTTTTTATATACGAAGCTATTTATATATTGAAAAAATCTCAAAAATATAGAAGGTTGCCATGAACAAGGAGCTGTTATGGGACTTGGCAACCAGAGTGATGACCAGAGTCAGGTGTTTGTCATGTGTGCGGATTTACCGCGCTCACCTGGACACGTTTTTTATGACCGCTTGCAGTCTGTACAGAGATAGTATTCACCTGACACTTGCCGTACCCGGCTGGGGCGCTGATCAGGCTGCGTAGTGTCCTTCGTTGTCTTCTTTCGGCTGCCCTTCGGGACGGCTATCAAGGAAGGCTTGATAGGGTGTCCGGCCGCTCATGTTTCTGCCTTGGTGTGCCCGCTCGTGGTTATAGTGGCGCAAGTAGGCGTCAAGGTCTGCCTGCATTTCATCCAGAGACTCATACCAGTTTTTTCGCCCCTGAATCCTGAAATGCTCGTCGAGCAATGTCCTGTGCAGCCGCTCCACAAAGCCGTTGCTTTGCGGACGTCTGACGCGGGTTGTCCGGTGCTCGATATTTTCCAGTTGCAGGAATAGTTCGTAGGGGTGTCTGTCAGGACGCCCGCAGAATTCCCGGCCATTATCCGAAAGCACTGTGACGACCGGCGTGTCGTGCTCCTCGAAAAAGGGCAGCACGGACTCGTTGAGCATGTGTACCGCCGTAACCGGCAGCTTGCTGGTGTACAGTCTGCCGAAGGCGTAGCGGCTGTGGCAGTCGATGGCCGATTGCAGATAGATTTTCCCCACGCCCTTCAGCGTGCCTACGAAAAACGTATCCACGGCCACCAGATCGCCGCTGCACCGGGTTTCGATATGGCGCTCCCGGAATTCCGGGCTGAATCGCTCCAAGGTGCGAACCTGGTCGTCATTCAGGGCGATTCCGGTATCACGCACATGCCGCTCCAGGCGCAGCAGCCGTTCATGTCGGGTCAGCATCCCGTTGCGGCTCCAGACACCCCGCACGCCCCCGGAACTGACCTGAACACCTTGCAAAACCAACTGTTGGGCCACGCGGACGGGGCCATGCGTCGGAAATTCAAGGCTGTACGCCAAAATCCTATCCTCTGTCGCCTCGTCCACCCGGTTCGGGTGTGGTTCTCGTGGCCCCGGCAGGCGGTCCACAAGCCCTTCTGCGCCAAACGTCTGGTAATTACGGCGGATTTCATAGAACTGCTGCCGCGAATACCCCATGATGCGGCACGCCTTGCTCACGTTGTCGAGTTCGCTTGCAAGCTCTAGCAGGCTCAACTTCCTTCGTGCTACCTTCTTGCCTGTGGTCATGTCGGATTCCTTGCTGGTGGTTGATGAAGCTTCGCAACCTCATCGCTACCCCAGTCGGGAACGGCATGACCACTTCCTTTTGAAGGGCCTACTGTCAGGTAATAACTAGCTCAGCACATGCAGTCGGTCTTGATCAAGGGCGGCTTTGACCGTTTTGTCGAGAAGGTCTGTGAGCCGTATTATGCGTCTGGTCCCGGCAGGAAATCCATTCCTCCAGGTCGTTATTTCAGGATGCACTTGGTTGGCTATTTTGAAGGGATCGAGAGCGAGCGCGGGCTTGAGTGGCGGTGTTCCGACTCCTTGTCGCTGCGAAAGTTCCTGCGGCTCTCCCTGACCCAGAGGGTACCTGATCACTCCAGCCTGAGCAGAATCCGACAGAGGTTGCCTCTGGAAGTTCATCAGGAAGTGTTCGGATGGGTGTTGCAGGCACTGACCAAGTCCGGCCTGGTAGTTGGGGAACGTCTTGGCATCGACGCCTCGACCATGGAAGCCAACGCGGCCATGCGCTCGATCGTACGCCGAGACACGGGCGAAACGTATCAGCAGATGCTTGAGCGCATCGCCAAGGACAGTGGGATCAAAACGCCGACCCGTGAAGAACTGGCTCGCATGGATCGCAAGCGCAAGGGAAAGAAGCTTTCGAACAAGGACTGGAAGTCGGAGATTGACGAGGATGCGCGGATCACCAAGATGAAGGACAGCCGCACTCACCTCGCCTACAAGCCCGAGCACGCCGTAGATCTGGACACCGGAGCGATTGTTTCCGCCGACATCCACAAGGCCGACCAAGGGGATACGACGACGATCGGCAAGACGCTGGAATCCGCCAGGAAGAATCTTTCCGACATCGGTTGTACGCCGATTACCACGGCTCCAACGGAAGTCATCGCGGACAAGGGCTACCATTCCCGGGAAGTAGTGAAAGAACTGGATGGCGGAGTTTGGAGGACGAGGATCGCCGTGCCGAAAGCGAACGGTCTGCTCAACTGGAAAGGTGACCACGAGGCGCGGCGGGCCGTTTACAACAACCGCGCCCGGTTGAAGTCAGCCAAAGGGCGCGAACTGGCAAAGCGACGAACGGAATTGGTCGAACGAAGTTTCCAGCATGTGCTCGATCGTGGAGGTATGCGGAGAACGCACCTTCGAGGGCAGGAAAACGTCCACAAACGATACCTCCTGTGTGTGGCCGGGTTCAATCTCGGCCTGCTAATGCGTCAGTTGATAGGTTTCGGGACCCCGAAGGGGTATTTTTACCTCAATTCAGCGCAAATTTTTATTATTGTTTGGGGACGGATGGTCGTTTCGATAATTTTGGTTGAGATGAAGAGCGAGACTGGCCAAGAATTCGTCGGAACTCAGATTGCCGTCGAGCGGTGTTGATCATGAATAAATCAACGGGCTGCTAGAGGCTGCCGCTAAGAACGGGGGTGTAGGTCTTTGGAATGACAAAGAGCCTGTTCCGCCTTGGGATTGGCGTAGGGACAAGCGGAGTCCGTCCACAGTGTCTGCTACTGGAGGAAGTCCGGCAGTGGCTGTCTCGTCAGGGAAACTCGTTTACCATGGTAACCAGAGAAGTAAGGTTTTTCATCATCCTCGCTGTAAAGACTACCAGTGCCCTAATTGCATTATAGAGTTGCCGTCGAGAGAAGAGGCTGTGCGACAGGGCTTCAGGCCTTGTGGTGTATGTCGGCCATAGCAGCTTGGGTGGGGGGCATGTGTTTGAATTATCGGGCGATTTCACAGCATGCCTTCGTATGGACGTTTCCGCTGTAGTCTTCGATTCCTCGGGCATGTCCGAGGACGGTTTGTGCGTTATAGGAGAGTTTGCGCCAAAGTAATCACTCTTGATTGTCTTCGCTAATGCACGGCCGACCTTTGCTTCTCTGGCTTCGTAGCGACGTGAAGCAACTCCTAGAGTTTTGTGTTTGAAAAAAACGCTGGTTAGAGCGAGGTCGCGACACAAGGGGCTCCTCTCCTGACTCTTGCAGTCGAAGGGCCAGGATATATCACAGCATACATTGCACCAGCCGACATGCTGCGAGTACGCGTCGGGGCAAAGGCGTATGGGCAATTTGCGGAAGGCGTTTCAGTTCCTCTGACAGTTTTCAGTGTCGCAGGCATAACGCAACGTATACCAGTGGCTTTGCATTCTTCATTTTCTGCACCGATGCTTGTAGTGCCAGTATTGCTCAAGCCAGACATGGAGCTGCCAAAATCTGTGTTGCGTCAAGGGATGCCTTGCACTGTTTACTTTGGTGTTCGTACTCCATTATGGTGATGTTGTACTGTAAAGAAGAGAGTGGATATTGTCAGTAGGCTATCTGTTGAGTCTGCCTTGAAGTGTTAATGCTGCAGCCCTGACCGTGTCGGGGCTAAGATGTGAATAACGCTTAGTCATCTCGAGCGTTGTATGCCCCATGAGTTCGGCGACGGTATACAGCGGTGTCCCGTCTTGAACGAGCCAGCTGGCAAAAGTGTGGCGAAGAGTGTGAAACACCACACGTTGTCTGGAGTCGGTGATCCCGTCGTTGAGGCCAAGTTGGTCGACGACGCGCTCGAAGGTGTCAGAAACCCAGTTGCGCTTTGCTCCGTTTTGAGCCGGAAAAACGTATTCGGTAGCGTTTAACTGTTTGGATCTCTCTATGAGCATCGATCTGACTTCATCAGTCATGTAGGCATGGCGGCTATGCTTGTTTTTAGGGTCACGGATGTAGATAGTTCCCGAGGTGAAGTTGAGGTCCGTCCAGGTGAGCGAGTGGATTTCCCCTGCTCTGAGGCCGCAGAAGAGCGATAGTAGGGCGCTGTCGTGAGTGTCCTTTGATCTTTTTTCTAGCTCAACGAGTAGGGTGCTCGCTTCGGCTTCAGTCAAGAAACGCATCCGTCTGTTGTCTTTGCGAGGTTTTTTGATGCGGGTGCAGGGGCACTCTCCGTTGACGATTTCATGGTTGCGGGCCATGCCCCAGATCTGGGAGATAATGGCCAGCAAGTGGCGGATGGTAGCTGCACTGCGCCCTGCTGTCATGGCATTGCTGGCCACCTGCTCAATTAGGGTGGGGTAAGGTCGCTGAGGGCGGAATCTCCAAGGACTGGCCTGATCCATTTTGCGTAGTAGCCAGATTCCGTTTTCATCGTCTGCGGTGTCTTGTGCAGGGTTGATGAAGGCAGATAGTGCTTTTCCCAGAATTCGTTCATGGTCGTAGCTGCATTGGCAGCACGTCGTTCTTCGATCGCTGCCTGTTCGCGGGCCTCTCGCATCATCTCGCGCATTTCGGCAAGAGACTGGGGGCGTCGTCCAAGCCTGATGTTTTCAGTGATTCTGGCCCGCAGCTGAGAGGCCTTCTGGCTTGTCATGCCCTCGGATGCCCATCCGGCACCTTCTTCTTTTGATTTGCCATCGGTTTTGTACCGTATGAAGAAGTAGCGGTCTGGTTTTGACCCATGTTTGCGGGTTTGGCTTTCCCGGTAGCGAACGCCACGGTAGCTGGTGGAAGTCATCGTAGTCATGGGGGCCTCTGTGTGGCATGTTTCAGTGAGAGAATTTGCAGCCCCACTATAGCCCCACCTTTTACGGGGTGACAATGCGAAAGTTCGGGAAGGTTTGGGGAGGTTTAATTTGAGGATTTATTATTTAAAATTGCAATCTTACTGTATAAAAGTGGAGATCTGTGATGGGTCGGGAAAGTTAGGGAAAAGTATGGACTAATAAACTCATAACCCGAAGGTCGTAGGTTCAAATCCTGCCCCCGCAACCAGTAAACGCAAGCGCGCATGGAATATTCCATGCGCGCTTTTTGTTGTGTATGTAGCCCCCCCGCTATGCGGGGGGCTAGTAATCTTTCAGCGGTGGTGATTATAGGTGTGGGGTGTCACCCCAGTTGAGAAAATGCGTCACGCAAGCCTGGACGTGCGCGAACGCTTTGACATTGTGTGGCGGGCGAATTGGCACAAGGAACATACGGCAAGAAGCTCCCGGTAGGATGGTCTGCCGGGGGCTTCGTTTTGGGCCTGTCTCCGGCCATGATTTGGGCGGCTTCGGCGAGGGGGGCGATGCCCTTGCATGGTACCCGGCGGAAAGCTCGATTCCGACAACGCATCTGCCAGTTGTGGGGGGCACAAAGTTGAGAAAGCTGTTTTCTCGACTTGCGTGACAGGCATAAGCGTTGCGAGCGCGTGCGCGAAGTCGGCTATCGTAGAAGCCCCCGAGGGTGTTGCCTTCAGGGAATTCTTTTGTGCCCTCGCTTCCGATCGTCTGCCGGTAGGCAGCGAGCCATTCGTAGGGTCTCTGGTTATAATCCTTGGACAGTTCGATGCCGAGGTTGCGCCGTCCGGATAGGGGCGGGCAATGCCGACGTTTTCACTGCCAGCGTATGGGGCCAACTCAAGGGTGTCTGGTCCCGGCGCCGATTCGGCCAGCAGGTCACTGGACGAGGGTGCCCTCCACAGTTGGTCCGCACCTGAAAACCCTGTCGAGGGTGCTATCAAGCTATACATGGCCACGTTTAGGTGCGGTAAGCCTCCGCCCCATATTTCTGTGGAAAGCAGACTGCGATCATGCGTCTTTATCTGAATCCACTAACCACGCGCACGTACCTGTAATAGACGACAAGTCGCAATCAAGGCCTTCGACTTGAACTGGCGGCTCACTGTCGGGTCTAGGCCTTCCATGAAGAGATGACGTATCGGTCAAGGCGCAGGGCAAGGTCAGGATTCTCCTGTTCCATAAGGAGTCTTGCCTGCGCGGTGAGCAGGACCGTACGGCATGGGCTGTCGGCCATGATGTGTTCTCTGGCGACGAATGGGGCGAAGGCCGCCTGCGGTACAAGCACGTCACCGGCGCGGAGGTGGGCCAAGCGGGTTCCTCCATCCCCGTCCGTTGCCGTTGCAGAGCCCCATACGAGCATCTGCAACCCCTGCTGCGTCTTCCCTTTCTCTACGAGGAGCGTTTCGCCTTCGTAGTGGCATTCTTGCACCCACGGACGCAACTCTTCTACGAGTGCTTCAAAGAGAATCTGCCGGTCGAGATGGGCCATCATATCATCGACGGATTGTTCGAACAGCATATCCGCAGCGTTTGCCTGTTGCGCAGTCCGCTCTGTATATTCGGTCAGTATGGCTTCTTCACATGCCTCCAGACCTCGGTCAATATCCTGTGCCGTCACCAGATTGTCTATGCTCTCTATTGGCAGAATCCGTTGGAGCATGGAAATGAAGCGGGGAGAGGTCTCGGTAAGTACGATGCGTACGTGCTCGGCGTGCGCTGAGGAGATGAATCGCTGGAAGGCGTTGGCTGCGGATATGTCAAATCCTGAAACATTTTTGAAATCCAGAAGGATACACCATGGCTGCGGAGTCTTGCGCAGTTCCTGCTTCAGGGTTTCGACCAGAAGGGAGGCAGAGCCAAAGAACAGGTAGCCGCTCAATCTGTAACCGCGGATGCGTTCCCCATGCTGCTGGAGAATCGTCCGCTGTGGAATGGAGCGGTTCACCCTGCTGTGAAGAGTGAGGCCGGTAAAGCTGTCGTGGATGATGTCGACTTTGCTTAGGCGGATTATGAACAGCACAACCGTGATGACGAGACCGACAGCGACGCCTTCAAGAAACCCCGAAAAGCAGATGACAAGAAAGATGACACACAGAACAAGATAGTCGGAGAGGGGGAGTCTGCGACGCGTGGCACGGAGCCAGCTGTCCATTATGTCTATGCCCAAGAACACCAGCAGTCCGCCCAGAACCGGCAGGGGAAAGTATTCAAGCACACTGCCGCCCATGAAAAGCACCGCGGCGATAACGCTGGCAGTGATAATGCCCGCCAAGCGAGTGTAAGCCCCGCTTGAGCTGCATAGCAGTGAGAGGGAGAGCGTGTGCGAGCCGGGAGCGCTTCCGCCAAGCCCGCCCAGAGTATTGGCAAGTCCGGCATTGCGGAATTCACGGTCGAAATCGATATCCGTACCGCTCCCCAGTTCCAGACCGCTTATGTTCAACAGCAGTCCCATCATGGTTACGAGCACCACCGTGAACATGATGGGCGTCTGGTCAAACACGATATCCCAACGCACAGTCTGCAGGTCGGAAATGGAGAAGGCGGGCCAGAGGCCCGATGACGGAACCCCAGAAAGAAGAATGCCTGCCGCGCGGGCATCGGCCAAGGATATGGCGAGGATGTGAAAGGCCACGTAGTAGGCTGCTGTGACCATCACGATGGAACAGGGCAGAATCAGAAAGTGCGACCATCGTTTGAGTACCAGCCATAGCGAAATGGCATACAGGACTCCGGGGCTCCACTTCCAGATATGTACGCTTTCAAAAAGCATTGGCAGGCTTTCAACATTCAGCGATAGGGAACTCATCACGGAGATGCCCCCTTTGACGAGCATCCAGCCACCGCCAGCGAGGAATCCGCCTACAACCGGATAGGGCATGAAGCGGAAAAATCTGGTGAGCCGGAAGTGCCCTATGGCCATCAGCGCGATACCTGTGGCGAGGGTGGCAATGCTCATGGCGGCGAGCATTGTGGCGAATGTGGCATTGGGGTCCGACATGCCCATGGCTGCTACGACCGGCACGCCCATGGTGGCCAGAACGGCTACGGGGGCGTCTTGTGGTGTTGATATGGCTGATCGGAACGAGCTGGAAACAGCCAGAAAACCGCATAGAGATGCCGCGCCGAAAAGGGTGAGTCCAGCACCGCGGGTTGCAAGTGGCGCCAGCGGCCCGGAAAAGATCATGGCTGCAAAGGAGACGCCAATCACGACAAGCAGCACGCCGATGACAAGCCCGAGGGCAAGAGCGGGAACCATCTGGGGAGACGTTGCGTCTTCGGCAAGCTCTTTGAAAAGGTGTTTCATGCCATTTTCTCCGGTGCCGCTTTCCATGTCAGTCCATGCGGCGAGTTGTCTGCTTCATATGGAAAGTTGAAGCAAACGGCAATGACACAGATGTGTTCGAAGTTGGACTCCTTGTTGCGACTGACCACGGAACCGCCTCCGGCGAAGGAGGAAGAAGACATGTGTATTCTTGCCGGGGCGGCCCACGTTATGACCAGCTTCGTCCCGCTACAGTGTACGTCGAGGGAGCAACGTATCGGTGAGTAGATGTGGAACGCTGACGGTGAGCCAGCATGTCGCTGATGTGGAAAACACTATTTTACACAGGCAGGCCTTGTGCGGTAACTGAAGCTGAACGCACGTTTCATGATGTATATAGAAAGATGTGCGTGGTGAGCGTCGCAGGTGTTGTGTCTTCTTCTCGTAGCCGTGATTACGTATGAAGGTTGGGGCCGCTTTGCGAGATATGGTATGTGTTGCATGGTCGGTCCGACACCGCCGATTCGCAGTCGGAAATGCCTGAATATCAACTATGGAATAGTAGGGTGGCGTTGATGAAGAGCAAGAAAATATTCGGGATGCAGATTCCTGAGAATGTAGAGAATATATCAGTCGTTTGCAGCGCAGCGCGTGAATGCGCGAGGGCAAGAGGCTTTTCACAGGAAGATGTGCAGACGTTTTGCCTTGTTGTGGAAGAGGCCCTGACCAACTCGATCGAGATGGGGTTTGGGGATACAGAGAATGAGGTCGATATCACAATCTATAACATAACGTCAGGGCTTGGGGTTAAAATTGACAGCGTATGTTTGCCTTTGGAGCCTGAAAAACTTCCGCAGTATAATTTTCAAAGAGTGTCACAATACAATGACACGACTGGCTTGAGTTATCATCTTATGAAAAACATGTCAGATAGTTTTCGTGTTTCTATTAGTGAAGATGGGGCGAGAGATCTGTATTTTGAAAAATACATTCCTGAACAGAAAGTTAAAGATGCGGTCCAGCGTAAAAGAACACTTCGAGTTGCAACTGAGCATACCAAGCGATTTGCAGTGCCTGAAGACGCAGAGAAGATTTCTCGTCTTGTCTTGCGGTCGCATGATGCAGTGTTGTTCGGTGAGAGTATATATTATCCTGATATGGTTAAAGAGATGCTTGCGGAAAAGAGGATGGTTTCAGTCGTTGCAGAGGCTGAATGCGGAGAGTTGATAGCCCACTTCGCTCTTCTGAAGGACATCTCTGGAGACCGGGTGGAGGAGTTGACCTATGTGGTAAGTGATAAGAATTTCAAAAGTCGTGACACTACGAAGTTGCCTGCAATACTGATTGAAGATGCCAAGCGACGAGGTGTGTACGCAATTCAATCTTATGTCGTGACCAATCATATATACGCGCAAAAAGGATGCCTGGCTGATGGTTTTTCTGAAAACGCCCTGTATCTTGCGCTGAATACAGCCTCCCGCCATAAGCAGAATGAAGAGTCTTCATTGCATAGGATAGGCAACCTAGGGCTTGTAAGATATCTTGGTGCGAGAGAATCCGCCCCCCTGTTTCTTCCGCCTCGCCACAGGGAGATGATTTTGGATATATACGCACACATGGGGGTTGAACCGGTCGTTGCTGAAAAGACTGCTGAAAGCGATTCAATGCGTGGGTGTTCGCAAATCGTGACGGATGTAGAGTTCAAGGAAGGCTGGATGCTGATTGTGGTAAAGGAATACGGCCCTGATACGTTCTCCCATCTGAAAAGTGAGTTCTACAAGGCTGTCGTTCAAGGGATTCCATCTATCCAGCTCGGGCTTCCTCTCGCAAATGCAATGACTTTGGAAATGTGCAGTGAGTTTGAGTCGATGGGGTTCTTCTTTGCCGGAGTGTCATCTGGTTACAACAGCAGCGAGAATTTGATGCTGCAATATTTGAACGGTGTTGAACCAGGATTTGAATCGATACATACATTCTCTGATTTTGCGAAAAAACTGAAAGCTTATGTTCATCAGTGCTGGGAGGAAAGGGCCGTTTAGGTCATTCCCCTGAAGAAGTGTAGTTGAGACCTACTACTCCTATGATGATGAGTAACAGTGAGCATATCTTTACGACTGTTGCCCTTTCTCCAAAAATACAAATCCCGATCATGGCTACCGTTGCTGTCCCTACGCCTGACCACACAGCATAGGCGATGCTTACGTCCATTTTCTTCACCACCACAGAGAGTCCCCAGAGGGCCAATCCATAAAAGAGAAAAACAGAGATAGTCGGAATGATTTTGGAGAATCCATCCGACAGCTTCAAGCACGAGGTCCCGGTGACTTCGCAAAAAATGGACAAAAAAAGAATAATCCAGCTTTCTAACATATATACTCCACGTTACTAAGATGATCAGGGTGAGTGCATTGTTGCGAAATCTATCAGATTGGCTGCGCATGGCTTGAGTGTCAATTCGGCCTTGGTAGCAAGAGCATACCGCGCGAGAGCGTGTGGGCACAGCGAAGACCGGAAAGGGATGCAGCTGGCTGTGTGGTTACCGTTTGTCCTCCTTGCTGAAGTAGGCTCTTGACTCGTTGGCGTCGGCATTACGCTGGTATTCGCAGTGCACCGTCAGTCTCCGCATGAGATATGGCCGAGTCTGGCGATAGGCTGTGACCCTAGCGAGGCGTCCGGGGCATGTTTGCCTGTCCGCAGGTCAGAGGGACACCCACGTCCTGCTGGATGCCGGAGGGCATAGCAGGCGTGTCTGACCCCTCTACCTCTTCGCCGCACTCCAATTCCATATCGCTCACGCCTTCCGGATAGCTAGCTGCCTGTGCTGGGGCGACACACTCCTCCAAAACCAGCTCGATACACCCAGAAGCAATTCAGGGACGCTTCGTGTAACGCTTCGCTTGCGAAGAGACAACTGAACTCCGGCAAGGCTGTTCCCCGTGGTCGAAGCGAAGCGACACGCAGTTCCGTGTCATTCTGCAAGTGCTTCGTCTTTTGTGGCAAACACACGGAACATTTTGAAAAATCCGGAAACGCGGAATACCTCGTCAACCATTCCGGTCATGCCGCAAAACGAAAGGTTGCCTCCTGCTGTGCGCAGCTTCTTGGCAGACGACAGGATGCTGCGCAGCCCCGCAGAGCTGATGTACTCAAGGCCGGACATATCCGCGATGACGGCGGTGGTTCCCTGCGTTATCAGAGACTCACAATGTTGCTCGAACGCAGGGGCGGTTACAGCATCCATGCGTCCGGATAATCCTACCAGAGCTCGATTGTTGGAAAGAGTGCATGTGATGTCCATGTATCCTCCTGAAAAAGCATTTCAAAGCGTTTTCCCTGTTGAGCTGGGGCGACGTGGTGCACCGCCAACCTGATCATATCCTCGGAGTGGGTTGCCTCCCTGACAACGCGAGTGCAGATGCCTCGTCTTCGCCTGTCAGGGGGGTGTATTCTCCGGCAAGGGAAGTGTGAGTTTTCGTAAGGCGGATTCTTCCGTACAGGTACCCGTTGGCGTTCATGGCCTCGGATGGGCTGGCTGTGTACATGAAATGAGGCGTACCGGGCATTATATGCACTGTTATGGTCGCAGGTGTCATATCAGGCATGGCCCCGACCATGGGGTATGCCTGTGTTTCAGCCCAATGCGGGCCATCCGCGAATTCGAGTCGTAACGGTGGGGTGTGTGCTCGGCCCAGGCTTGTCACACTGTGCCTGTTCCCACCCAGAAACCGCCGGAAAGGACGTTGAAAACATGCAGGGAGGGGAGGCGCGAACTGACCGGAAAGAGCGGGTGTTCCGCCCCCGACCTGTTTGCGCGCGATGAGCATGAGTGCAGAGTCATGTGCCAGTTGACCAACGAGCATGATATCAAGTCCGGCGTCCTGCCGTTGAATGGCTGTGGAAAAACAGGGGCGGAATCCGTTTTGCCCTGCTCAAACCGACCGAATGGGCCCATGCAGACTCGACCTGACGAATGTGCACACCTCAAGTCCATTCTCGGCGGTCCTGTAAACCCGGCAAATTGCATCTGACGAACCAGTGCAGCCCCAGTTCAACCCGCATTGTAGCGTGCGCCCTCAGGCTAGGTAAAGGCATAGCCTTATACACGGCACACGGCAGGGCAGTAATTGCAGGAACAGGTGTGAGGCGTACGGCTGGCGAGCATTTTCCTCTTGTGCGGAACCTGCATGTGGCACCTATGATGTCGGCGCAATCGTGCGTGGGAGACTGGTACACAATTGCGCAGCTGAAAGCGATATGAATCTTGCCAACGGGCTCCGCACGTCTTCGCCAAGGCTCTCCTGCAAGGGCTGTCACGGCCGAGTTCTATCGAATCTGGATTGGGTATGCGCCGTATGAGAGGGGTCTTGACCTGCGGGATCTGGCATTCCAGTGGCGGAAAACTCAATGCCTTTGGCCTCGTAAGAAAAAGACCGTCCGGCCATCGTTACGGGGCCACGAAGTGGACTCTACTGTTGAGTCTTCTCTCTTCTTCAGTGTATACTAGTGGTTGACTGTTCAGAATGATAGGTGATGATATCTTTTGCATGGAGTGTTGCAATATCCTTGGACCATTTGCCACAAGGAGCAAGCATGGATTCTCTGACAGGAAAGCTCTGGCACCATCTCAGTGCTGAAAAGGCTACGGAAGCCCTGCAGACCGACCCGCAGAAGGGGCTGGACACCTTCGAGGTGCAGCGGCGGGCGGTAGAGTTCGGCCCCAACGCTCTCACAGGACGTCGAGGAAAGACGCCCCTGGAGCGGTTCCTGTTGCAATTCCATCAGCCGCTCATCTATGTGCTGCTGCTTTCCGGGCTCATCACGGCTGTGCTGGGCGAGGTCGTCGACTCTTCCGTCATCATCGGTGTGGTGCTGGTCAACGCCATCGTCGGCTACATTCAGGAGGCCAAGGCTGCCGGTGCGCTAGAGGCACTGGCCCGTTCGATGGTGGCAGAGGCCGAGGTCGTCCGGTCAGGTGGTGTCCGGCGTATCGGCGCCGTGGACCTCGTGCCCGGAGACGTGGTGCTGTTGCGCAGCGGCGATAAAGTTCCCGCTGACTTGCGTCTCGTCACTGTCAAAGACCTGCGGGTCGACGAATCGGCCCTTACGGGAGAATCCGTACCTGTCTCCAAGGCGGTGGGCACTCTGCCACGGGAGACCGTTCTCGCAGACCGCACCAACATGGCCTACGCTTCGGCGCTGGTCACCTACGGCACTGCCACGGGGGTGGTGGTCGCCACGGGCGACCATACCGAAATCGGGCGTATCTCGACCATGGTGCATGAGGCCGACACACTGGCAACACCCCTCACCCGCCGTATCGAGAAGTTCAGTCACCTGTTGTTGTGGGCCATCATGGCTCTTGCGGTGCTGACCTTCGTCGCCGGAGTGGCACGCGGCGAGAAGGCAGCGGAGATGTTCATGGCAGCGGTCGCGCTTGCGGTGGGTGCCATCCCCGAGGGCCTTCCGGCAGCCGTGACGGTCATTCTGGCCATTGGCGTGTCGCGCATGGCGTCGCGCGGGGCCATCATCCGTAACCTTCCGGCCGTTGAGACTCTTGGCGGGGCTTCCGTCATCTGTTCCGACAAGACCGGAACGCTCACCGAGAACAGGATGACCGTCACCGCCCTCTATGCGGCGGGCAGACGGTATGCCGTAACCGGGACAGGCTATCGGCCCACCGGGGACATCATGCCCAGTGGCGAGGGATATGCGCCTGCCGGTGATGATGCGCATCGTGGACTTGCCATGGCTGAACTTTCGGGCCGGAAGGCCCTGTTCGCCACGTTGCTGGGTGGTGCGCTTTGCAATGATACCCGCATCGAAGCAACCCCCGAAGGCGACAAGGTCGAGGGCGACCCCACCGAGGCCGCATTGCTGGTTGTGGCTGCGAAGGCGGGCATTCATGTCGCCGACGCGTTGAGGACTGCGCCCCGCGCGGATGCCTTGCCGTTCGAGTCCGAGCATCAGTACATGGCGACGCTGCATCATGGCGAGGCTGGCCCGGTGGTCTACGTGAAGGGTTCGGTCGAGGCCGTCCTGTCACGCGCAGACCGGATGCTGCTGGACGATGGCACGCTCGTTCCGCTTGATGTCGCGGCATTTCGCGAAGAGGTCGAACGCATGGCGGTGCAGGGATTGCGTGTGCTTGCGTTGGCCCAGCGCGTGGACGGTGTGGGTGTGGCGCATCTGACACATGATGATGTCGCGTCCGGACTTGTCGTGGTCGGGTTGCAGGGCATGATCGACCCGCCCAGGGCCGAGGCGGTGGCGGCTGTCGCCGCATTCCATGGTGCGGGCGTGAAGGTCAAGATGATAACAGGCGACCATGCCGTGACAGCCGCCGCCATCGGCAAGCAGATCGGCCTTGGCGATGCCGGATGCCCCGGCGACCCCGCCTGCAAGGTGCTCACGGGTGCGCAACTTGCGGGACTGACCGACGATGAACTGGTGCGTCATGCCGCTGAGACATCCATCTTCGCGCGTGTCGCGCCGGAACAGAAGTTGCGACTGGTCATGGCGTTGCAGAGCAGGGGCGAGGTCGTCGCCATGACGGGGGACGGCGTCAACGACGCCCCCGCACTCAAGCAGGCGGACATCGGCGTTGCCATGGGGCACGGAGGGACAGAGGCCGCCAAGGAAGCTTCGGACATGGTGCTCACCGACGACAATTTCGCGACCATCAAGGCTGCCGTCGAAGAGGGGCGCGGCGTGTACGACAACCTGCTCAAGTTCATCGTGTGGACGTTGCCGACCAACCTTGGCGAAGGGCTGGTCATTCTGGTGGCGGTGCTGCTTGGCATGGCACTGCCCATCCTTCCCGTGCAGATATTGTGGATCAATATGACAACCGCCAGCATCCTGGGCATCATGCTGGCCTTTGAGCCCATGGAACCGGGCCTCATGCAGCGCAAGCCGCGCGACCCGGCGCACCCCATTCTCGACCGTGAGCTCTTCCGGCGCATCGTTCTTGTGGGCTCGCTGCTTCTGGTGTCTGCCTTCGGACTCTACAAGTTCGAACTGGCGCAGGGGCACACGCAGGAGGCGGCACGTACCGTTGCGGTGAACGTGTTCGTTCTGGTGCAGACCTTCTATCTGTTCAATAGCCGGTCTTTCACCCGGTCTCCCTTCGAGCTTGGTATCATGAGCAACCCGTGGACGTTGCTCGGGGCGGCGTGCATGATCGTCTTGCAGGTGGCGTTCACCTATGTGCCTGTCATGAACGGGCTGTTCGGTAGCGCCCCCATAGGACTGGGGGCATGGTTGCGTATCCTTGGTGTCTCGGTCCTCGCCTATGGCGTTGTCGAGGCGGACAAGAAGCTTCGGGCCAGGGGTGCATTGAAGTAACCCCGCATGTGTCTTGACGTACTGACGCGGCCTCCGCCTGCCATGTGTGGGGGGAGGCCGTTCGTGTGACCCGCGTTTCTTGCGGCGCGCCAGCGCATCCTGTATGGGCCGTAAGACTTGAGCCATCCCCATGGGAGGATACTGTGTCCGACTCTCCATTCAGGAGTCCCTTTGAGGGGATTCCGCTGTCACAGCAGGTAACCAACCCGAACATCAGAGTCGGGCGTTTCAGCTACTATTCCGGGTACTACCACGGACATGGCTTCGACGACTGCGCCCGCTATCTCGCCCCCGACCGCGATGACGTGGACAGACTCGTCATCGGAAGTTTCTGTTCCATCGGCAGCGGTGCAAGCTTCATCATGGCTGGCAATCAGGGGCATCAGCTTGAATGGGCGGCGACCTTTCCCTTCTTCTACATGCAGGACGAAGCAGCCTTTTCGGGGGCAGTGGACGGATTCGTGCGCGCTGGCGATACCCTTGTCGGCAACGATGTCTGGATAGGGACCGAGGCGATGATCATGCCCGGTGTCAGCATCGGGGACGGGGCTGTCATCGGCAGTCGTGCGCTGGTCACACGCGATGTCGAACCCTACAGTATTGTGGGCGGCAATCCGGCGAAGTTCATTCGTAAGCGTTTCGATGAAGAGAACATTGCATTGCTTCTGGAGATGCAGTGGTGGGACTGGCCTCTGGAACGTCTGCATGAGGCCATGCCGTTACTATGTGCCAGCCGCATCAGGGACCTGCACACCTACTGGCGTGGCTGGTGCGATACAACGCGCTGAATCCGGCACGGGTCGCCGTTGTCGTGCGAGTGGCACGCGCCATCGTGCCATGCCACTCGACACGCTGAATCTCATTTGCTTGCAGCACATCCAGAGTGATGCTGGTAGGCTGAAGCGTTCTGCCCTTTCCGGCCCCTGTTCACTCCCCGACATGACCAAGGCGCACTCCCTGCCATGCTTCTATCGTGCCGGGGCTGTTCGGCTAATGGTCTCCAAGCCTGATGCCCATCTGGCTGAACAGGGCGTCCATATCGCTCATGCAGTATTTCTGGTGTGCCTTCACTGCGTCCTGAAAGTGCGCCCAGTCGGTCGACTGCCAGTGGTTACCCCTGAAGGTGTAGCTGTCGCGGAAGATGGTCGGCCCCTTGGTATGCATGTCGTCCAGCCCGTTCACCTGCGTTGCGATGGCTTCATCGAACCAGCGCGTGGGCGAGTACTCGTCCATTTCCAGCAGTCGCCTGTAGGCGGCGATGCGCCGTGCCTCTCCCTTGTTCGTCACGTCGTCTGATACGGCACCCATCGCCTTGCGAAGGTCGTCGGCAAGCGCCTCCCAAGGCCTGTTGGCGGGGCGCATGCCGGGAATGCTGCGGAATTTCGCATAGATGTGCCCTGCCGCGGCGATGAAGCGCTCGTTGTTGCTGACAGCGTTGTCGAGCACACGCCTGTCTTGCCAGCGGTGCGCCACAAGGTCGGGGTGGTGGGCGTAGTCGGCATGCCCGATGTTGGGCAGGGGGTTCAGGCTCATGCCGTTGATGGCGTCATGCCAGCCGACGAAGTTCTGGTGTGCCCATGTGTCTGCGTAGGCATGGGTCGCCACGGCGATGCGGTGAAGCCTGTGCGATGAGATGTCGGACAATGCGGCATCGAAGATGCGGTTGGCGCGTTCGCTGTCGGGCGTTGTGGTGAGAATGTGCATCTTGCCGTCCCCGCGTCGGGCCGATGGTGCCTCGGGTGCGCCGGGAATGAAATGGAAGATGGGGTAGATGCGCATCAGCGTCTGCTTCGGCTTGAGGATGTTCATGGTCTGGCTGATGTAGGCTTCATACATGCCGCCATGTTCAGGAAGTTCGACCATGAGGTGCTTGTCGTTGTCGTCGACATACTGCGAAGCGTGGGCGATGGTCTGCGCCTCGTCTTCGTCGAAGCCTGCCGCATGGGCGATGATGCCCGTCATCCAATAATGGAATTCGTGGTTCATAGGTCCCCCCGGTGTAATGCCGTGCCCGGCTGTCACAGCACTGCCGCCCCGCACACGGCGTGTCACGCGTATGGCTTTACGCCTTGTGATAAGCGCTACACGCTACCTGATTCGAAGGGTATTAGTAAGTGATGCCTGACATGGGCGGTACGGGGAATGACGTTTTATGCGGGTGGCTTCCGATGGCCAGCTGGCGCAAGCGCGTGTTGCAACACCCGCGCGCCACATCGACCGCGAGAAGGCCGCCAATTTCGCGCAAGCGCTTTGCCCTGTCACGCCAGATGAGAAAACAGCTTTCTCAACTTGCGTGACGCATTTTCTCAACTTGGGTGACACCCCACAGTGGGGCAGGAGTGGGACAGATGAGGGACAGAAAGGCGAGGGACAAAAACAAAGGGACACGTCCCACTCGTTGAAAGTGGTCGTATCCCTTTGTTTTCATTCTGGTACCGGAAGTCAGACTCGAACTGACAAGGTGTTGCCACCGGCGGATTTTGAGTCCGCTGCGTCTACCAATTCCACCATTCCGGCATGAGCCGTCTCACGGCAGAAAGCTAATGTCATAGTGTGCGGGCGTGGTCAAGCCCGCACCGCGGCTATTGCTGTACCGTGTTGGGGGTGTCGTTGGCCTGTCCGTTGCCGGACGCTGCCGGACGGATGCGCTTTTCGAACGTTCTGCCGTTCCATATGAAGTCGACGGTGTTGTCGGGCTTGATGTCGGCAAGGCCCGTCTCCGTCCAGAAAAGGGGGCGGGCTTCGAGGTTGGCGTCGCCAAGGCAGAGCATGATGGAGGGGTCGATGCCCTCCGGCAGCGAGTTGCCCTGTACGAAGAAGTCCGACGCGGGCGGTTCGTCTGGGCCGGCGGCAGGCACGAGTCTGCCACCCGTCTCGAGGCGCCACACCTCGATGGTGCAGGCAGCGCCGCTGTTCGTACCCACGACGGCAACACCCGTGTTGCCGTCATTGAGGAACAGGTGGACGGCAACACGGCTTTCCAGAAAAGGCAGCGAGGCCACCACAAGCCTGTCGGGTGTGTCTGTGACGATGGCCCAGTAGTGCGATTCGCCTTGTTCAGTGAGTTGCAGCTTCTCATCTTCGGTCAGCCCTTCGGCTGTATTCTCGAAGATGGTGGCGGGCATCTGCCTGAATACATCCAGCGCGGTGGGGCGTGTTGTCTCGGCGTAGGCGGTGGTCGAGGCGAAGACCAGCAGGAGGAATCCGTAAAGGCGCATGAGGCGGGACATGAAACGACTCCTTACAATCGTTGATGTGGCACACCTGAAAATGCCACATCCGGATGATAGCCCCCGTCATCGCATCTGTCCATGAGCCTGTGCGATCAAACAGTTCGGATATGCTTCCAATATCCCATGATATGGGCTATCAAGCGCCTGATTAACCGCACAAAAAGGGGAGCATCATGATCCTGCCTCTCGGCTCACTGGTCAACGCCGCCGCCGTGGTGGGCGGCGGGTTCATTGGCCTGCTTCTTGGCGCGCGTCTTCCCGACCGTGTGCGCGCCATCGTGTTTCAGGGGCTTGGATTATGCACCATGGTCATCGGCATGCAGATGGCCTTCAAGACTGCGAATCCTCTCATCATGATCTTCAGTATCCTCGGTGGTGCGGTCACGGGCGAACTCATGCGTCTTGAAGACCTGTTCGTCAAAGGTGGCGAGGCCCTCAAGGCACGGCTCAAGTCGTCGAATCCCCGCTTCACGGAGGGGCTGGTCAACGCCACGGTGTTGTTCTGCATAGGTTCCATGGCCATTCTCGGGCCGTTCGACGAGGGGCTGCGCGGCGACCGCACCATCGTGCTCACCAAGTCCATTCTCGACGGGTTCGCTTCGGTGGCGCTGGCTTCGGCCATGGGGGTGGGCGTGCTTTTCGCCGCCGTGCCGCTGCTGCTGTATCAGGGGGGCCTGACCCTCTTTGCGGGTACGTTGCAGCCTTATCTCGGCCCGGTGGTGATGAACGAACTCACCGCCACTGGCGGGGTGCTCATCCTCGGCATCGGCATCAACCTGCTGGAACTCAAGCGCATTCCTCTTTCCAACATGCTGCCAGCCCTGGTCTATGCCGTGGTGCTGGCTCGCATCTTCGGCTGACCGGAATCGTCAAGGGGGCTTGCACCCGGCCGGAGGCGGATTATGTTATGCCCTTGCGCGCACGCACGGGGCATACCGCCCCCGGCCCGCGCCCGGAGAACAGCCGCATGAGCAAACATTGCATCCACATCGAAGGGGCACGCCAGCACAACCTCAAGAATGTCGACATCGACATCCCGCGCGATGAACTGGTCGTCGTGTGCGGGCCTTCGGGGTCTGGCAAGTCCACACTGGCCTTCGATATCGTGTACGCCGAGGGACAACGCCGCTATGTGGAGTCGCTCTCCGCCTATGCACGTCAGTTCCTGCCGCAGATGGACAAGCCCGCCGTCGACAAGATCGAGGGCCTCTCTCCCGCCATATCCCTTGAGCAGCAGACCTCTACGCGAAACCCGCGCTCCACGGTGGGCACCGTCACGGAGGTCTACGACTTCTTGCGCGTGTTCTATGCACGGCTTGGTCGCATGTACTGCCCGCAGTGCGGACGCCCCATCGAGGCGCGTGCTGCGGATGAGATCATCGCAGACATCCTCGCGCTGGGCGAGGGTACGCGATGCATCATCATGGCACCGCTGGTCGAACACCAGAAGGGTACGCACGCAGACCGCTTCAAGAAGCTGAAGGCCGAGGGCTTCGTGCGGGTGCGCGTCAACGGCGAGACGACGACCATCGACGACGTCCCGCCGCTGGACAAGAACCGCAAGCATTGCATCGACCTCGTGGTCGACCGCATCGTGGTCAAGGAAGGCATACGCGGACGCCTTGCCGATTCTGTCGAACTGGCGTTGCGCTACGGTAACGGAAGACTCGTCGTCGAGGTGCCGGGGCAGGGCGAGACGGTGCACTCCACCGAATCGGTATGCCCCTCCTGCCGCATCAGTCTGCCCGCGCCGAGTCCGCAACTCTTTTCCTTCAACAGTCCGCAGGGGGCGTGCCCGCATTGTTCTGGCCTTGGCAGTGTCGACTACTTCGAACCCGCACTCCTTGCGCCCAACCGGGGGCTTTCGCTCAACACGGGCGCGTTGCTGCCGTGGAAGAACCCTCGGGTCTTCGCGCGCTGGCAGGCTGACCTTGAGAAGCTGGCGAAGCGTTTCGGTGTGACTCTCTCCACCCCCCTTTCCGCATGGCCCGCTGCAGGACTGGAAGTGCTCTTTCATGGCGACGGTTCATTGCCCCATGCGGCTGCCGGTGACGAAGGCAGCGGCGGCGGTGCGGACACCCGGAAGAAGGGCAGGCGCGGGGCAGATGAGGCGTTCGGGCCGCCCACGGGCTGGAGCGGTGTGACACAGCTTCTTGAAAGCGGGATGCAGTACGGTGACGCTTGGCGTGACGAGATGTCGCGCTACCGCCAGAGTCGCCCCTGCCCTGCGTGCCATGGGGCACGGCTGCGGCCCGAGGCGCTGTCGGTGCGCGTCGACGACCTCGACATCCATAGTTTCTGTTCGCTTTCAGTGGCGCGTGCCCTTGCATGGCTGCGCGAACGCAGCTTCGACGGACGGCATACGCTGGTCGCTGAACCCTTGCTCAAGGAACTCACGCACCGTCTTGAGTTTATGGTCAACGTGGGGCTCGACTACATTTCGCTGGGCCGCAACATGTCGACCCTCTCCGGCGGCGAGGCACAGCGCATCCGCCTCGCCTCGCAACTCGGTTCCGGACTGGTGGGGGTGACCTACGTGCTGGACGAACCCTCGATAGGGCTGCACCCGCGGGACAACGAACGGCTCATCCGCACCCTGCGCAGGTTGCAGCAGCGCGGGAACACCGTGCTCGTGGTCGAACACGACGAAGCGACCATCCGCGAGGCGGATACCGTCATCGAACTTGGGCCGGGGTCGGGTGCTCTTGGCGGCGAGGTGGTGTTCAGCGGGCGCGTGCCCGACCTGCTTGGAACCGCAGACACGTTGACGGCGCGCTACCTGCGCGGTGAGATGACCATTCCCCTGCCGGAATCGCGGCGCAAGGGCGATGGCGCGTTGACGCTTCGCGGCGTGACCACCAACAACCTGCAAGGTCTCGATTGCTCCATCCCCTTCGGCGTGCTGACATGTGTCACGGGCGTCTCCGGGTCGGGGAAGAGTTCGCTTGTGGTGGACACGCTGTACAAGCACGTCGCGCTGGCGCGGGGTATCAAGGTCGATTCGCCGGGGAGCATCGGCGGTATCGACGGACTCGACAGGATAGAGCGTATCGTCGCCATCGACCAGACGCCCATCGGGCGGACGCCGCGTTCCAACCCCGCGACGTATACCAAGATATTCGACGAGATACGCGACATCTTCGCCATGACGGCAGATGCCCGTAAGCGCGGGTACAAGCCGGGGCGCTTCAGCTTCAACGTGCGTGGAGGACGGTGCGAAGCCTGTGGCGGAGACGGGCAGCTGCGTGTCGAGATGCACTTTCTGCCCGACGTGTTCGTCACGTGCGACGTCTGCAAGGGGCGTCGTTACAACCACGAGACGCTCGAAGTCCGGTACAAGGGCCTCAACATAGCGGAGGTGCTCGACCTCACCGTGCGACAGGCACGGCAGTTCTTCGAGAACTATCCCGTGCTGGAGCGCAGGCTTGGGGTGCTCGAGGACGTTGGCCTCGAATACCTCAGACTGGGCCAACCGGCGACGACCCTTTCGGGTGGTGAGGCGCAACGCATCAAGATATCACGCGAACTCGGAAAGCGTAGCCTGCCCGGCACGCTCTACATCCTCGACGAACCCACCACGGGGCTGCACATGCACGAGGTGGGCAAGCTCATTCGCGTGTTACATCAGCTTGTGGACAGGGGCGCGACTGTTGTGGTCATCGAACACAACACCGACGTCATCCTGTCGTCCGACCATGTCATCGACCTCGGGCCGGGTGGTGGCGAGAATGGCGGGCGCATCGTCTCTGCGGGAACTCCGGAGGAGATTATCGCAGACTCGGCATCCGTGACCGGGGCGTTCCTCGTGCAGGAACGGGCCATCCGCAACGGCGGGTAGGCGTTGCCGTCGACTTCCCGGAGTGCTTCGGCGTGAGCGGATTCACGGAGTATCACGTCTGAAAAGGGCCGCCGTCTTGCCTCGGCAAGGCGGTGGCCCTTCATTCTTTCGGGAAAAGCGTGAAGGGGCGTCTATGCGCCGTCGGCACGCGCGTCCTTCATGGACCAGATGCGCCGCCCTACCAGCTGAGTGTCCTTGCATCGTTCGAGAACAGGGCCTTCTCCGTCAGGTCGGGGTTGCTGACCTTCGCACCGGGCATGAGGTCCGCTTCCGCAAGCCCGTAGTGCTTCATGCAGGTAGGGCAGACGTAGACCGTGCCGCCTTTGGCGATGACCGCCGCCAGCGTCTTCTGCTGTTGCTCGAAGGCGGCACTGTTGGCTTTGGCCGCAAGCATCACGCCCCGGTCGTTGAGAAATACGGTGAGCGGGTGCCCTCGTTGCAACTGGTTGTAGCCGAAGCCGATGCCCATGTTCGCCCTGTGCGCGTCATCGGTGGTCATGTTGATGAAAAGAGCATCGGGACTTTCGGCATGTGACGGTGTCGCGTTGCAGAGAAGCAACGCCATCAATGTCGCAAGGAGGATGCTGCCTGTACGGTGTGCCAGTGTCATGGGGCCTCCTGGGGTTTCCGCCGGGGGGATATGAGCCGTGCGGGACGTGCATATCCGCCGCGGGCTGTGGATGGATGAGGACTGTCACATACTAGTGCATGCACGGATATTGGGGAAGACGGAACGTATCGGCGGTGTCGTCGGTCCACCTTTTTTTCATGCGGGGATTGTCGCGAAAGGTGCAGCGTGCTAGTGTCATAGTGGAACAAGCGCCGCAGGATACGGACACGCGTCGGCATGTATGACGCAGAGTCCCGGGGTGCGGCATCGTCCTGTCTGCGCCGGTGCAGGCAAGGCAAAAGCATGGGTATGGCTCATACCCGCAGAACGGCAGAAACCGGGCTTCGTTCTCGTTTCTAGAGGGCGTACGCCTCCTTATGAACATCTTGGGAGTATCTTTATGGGTAAGTTTACCGGTTATGAAGAGGTCTATAGTGCCTTGTATGTCGACTTCGACAACATCTACACCCGCCTTCGGGAGATGGACCCCGAAACGGCGCGCCTCTTCGGGAGAAACCCGCAGCGATGGCTCAAGTGGCTTGAAGGGCATGCCCTCAAGATGCTGTATGGCGATGGCGTGCGGCGGCGCATTCTGAAGCGCATCTGCTATCTCAACCCCGAATGGTATCAGGAGTACCGCCCCTATTTCATCCGGGCCGCGTTTCAGGTCGTCGATTGCCCGCCGCTGACGCAGCAGGGCAAGACCAGTGCCGACATCCATCTCGTGATGGACTGCATGGATGCGCTCAGCCACACCACACGTTTCGACGAGTTCATCATCCTGTCGGGCGATGCGGACTTCACGCCGTTGCTCATCCGTATTCAGGAACATGCCCGGCGGTCGCTTGTCCTGTCGGTGGGCTACACCTCGCCCGCCTATGCCGCAGCAGCCTCGTGGCGTATCCGTGAAGACTGGTTCGTGGCGCAGGCAGTCGAGGAAGACCCGCAAGAATTCGGCGGCCCCGCTGCCACTGCCGGGCCCATCGTCGACCTCGACATCTCAACCCGCGCCGTCGACCTCATCAGGCGCACCGTGGCGGAGTCTCCCCAGCCGGTGCCCATCGCCGCCGTCGGGCAGTTGTTGCAGCGTGAACTTGATGCCTCGACCGAATGGTTCGGCTACGGCAGGCTGCGCGATTTCATAGACCATCTTGAGATAGCCCCCATCGAGTTTTCGGCGGTTCCCCCCGGGTACCTGTTCGAGGCCGGGCGTCACCAGCCCCCGGAAGAACGGAGCACGCATGAGGACTTCCGCAGTCGTTACCCCGAGCTTTTCGAGTTCGCCCAAGGGGTGCATCGACTCACGGACATGCCTTTGCTGCGGCCCGAACACTACCGGACCCTCCTCGGTTTCATCGTCGAAGAGGTGAACACCAACGGATTCAGCATGACGCAGACCTCGCGCAACGTCCGTGACAAGTGCGTCGAAGCCGGACTGCCGGTGGCGCGCGCGCATGTCAACTTCGTCCTCGTGGGCATCGGGCGTGGCGGGTACCTGCTCAATGAAGTGCAGAGTGTGAACCTGCGTGAGGTGGCCAAGTCGTTTCTGCGTAACGCCTACGACCTGTGCCGCATGTCGCAGATGGCGCTGGGCCATGAGGAGCAGAAGATGCTTCTGGAATGGATCATGCCGCGCGATATCCCCGCCGGGGAGTGATCGCACCGGCATCTCTCGTCCGCTTGCGGACGGGAGATGCGAGCAGGGCATATGCAACGGGGACGCCGTGAGGCGTCCCCGTTTTGCATCATGCCGGGAGGCGGGCGCGCTACTTCGGACTTCCCCAGACCTCTTTGAGCTTGCGGTCACGACCGCAATTGGAGCGGTAGAAGCTGTAACGTAGCGGATTCTTCTTGTAATAGTCCTGATGGTACTCTTCGGCGGGCCAGAAGGCACCGGCCGGTTCGATGCGGGTCGCCACGGGGCGTCCGAATCGTTCTTCGAGGGCTTTCAGGCTGGATTCCGCATCGGCGCGTTGCGATGCGTCCTGCGGGAAGATGGCAGACCGATACTGGCTGCCCCTGTCGCAGAATTGTCCTCCGGCGTCGAACGGGTCGACATTGTGCCAGAAGGTGTCCAGAAGGGCGGTATAGCTCACTTTGGCGGGGTCGTACACGACGCGCAAGGCTTCTGCGTGACCTGTCCCGCCGTTTGAGACCTGTTCGTAGGTCGGTGACTCCACTGTGCCGCCCGTATAGCCAGAGGTCGTCTCCAGCACCCCCTCCACCGCATCGAAGGGCTTTTCCATGCACCAGAAGCACCCGCCAGCGAAGACGGCTACCTGCATCCCGGCTGGTGGAGGCGGGGCAGGCTGTGCCGCATGGGCAAGGGCCGGCGGCAGCAGGGCGGTGGCAAGAAGAAGCCCGGTTAGCAGCAGGGTTTCAATGGCAGTCATGGCGTGCTCCTTGGATTGGCGTGACACGTCATTGAGAGATAGCAATGCCGTTGTGTGTTGTACAGGCCGTGAATACTCTGTACCCCTCACCCGGCTTGCAGCCTCCGTGCAGGGGGCCGGTTCGCACCTATGATGCCGCGCCTGACGTGCCCCACAAGTCGGCAAGGGCGCGGCGCTGGTGCACGAGGATGTCGAAATAGTCGAGTTCCATCTCCAGCATCTCATGGTCACGCTTGCGTAGCCATTCGGAAAGCCAGCCGAAGCGCGAGGCGATGACCATGTCGGGCAGCAGGCGCAGCATGTCGGCGGAGATGCCGCCCCTGTGCAGCGTGTGTACGAGTCCGAGAACGAACGGGCCGCGCAGTCCTGAAGGGTGCTCGAACCCGACGCATCCGACACAGTTGGCAGCGTCGTACAACAGAGGGCGTGCTCCGGCGAACTCCCAGTCGATGACCCCGGCGATGGCGTGATGTGTGGTCTCTCTGCCGGGTGTTCCCGGTATATCCCGGTGCGCGGTGTCGGGTGCCGGGACATCGCCCTTCCAGATGATGTTCAGCGGGTGCAGGTCGCCATGTGCCAGCACCACAGGCTGCGAGGCAAGCACGTCGGGCAGTGTCTCCATGACGGGCAGGACGGGGGCGAGGCGCTGGCGTATTCCGGGATGGCGTTCGGCAATGACAGAGACCATGTGCTTCACATACGCTACCACGCCCTGCCGTCCGTCATCGCAGTGTTCTGCGGGCGGGATTGTTTCCAGTGCGCCTCCGGCATGGACGAGGTCGAGGATGCACGCAGCCACCGCCGCACCGCGCCACCCATGACCGAGGTAGTCGGGACGGGGGAGGGGGGCACCTTCGATGAACGGCGTGACCTGCCATGGGAATCCGGCGTGGTCGAGCACATACGCGCGCATGTGGGGCTTTTCGTCTTTCTGATGGGGCTGTGCGGAGTCCGGCCCAGAAGTGTGGGCCGCTGTCAGGGGTTGGGGCAAGACGGTGCAGGGGTCGGCATCACCCGTTTCCCTGTCCGGTCTGCGGACAGCGCGTGGAGCAGGTACCCATGAGAGTCCGTCACGGGCGAGGCGGGCAATAAGGCTGCCTATGATGCCGCGGCGCGATGCCTGTCCGGGGGCAAGCCGTTCGACCATCCACAACGACGCTTCCGGCGCCGTAACGTGCGCGGGATGCGCCCTGACCACATGGCGGCTGACACAGCGTTCGGGACTTCCGGGGAAGGCGTATCCACGTGGTGTTTCGAGCAGTACAAGGTCGAAGCGGGCAGCGACCTCGGAGAGGAGGCGCGGTGTGACGATGTCGGAATCGGGGGCGTACCCATGGAGGGGAAGAGGCATGTACCTGTCCTGATGGCGGTTGAGCATGGACGCATGATGGGCGCAGGCGAAGACGTGTGGGCTGGCAACCGGTGGCCCGTCGCCCGACTGCGGTATGGGGCTGCGCGGGGTGCCGCCCCGTGTGCTGGCTGGCCGTCTGCCCGGTGACCGGGGTGGCCGTCGGAGGCCGCCATCCTGTTGCCATCGGGTGATTGCCGGGAGCCTCTGCCGGATGGCGGGCTCCTGCGACGATGCGTCGCAGCCTGTCGAATCCCCGTATACGGCTAGCTGGCGTTACTATGGGCCGTGCTCCACGCCTGTCGGGCTGCTGGTCGCGTCGGGCTATGCCGTATGCCCGCGCCCCGTTGCCCGTCGCCCGTCTGCGAGGTTCTTGTGGAGTGTGTCACCTCGCACAGGTCGCGGGTGTTGTCCACCCCCCTCCGGCAGGTGATGTCTGTGCGTTGCATCGCAGCACGGCACGACGTACTATGGGCGTTCTGGCACGACACCGCCGAAAACCGCAACCGCAGGACGCTCCGTGACTTTCGCAGACCTCTCCCTCTCTCCCCGGTTGCTCGCCGCGCTCGACGGCATGGGCTATCGCCAGCCCACACCCGTCCAGCGTGGGGCCATCCCGCCCGCCTTGGCGGGAGAGGATGTACTGGCCCTTGCCGCGACGGGAACGGGCAAGACGGCGGCATTCGTGCTGCCCATGCTGCAGCGGCTCATGGATGGTCCGAGAGGGGCGGTGCGCGCCCTCGTCGTGGCCCCTACGCGTGAGCTTGCGGAACAGACCCATGACCATGTGCGGCGTCTCGGTTCGATGTCGCGCCTGCGTAGCACGACCATCTACGGAGGCGTGGGCGTCGTGGCGCAGGCCTTGCGGCTGCGGGCCGGGGTCGAGGTGGTGGTGGGGTGCCCCGGCAGGCTTCTCGATCATATCCGGCGTGGCAACCTTGATCTTTCGTCCCTTGAGGTCCTGGTGCTTGACGAGGGCGATTCCCTCTTCGACCTCGGTTTTCTGGCGGATGTGAGGATGCTGCTTGGCATGGTGCCCGCGACCTGCCAGCGGATGCTCTTTTCCGCGACCATGCCCGACGCCGTGCGCGTCCTTGCCGCCGAGGCGCTACGTCAGCCTGTGACGGTGCAGGTGGACGCCGTGCAACCCGCATCCACCGTGCATCATGCCCTGTACCCCGTGCCAGCCCATTTGCGGACGCCCCTGCTCAAGACGTTTTTGCGAAGCGGGCCCGAGGGGTCTGTCGTTGTCTTCGTGCGTACCCGCCACGGGGCACGCAGACTCTGGCAGCAACTCGACAACGTGGGGTTCAGCGTCACCTGCCTTCAGGGGAAGTTGTCGCAACGACGGCGACTTGCCGCGCTCGAGGGCTTCCGCGACGGGCGCTACGACGTGCTGGTGGCCACCGATGTGGCGGCACGCGGGCTGGACATCTCGCAGGTGACGCATGTGGTGAACTACGATGTGCCGTCGACGGCCGACGCCTATATCCACAGGGTGGGGCGCACAGGGCGTGCTGCCCGCAATGGAACGGCCATGACCTTTGTCACCCCGGCGGATGAGGCGCAGGTGCGGAACATCGAACGGGTACTGGGCACCGTCATCCCGCGCGAGAGGCTTGCCGATTTCGATTATGGCGCGCCTGTGCGCGGGCCGGAGGGGGCGCGTCCGGCCATGCCTCCCCGCCAGCCGCGACTGCCAGCAGGCAAACGTCCGGCTGCACCGCAAGAGGCGCAGGAACAGCCGCGCCGCGGGCGTCCGCGTCCGCCCCGTCATGCCGTGCCCCCGGCGGCACACCCCCCGACGATTCCCTCGCGTCTCCCACGACAGACGCCTGCGGGTGCGGAACAGGTCGACCTCGTCAGAAGTTCCCGGATGCGGGGGCAGGGCGGTGATTCAGACGAATAGCCTGTCGGTAGAGGGCGTGGTTTTGCGCCTCTCGCTGTCGGCGCGCTGTCGGCGCGCTGTCCCGCCTGTCCCCCCAGTCCCGTTGTGTCCCGTTGTGTCACGCAGTGTCCCGCATGTTCCCCAGCGCATCCTGCCCGAGCTCGCCATGCTGTGTCCGGTGTCGCCCATGCTGCCGCATGCGATGAGCGGCGCGTACCGTACGAATAACGGGCGGTATTGTTCCCGTTTGATGATGAAGGGCTGCAGGTGCAGACTACCGTGTTGCTCGCGTCTCGTCGCGGGTGTTGTGGAGGGCGGGCATCGCTTGAAGGCTTGTGCCCTGTCTGGTACATGCGGACGGACATTCAAGACGTGGAGGTATGCTATGCCGTCGTTCGACGTGGTCAACAAGATAGAACTTCAGGAGCTCGACAACGCCGTCAACAACGTGAAGAAGGAGATCGAGACACGCTATGATTTCCGGAACACCACGACCGAGATCGACCTGCACAAGGGCGATCTCCGTATCACCGTCGTTGCCGCCGATGAGATGAAGATGCGTGCCCTTGAGGAAATGCTGCACGCCCACTGCGTACGTCGCAAGATCGACCCTCGCTGCCTTGAGTTCAAGGAGATCGAGGCGACGTCGCGGGGCGCGGTGAAGCGTGAGGTGCAGGTCAAGGAAGGCATCGCCAAGGATGTGGCGCAGAAGATCGTCAAGGCCATCAAGGACAGCAAGCTCAAGGTGCAAGGCGCCATTCAGGACCAGCAGGTGCGCGTCACCGGAAAGAAGATCGACGACCTGCAAGACGTCATCGCCCTGCTTCGTGAAGGCGATTTCGGCATCCCGCTCCAGTTCGTGAACATGAAGAACTGAAGCTGACGAGCGGTCTTCTACGCTTTCGGCATGGGGTACATCCTGAGCCGGTGCCGGGGGGATGTGCGTGGATGCGCTCGCTCCGGCAGTCTCTGGATGCCAGCGGTATCGTCCCGGATGCCCGTGTTCCCGTGGTGGCTTGCTAGCCTCGGTTCCGCGTCACGTCAGGCCCTTTCGATCCTTTTGGCCGGGGTGGCCGGTTCGTTTCGTCCGATGCGGCCCGTTCGACTTCGTTGCTCCGTTTGCCTCGTTTTCCTCACCCTGTTCGCTCGAATCGGCTGTCGCGCAGGTCTGGCGCACCCGAAGAGGTGACCGCCCCGACACGGCGACAGACCATGTTGCCAGAGGTCACGAGGATGCGGGGCAGACCTGGATGCTCGTTCTTTCAGGCCGGGGGAATCTCCCCGGCCTGAACAATCGTCTGGAACACGCCTTTTTGCGGCGTCAGGAGCGTCCGGTCATGGCGTCATCGTGCGTTCAGGCCGGTTCGGTGAAACTGGCGGCGAAGCGTTCGAGGTCGTTCGGCTCCCCCGGTGCGTGGTCTTCGGGGTACAGCAGGGCCGACATGTAGAACACCGACCCGATGCTGAGCGCGTTGGCGGCACTGGCGGCGAAGCGGTGCAGCCGTTCCTCGACCGGAGTGCGGTCCTGAGGCGGCAGCAGGGATACGGCGTCCCGTCCGCGGTCGGGAAGCGAAGCCAGCAGAAGAGCCTTGCGGCGCATGGCCTCGCGGTAGGCGGTCTCATCCTCTTTGTCGTGCAGGGCGTCGGCGGCTTCCCGTTCGATGTCGCGCACGGCGGTGCACATGTCTTCGAGCCAGTGGCGCACGGCCTGACGACCGGCCCTTGCTTCGCGATCGTTGTCGGACATGGCTCTTCCTCCTGTTATGTCCTTGCAGTAGCGCGCCCGGTGGGGGAGCGCAAGGGGCGTTTGCTTCGCACCAGCCCGCCGCCGGTGATTCGCCCTTGTCCCCCGGCCTTTGACGGTGTAGAGGGGGCCGGGCACTATCGTCCCCGGAGAGCACCATGGCATTACTCAGTCTTCAGAATATCACGCTCAATCTTGGCGGTCGGCCCTTGCTCGACGGCGCGACTCTGCACGTCGAGGCGGGCGAGCGCCTGTGCCTCGTGGGGCGCAACGGTGCGGGCAAGTCGACACTGTTGCGTCTGATGGCGGGGGACCTGCGCCCGGACGCGGGCGAAGTCGTCCGTGCCCAGGGTACGCGCTTCGGGCATATGCCGCAGGATGTCCCGGCACATCTCTCGGGGTCGGTCTACGAGGTCGTGGCGGAGGGCATGGGGCCTGACGGAGTGGCCCTTGCCGCCTACCACAGGCTGGAGACCGGGCACGCCGACTCCGGCACGCTTGATGCCGCGCGGCACCACCTCGATACGGGCAACGGATGGGAACGGCATGGAGACATGATGACCGTGCTCAACCACTTGCACCTCGACCCCGACGCGCGCTTCGAAGAACTTTCCGGCGGACTCAAGCGGCGTGCCCTGCTGGCGCGCGCCCTTGTCTCCTCTTCGGACGTGTTGCTGGACGAACCCACGAACCATCTCGACATCGAAGCCATATCGTGGCTTGAGGACTTTCTTCAGCGCAGGGCCCGCACCCTCGTCTTCGTCACTCACGACCGTACCTTCCTGCGACATCTGGCCACCCGCATCGTCGAACTCGACCGCGGGCAACTCTTCGCCTACGACTGCGGGTACGATGCCTACCTCGAACGGCGTGAAGAACGGCTTGAGAACGAGACGCGGCAGAATGCGCTCTTCGACAAGAAGCTGGCGCAGGAGGAGGCGTGGATACGGCAGGGGGTCAAGGCCCGGCGAACCCGCAACATGGGGCGCGTCCGCGCGTTGCAGGCCCTTCGGTCTGAACGGGCCGAAAGGCGCGAGCGCATGGGGACGGCAGCCATGCGGGTGCATGAGGCGGAACGTTCGGGCAAGCTGGTCATCGAAGCCACGGGCGTGACCTTCGCCCACGGCGACAGTGAACCTGTGTTGCGCGACGTGGATGTCTGCATCCAGCGGGGCGACCGCGTGGGGCTCATCGGCCCCAACGGTGCGGGCAAGACGACTCTTCTGCGCATCCTGCTTGGCGACCTTGAACCGCAACAGGGCCGGGTGCGGCACGGTACGCGCCTTGAAGTGGCCTACTTCGACCAGATGCGCGAAGCGCTCGACATCGACGCCAACGCCATGGACAACGTGGCGAACGGCAACGACAGGGTGACGGTCAATGGCGTCAACCGCCATGTGGCGGGGTACCTGCGCGAATTCCTCTTTGATGATGACAGGATGCGTATCGCGGTGCGCCACCTGTCGGGCGGCGAGCGTAACAGGCTGCTGCTGGCCCGTCTCTTTCTGCGCCCTTCCAATGTGCTGGTGCTCGACGAACCCACCAACGACCTCGATGTCGAAACGCTGGAACTGCTTGAGGAGTTGCTCACCGACTACAGCGGAACAGTGCTGCTGGTCAGCCACGACAGAACCTTTCTCGACAATGTGGTGACAAGCACCATAGCCCTTGAAGGGCAGGGCATCGTGCGCGAATACATCGGCGGGTACGAAGACTGGCTGCGTCAGCGCGACGAACCGCAACGCCCGGCGCGTGAGGCGCGTGATGTGGCGACTGCGACACAGCCAGCCGAGCGCCGCGCGGTCGACACCCGTCCCCGCAAGCTCACATTCAAGGAACAGCGAGAACTTGCCGAGGCGCGTGACGAACTGGAGCAGCTTCCGGCAAGGCTTGAAGCCCTTGAGACCGAGCAGGCGGTTCTGGAACGGCGACTCGCCGACCCCGCGTCGTTCGGCAGCGACATGTCCGCCCTCACTGAAACGGGAGAACGCCTTGCCTCTCTGGAAGAGCAGCAGCTGACACTGCTGGAACGGTGGGAAGAGCTTGAAGCCCGCATTGCAGAACTGGAGATGTGCCGCAGTTGACGGGCCTGAAGTGTTTCTCTCTCATCTTCAGGGCTCTATGGCGTGTACGCTGCGGTCTGCCGGTGGGCTGTCCAGCCGCAGTACGGGCGCATCCCTCCGGGCCTGCTGCTCGCCATGCCCTGTGGCCGCGTGACGTTCGACCGCCGTTTACCGATGCATGTCGGATAGTTGCGGCTGACGCCATATGCAGCCTGACAAGGACAGCGGGTGAGATACTCCAAGACCCGTTCACAGGAGCTTCTACTCTCTGGCCTGACGGAGACTGCCCGCGACGGCGCAACACGTCGGGCAGTGGCGGCTTCAGCACGTGCTGCCTCCGGATGCCTTCCCATGGCGGTACCTCTGACCGCGGCACGGCAGAAAGGTGAGGAAGCCCGCTGTTTGTGAATGTGCCTCGTCGATACGATGCAACCAGCCTTTCTCATGTGGTATATTCGCGGCCTCCGGGTATGTTCGCACGAACGACGCCTTGCCGCGGCTGCACCACGGGGAGCGCGGTACGACAAGAAAGCGCTCACAGCGCAAGGAGATAAGACATGGAACAGAAAACCAACGGGCTGGCGTTGCTGCCGCTTGCGCTTTTTCTCGTACTCTTCATCGGGACAGGCAGCATTCTGAGTTTCACTGGCGTGAAGATGGCCTTCTATGAGCTTTCGCCCGCTGTCGCCATCCTTCCCGCGCTCGCACTCGCCCTCATCATGGGGCATGGCGGCTTGTCGAAGAAGATCAACATCATGCTTGCAGGTGCCGGTGAGATCAACATCATCACCATGTGCGTCATCTACCTGCTGGCTGGTGGTTTTGCCAGTGTCGCCAAGGCCATCGGCGGGGTCGACGCCACGGTGAACCTCGGCCTGTCGCTCATTCCTGCCGAGTTCATTCTGCCCGGTCTCTTTCTCATCGCCGCCTTCGTATCCACCGCCATGGGCACCTCCATGGGAACCATCGCCGCCGTAGGACCCATTGCTGTGGGCATCGGGCAGCAGACCGACATCGGGCTTGCCATGCTCATGGGCTCTGTAGTCGGTGGTGCCATGTTCGGCGACAACCTTTCGATGATATCCGATACGACCATCGCCGCTACGCGGACGCAAGGGTGCGAGATGGGTGACAAGTTCCGCATGAACCTGCTCATCGCACTGCCTGCCGCCGTGGGTGCTACGCTCCTTTTCTGGCTCATGGGCGACAGCGGTCAGGCTGCACGTGTCGGGGCATGGGAGATGGCGCGCGTTCTGCCGTACGTGGTCATTCTTGCCATGGCGCTGGCGGGCATGAACGTCTTCGTGGTGCTCTTCACGGGCATCGTGCTTGCCGGGGGCGTTGGCGTGGCTGTCGTGCCGGGGTATTCGGTGCTGCAATGGGCCAAGGACATCTATGCAGGTTTTTCGGGGATGCACGAGATTCTCGTCCTCTCCATGCTCATGGGCGGACTCGGTGAGCTTATCCGGTATCAGGGCGGGCTTGCTTGGCTTCTTGAGCGTATCGGTCGCATGACAAGCGACAGGCGAGACGGTCGCACCCGTCGTCTCGGAGAGGCGGGTATTTCGCTGCTGGTGAGTCTTGCCAACCTCTGCACGGCCAACAACACCGTTGCCATTATACTCACAGGGGGAATGGCACGCGGGCTTGCCGAAACCAACGGTGTCGACCCGCGGCGTAGTGCCAGTATGCTCGACATCTTTTCGTGCGTGGTGCAGGGGCTCATTCCCTACGGTGCTCAGGTGCTGCTTGCCGGGTCGATAGCTGGCATCTCCCCCGTGGATGTGTCGCTGTCGAACATGTACTGCTATCTGCTGTGCGTGGCTGCACTCGCGTCCATCGCCCTCGGGTTGCCCAAGGGGGGCCGGAAGGTCGCCTGAGGAGAGAAAAATAGTCTTTTATGGCAGTGTGTTGTGGTAAAAATCATAAAAAAATGCGTTTCGCCCCTTTTCAAGGCCGAATAGGGCATTAGTTTGTTTGCGCTGAAGGTGACCAAGACCGGATGCCGGAAGCGCACTTTGAAATCCCCGGTGAAAGCGAGGCCCAAGAGGGCTGCAAGGGGGCAAAAGCCTCCTAGCTATCGCTGGTACCCCGTCTGGCACTCATCACAAGAGAGTGCCAACAGCGGGCATAACGTCATCAACCATTGTGGAGGATTGATCGCATGAATCTGAAGCCCCTCAACGACCGCGTTCTCGTCAAGCGCCTCGAGTCCGAAGAAAAGACTGCTGGCGGCCTCTACATCCCCGACACCGCGAAGGAAAAGCCCTCGCGCGGTGAAGTCGTGGCTGCCGGCCCCGGCAAGACCGCCGATGACGGCAAGCTCGTCGCCATGACGGTGAAGGCTGGCGACATGGTGCTGTTCAACAAGTACGCCGGTACCGAAATCAAGATCGACGGCGTCGAGCATCTGGTCATGCGCGAAGACGACATCCTCGCCATCATCGAGTAATTCCCCGTACCATCCCGCTTCCCTGAGGAGGAAATTCACATGGCTTCCAAGGAAATCCTTTTTGATACCAAGGCTCGTGAAAAGCTTTCCCGTGGCGTCGACAAACTTGCCAACGCCGTAAAGGTCACCCTCGGCCCCAAGGGTCGTAACGTTGTCATCGAGAAGTCGTTCGGTTCCCCTGTCATCACCAAGGACGGCGTCTCCGTCGCCAAGGAAATCGAACTCGAAGACAAGTTCGAGAACATGGGTGCCCAGATGGTCAAGGAAGTCGCTTCCAAGACCAGCGACATCGCCGGTGACGGCACCACCACCGCCACCATCCTCGCCCAGGCCATCTACCGCGAAGGCGTGAAGCTTGTGGCTGCCGGCCGCAACCCCATGGCCATCAAGCGTGGCGTGGACAAGGCCGTCGAATCCCTGGTGCGTGAACTCGGCAACCTTGCCAAGCCCACCCGCGACCAGAAGGAAATCGCCCAGGTCGGTACCATCTCTGCCAACTCCGACTCCACCATCGGCAACATCATTGCCGAGGCCATGAGCAAGGTGGGCAAGGAAGGCGTCATCACCGTCGAAGAGGCCAAGGGCCTTGAGACCACCCTCGAAGTCGTCGAGGGGATGCAGTTCGACCGCGGTTACCTCTCCCCCTATTTCGTGACCGACCCCGAGAAGATGGTCTGCGAACTGGATGAGCCCTTCATTCTCTGCAACGAGAAGAAGATCTCCACCATGAAGGACATGCTGCCCGTTCTCGAGCAGGTGGCCAAGATGCAGCGTCCTCTCGTCATCATCGCTGAAGACGTCGACGGCGAAGCCCTTGCCACCCTCGTGGTGAACAAGCTGCGTGGCGCCCTTCAGGTCGTCGCCATCAAGGCTCCCGGCTTCGGCGAGCGCCGCAAGGCCATGCTGCAGGATATCGCTGTCCTCACCGGTGGCCAGGTCGTCTCCGAAGACATGGGCATCAAGCTCGAGAACATCTCCGTGGCCGATCTCGGCACCGCCAAGCGCGTTGTCATCGACAAGGAGAACACCACCATCGTCGACGGCGCTGGCAAGGGTGACGACATCAAGGCCCGTGTGAAGCAGATTCGCGCCCAGATCGAAGAGACCACCTCCGACTACGACCGCGAGAAGCTGCAGGAGCGTCTTGCCAAGCTCGTGGGCGGCGTTGCCGTCATCCACGTCGGTGCTGCCACCGAGACCGAGATGAAGGAGAAGAAGGACCGCGTCGAGGACGCCCTCAACGCGACCCGCGCAGCCGTCGAAGAAGGCATCGTCCCCGGTGGCGGTACCGCGCTCGTGCGCGTCGCCAAGGTTCTCGACGACATCAAGCCCGCTGACGACGACGAGACCGCTGGCGTGAACATCATCCGCCGCGCCATCGAAGAACCGCTGCGCCAGATCGCTTCCAACGCCGGTTTCGAAGGCTCGATCGTGGTCGAAAGAGTGCGTGAAGGCAAGGACGGCTTCGGCTTCAACGCTGCCACCGGCGAATACGAAGACCTCATCGGCGTCGGCGTCATCGACCCGAAGAAGGTGACCCGCATCGCCCTGCAGAACGCAGCTTCGGTCGCTTCGCTGCTGCTCACCACCGAGTGCGCCATCGCCGAGAAGCCCGAACCCAAGAAGGATATGCCCATGCCCGGCGGCATGGGTGGCATGGGCGGCATGGGCGGCATGTACTAGCCTCCAGCCCCGCTTTGAGACTTGCAAGGGTCGGCATCTTCGGATGCCGGCCCTTTTGTCATTGGTGTTCGGTATGTTGGGCAGAACGGCTGCGACGTGATGCAAGTTCGAGTCGAGGAACAAAACTAATGGCGGAGTGGCGTCCCTGTGCTATTCTCGAATATCCCAGACACCCGCATAGCGAGGTTGCAGCCATGAAACTGACCCATAAACTTGCCATAGCCTTCGGTTCCCTTGTCCTCGTGATCATAGTTGTCGGTGGCTTTTCCGTGAACAGGCTAGGCCTGATTCACGACGATGTGCAGGAGATCGCCAGTAACTGGATACCGAGTATCAAGATACTCGCCAAGATGCAGGGGGATATGAACCGTATCAGAAGGCAGCAATTGCAGCATATAATCGCTACAGACGCTTCTGCAATCGCTTCTATTGAGAGTAACATTGAAAAGCTAAAGCAACAGTTGCAGGATAGCGCAAGAATATATGAAAAACTGGTATCTGACCCGTCAGAGAGGGGTAATTTCGAGAAATTCCTTGACCATACACGACAGTATTACAGAGCTATGGACAAGGGGATGGAGTTGTCTCGTGTGAACAAGAACGTCGAAGCTGCAGCTTTGGACAGGTCAGAGATTCGAGGGCATTTTCAGGCAGCTATGGACGCACTGTATGCGGCGGTGGAAATCAACGACAAGGGGTCGGCGCAGTCGGCAGCGGAAGCCACGAACGTCGTGTCATCCGCCCGCACGTTCAGCATCGTCCTCGTTCTTGTTGCCATCGCGATAGGTGCCGGGGCAGGTGTCTACATCGTGCGGGGAACCATGGCGCAACTGGGCGAAGACCCGGGTTATCTCTACGATGTGTCGCGCGAGATAGCTTCCGGAAATCTCGATATCCACTTTCGCGAGAGTAGCCATAGGCAAGGGGTGTACAGTGCCGTTCAGGACATGGTGACAACCCTCAAGGCCAAGATTGCAGAAGCGGATGAGAAGTCTGAACAGGCTCGCCGCAAGGAACAGGAAGCGCAACAGGCCACACTTGAGGCTGAAGAGGCACGCAGACAGGCTGAACGGGCAAAGGCCGAAGGCATGTTGCAGGCTGCGGTCAAGCTTGAGGGTGTGGTCGAGGTGCTCTCATCGGCATCGGAAGAGCTTTCGGCGCAAATCGAACAATCCGACCGCGGGGCCGAAGAACAGGCCCGGCGCGTGGGTGAGACGGCCACCGCCATGGAGGAGATGAACGCAACGGTTCTGGAGGTCGCCCGAAATGCCGGACAGGCCGCTGACATCGCGGAGAACACACGCAGAAAGGCTGAAAGTGGCGCGGAGATTGTCGGAAGGGTCGTGACTGGGATAAGCGAAGTACAGTCGCAATCTGTCGCGCTCAAGCATGACATGGAAGACCTGGGCAGGCAGGCAGAGGCCATCGGGCAGATCATGAACGTCATCTCCGACATTGCGGACCAGACGAACCTGCTCGCCCTCAACGCAGCCATCGAGGCGGCCCGCGCGGGTGAGGCCGGACGAGGGTTCGCGGTCGTTGCCGATGAGGTGCGCAAGCTGGCCGAGAAGACCATGCAGGCCACTACGGAGGTCGGCAACGCCATACGGGGTGTTCAGGGCGGAACCCGCAAGAACATGGACAACGTCGACAGGTCGGTGAAGACCATCGAAGAGGCGACACAGGCTGCTCGCCTCTCAGGCGAGGCCCTGCGTGAGATCGTGAAGATGGTCGACACGGTGAGCGATCAGGTGCGTGGCATCGCCACGGCTTCGGAGCAGCAGTCGGCCGCCAGCGAAGAGATCAACAAGTCGGTGGAGCAGGTGAGCGCCATCTCTGCCGAAACGGCACAGGCCATGCGTGAGGCTGCTACGGCGGTTCAGGAGTTGGCGAACCAGTCGCAGGTCCTCAAGCGCCTCGTGGACGACCTCAAGCGGGCCTGAACATCGTAGGACATGGATGAGAAGTGCCCGCCTTCCTTTCGCAGGCGGGCACTTTCGTGTCTTGTAACGCCTCAGTGCGGCTGGAAGCGGCGTATGAAGCGCCGGTCTATCCAGTCCTTGACCATGAATGCCAGACGACCGGCGAAGGTGAACCCCGCCTTGTGCAGGATGCCGCGTCCGGAACCTGTATTGAAGATGAGCAGATACTCGCCACCGGGTGAGAAAGTCAGTAATGGCCCGCCTTCAAGGCGTGCGGCGAGGTTGTGCAGTAGCACCGGATTCTGGCGCACCGCGTAGACGCCGACCTTGGCGAGTGGTTGCGGCGTGAACCATATGCAGTCACCGCCTCCGAAGATGTCGTCATACTCCGTACAGCGCAGGTGGGCATCCACGGCAAGGCCGCCGTCCTTACCGACAGGAAGGCCGGAGGCCGCGAAGAGGGGGGAGGGAACCACTCCCAGCGCGGTGAAGATGATGTCGGCCTCGTACCTTTCGCCGTTGTCGAGTACGACTTCTCCCGTGTGAACGGCAGATGCATAGGCCCCTTCATGAAGCTTCACCCGTGCCTTTTGCAACTCCTTTCGTGCCAACTCCCGCACGCGTGCCGGAAAGCGGCGCAGGAACGAACTGCCAGCGTACATGGCAACGTTGCCTTGGGCCCCTGTCTGCGTCAGTGCCGCCGCGGCATTGCCTGCGACTTCCAGTGCAGCTGGCCCGCCCCCTACGACGGCAATGCGCACGGGGCCTCGGGATGCGCGTCGCCGGATGCTTTCACGTCCTGCCAGCAGGTTCTCTATGGGCTTGACGGGAAAGACGTCCGTTGCGTCGCCGTCGACGATGGAGGAAGGCACGTGCGACCCGGTGTTGCAAGAGCAGACATCATAGGCAAGTTCCTGCCCGGAATCGAGAACGACGTGCTTGCGCTGCGGGTCGATGCGGGTCGCTCTTGCGGTGATGAACGTGCCACCGCGCTGCGTTACCATCTGGCGCACCGGAAAGCTGATGTCCTCTGGTGAGTAGTGTCCACCAAGCATTCCCGGCCCCATGCCGGAATAGTAATGCCTTTCACCCGGACCCACCACGGTCACGGAATGACCGCGTTCGATGAGACGGGGGATGGCCTCCATCACGGTCATGTGCGCGTGTCCGGCACCAAGCAGCAGCAGGCTAGGCATGGGACTCACCTTCGAGGTGCCTGTCGAGGAGAGTCGCCAGTTGCGCTAGGTGGGACTTCTCTTCGCGGGTCATGGCGTCCAGAAAGGCCCGCGTCTCGACATCGTCGGCCCTGCGTGCGGCGCGTGCGTAAAGGTCCATGGCCTGCGCCTCCAGCATCATGGCAAACTGCAGAACCTCCATGACGTCGTTGGTGTCGACCTTGGCACGGGCAAGGTACTCCTCTGTTGTCAGGCCGCCTTCCACGAGGTTGCGGGCCATGGCCGCTTCGACCCCCGTCCCGTCGATGGGAGCATCGACGATATCGGCGTACTGCCGCTGAAGTCGGCGTTTATGGCTGCTTTCCATCTTTGCAAGTGTTCCGAACACATCCGCGACATCGCCCTGCACCGCTTGACCCATCTGTGTGGCGTAGAACGCCTCAAGCGCGTTCTCAAGCCCCCAAGCCGTGACAATGGCCTGCTCAAGCCCCAGTGTCTGGGGAAAGAGTTCAAGCCCACTGTCGTAGGAACCGAAGCCCGTCGCCCCGTTCCATGCCTTGAAGCCCCCGGAGAGATTCATCACCTTGCTGAACCCGTTACCGGCAAGCAGTTGCGCAGCGATGCGGCTACGTCCGCCTATGGCACAGTAGACGAGCAAGGGATTTTCTGCGGGGAGTTGCCTCATGCCGTCCGCAAGGTCGGCAAGGGGCATGAGCATCGCACCTGGAATATGACCTTCGGCATATTCGGCTGGTTGGCGTACGTCGAGGATGGTAAGATTCGTGCCGGATTCCGCGACGAGGTTACGTGCCTGTTCCGGAGACAGCGAAATCACGGGAGTCAGGAATTGCCGCCAGCGCATGGAGCCTCCTGGGGTATGGGGAGTGCGGGCGACCCTGTTCGCCCGACGTGGATGTTTCCATGTAGGGTTATATCATTTTTCAGAAGCATGCGACATGTATGGCCCGGGTGTGACGACGTCTATGTCCTGTGTGATTCGTCAGCGTTTTTATCATTCTTTTGGTATGTTATGCTGGCATTTGTATCTGGATTGACGGAATCTTGAAGAATTAGCTCCGGCTACATTGACAATATCACACCTTGAAGGTAGGAAATAATCCATACCATCGAGGTAGGACATGCCGCGCGGGCAGCCACGCATGTCCTCTTCGACCGCCGATGCTGCCCACGGCGGAACTCGCGGTGCCACACGGCGAGGGGTCGGTAAGTGGAGGATTTCCCAACCTCAATCATAGGCGGGTAGGTCGATGCAACTTCAGGATATGTTTCTTTCGGCAGAGTCGGGCGAACCCAGTGCCCAGTTCAATCTTGCAATGATCTATGACGAAGGTCGTGGCGTACCCCGGAATGAAGCCAAGGCTCTGGAATGGCTGGAGAGGGCTGTGGCGTCTGAACATCACGAGGCACTCAACCTCTACGCTGTCCGCGTTGCGCGTGGCGAGGGCGTGAAGCAGGACTTCGCACGTGCCGCGAGCCTGTTCAGGCGCGCCGACAGATGCGGTTTCAACTGCGAACCCGTGTACGACGACATGGTCAACGACTTCCGCGACAAGGCTTTCGGTATGGAACTCGTCTCCAGCAAGCGTGCATTCCTCAAGGCATTGCGCCCCGAGACGGCCGAGGCGCGTTGCACAGTTGGGGAGGCGTTCATCGGACAGGGCGATGCCGATTCGCTGCGAACGGGACGTGAGCTTCTGACCAGCGCCGCCACCCTCGGCAGTGGCAAGGCGATGTATCTTCTCGGCGTGCTGTGCAGGGACGGAAAGGGCGTTGCAGCCAATGCAGAACGGGCGTTCATGTGGTTCTCGCTAGCCGCATCCTGTGGTTTCGCGAAGGCCGAATCCGAGCGCGTCAATGCCGAGGGCAAGCTTGATGATGCGGGACGCACCCGCGCGATGCAGCTGGCGGCCCGTTGGCGGCGCCAGTATCTCGCACCAGTCTGCTAGCAACGATACTGCGGCACGGTGCCGCTGCTGAATGCCTGCAAGAAGGCGGGCGCATGAGGGCCACGGGTGACCGTGGCCCTTCGTGTTCACTGTAGGGCTTTCTTGCGGCAACAGGCACAGGGGCTGCAGGGGTAAACAGAGACGACTTGCGGCGTGGACATAACGCTTGGCATGTGGTGCCGTGCGAGGCGCGAACAGTCTGAAGTCTCGTCACGTCCGTTTGCCAGTTTTCGGAGGGGCCCATGGCCGCGCATGCAGACCGGGTGAACGAGGGGCTGTTGAGCAATGTGCGTGTCATGTCACTGCGTGGGCAGGGCGGACCTCTGACATGGCAGTCTTGCTGGGCGCGTCATCTGCGCTACGTATGGGAAAGGCCGGACTCTGCCGGATAAGACGGATGGGCCGTCCATGCGGGTGTTGCGGGCAGCGAAGCGGACGGCCCATCCGGAGTGCGTGAAAGATGTCTAGGTGAGGATGCGGGTTACGGTTTCAAGCAGCGAAGCGGGGCAGCAGGCCCGGGCGATGGTGGGAACACTGTTGGGGAGTCTCGCGCACCCATTATGCACGACGACAGGAGTGTGCCGCAATGTTTCGTCGCGGCGCAGTCGCGCATAGAGGATTGTTCCGCCGGGCGTGGGGAGGTCCATGTCCAGCGAGATGCAGTCGGGGCGGCTTTTTCGAGCGGTGTCGAGTGCGGAAAGAGCATCGTGGGCGGTACTTACGCTGTAACCGGCTTCGGCGAGCATCTGCGACAGCAGGGCGCGTACTTCCGGGTCCTTATCCACGAGCAGGATGTGCTGTCTGTTCATGGTGCCTCGCAAGCGGAGGAGTTGAAGAAAAGGCCCCGCACCCTCAACGGGTGGCGGGGCCATGCATCATGCTATCCTTTGGAGGAGCAGCAACAGCCGCAGGCGGCGGGGGTGCCGTCACCCCTGAGCTTGCCAAGGGCCTTGAGCACCTCGAGTGCGACACCAAGGCCTTCCTTGGTCTCCTTCGCACCCATCGCGCCGACCATGCCGAACATGCCGACGGGCTTGGCGTTGTCGAGGTCGACAGCACCCAGCATGTCGACAGCCCGCATGAGGAACGTCTGCACCTTCGGGTCTGCCAGCTTCTGCAGCAGGGCCAGCAGGAACACCAGCGACTCGCCAAGGCGCGCGATGTCGTCGGGGGTCGTGGTGTCGAGCATCTTGCCGCCCACGCCCTTGAGGGCCCCAAGCTTGTCGAATACCCCGTCCCGATGCCATTCACCCATGGTGGCGATGATGTGCGGCCACGTGGGAGCGATGGCGGGATGGATGGTACGCCACAGGTCGATGAGGTTCTCAAGCTGGTCGAGGCAGTAGTTGAGATTCGGCACCCCTCGCAGTCCACGGCGCAGCAACTCGAACACGTCGTCGAGATGCACATGCCCGTGCACGTCCTGCAGTTCCGACACCATCAGCCTGAAGGCATGGTTCGAGATGGGGGTAAGGTCCTGTATGAGTTCCTTCGTGCCCTGTGCGCGTTCATGCAGGAAGGCAATCTGCTCTTCCATGCGCTCAAGGCGTTCGAGTATACGTTCTTCGTTGGTCATTTCTTCCTCCGGCCTACTTCTTCCTGAGCAGCGAGGTGTCCTTGCCGTGCAGGTACAGGTTCGGTTCGAACGGCAGTTCGTGGCCCTTGAGCATAAGGTTGAAGTAGACCCACTTGAACATGAGCTTGCCCCAGTAGTTCATGTGGCTTTCGCCGAGCAACTCGCACGGGCCGAGGCCGGGGAAGGGGAACATGCCGGGCAGCGGTTCGACCTCGTAGCTGAAGTCGATGAGCGAGGCCTTCTCGTAACCGGTGAGGATGAAGCAGGTGGAGTGACCGTCGAAGTGGTGGTAGTGCCCTGTGCCTTCGATGTCGGCGAGAAGGTTCTCGGCGATGATGTCGGCCTCATAGTGGGCCACTGAACCGGCCTTGGAGGTCGGCACGTTCGTGGTGTCGCCGATGACGTAGATGTTCTCGTACTTCTTGGACTTGAGCGTCTGCTTGTCGGTGTCCATGTAGCCCATGGGGTCGGCTATGTCGCTTTCGATGAGGAATTCCTGCCCCATGTTCGGCGGAATGGAGACCAGAAGGTCGTAGGGTACTTCGTCGCCGGTGACGGAGTTGATGGTCTTGCTGCCCGGGTCGACGCTGTCCACCACGAAGTTGGGCGTGACCTTGATGTTCTTCGAGTCGCACAGGTCACCGAGAATCTTCGCCGCAACGGGCTTGGTGAATGCGCCGGTGAGGGGCGTCACCAGTTCGATTTCGATGTTCTGGCGCACACCCATCTTGGTGAAGTACCAGTCGGCCATGTACACGAATTCGAGCGGGGCCACCGGGCACTTGATGGGGGTCTCGCAGATGTGGTGGACGAGGCGGCCTTCCTTCATGTGCAGCATCTTCTTGCGAAGGGCCACTGCGCCGTCGGGGGAGTAGAAGTCGTGGATGTTGCCACGCCAGTCGTCGAGAAGACCGTCCACTTCTTCAGGTGCGATGCGGCAGCCCGTGCCCACCACAAGCCAGTCGTAGTCGTAGGAACCGTTTTCGGTCTTGACCACCTTGGCTTCGGGGTCGACGTTGACGATGGTGTCCTGCACGAACTTCACGCCGCGGGGCATGAAATCCTTCTTGGGCTTGATGCAGTCGTCGAGGCTGTAGATGCCGAACGGAATGAACAGCCAACCGGCCTGATAGTGGTGCTTGAGGTCGCGGTCGATGACGGTGATTTCCCACTCGCGTTCATCGAGCTTTTTTCTCATCTTTGTCGCGACCATGGTGCCGCCGGCACCGGCCCCGAGAATGAGCAGCTTCTTCATGCCAGGTCTCCTTGACTATTGGCTTTGGTGTGCGCAGGAGCGACCATGCGCGTATGGTGTTCCGGGTGTCGTCCTGTCGTATTGGGGGTTGCTCATCCGGGCGGCAGGCCGCTTGGTCGAGCGTTCGTTCGCGGTGGGCTGGGTGCTCATGATGTCAGCCAGCGTGTACTGGTCGAGCGTGGCTTCAAGAGCCTTGGCGGCGGATATCCATGCGGTCTTGCAGCGGCAGGGGGTGTCTTCGCAGTCGTCGCCGACGCAGCAGTTGGGAGGCTGGACACCGCCTTCGACCACACGCAGGACATCTCCAAGTGTGACGTCCTCGGGGCGCATGGAAAGCAGATGCCCTCCCGTTGCTCCTCGTACGCTACGCACCATCCCCGCCGTACGGAGTTGGCGAATGATCTTTTCGATGAATTTCACGGAGATGCCAGTGCGGTCTGCAAGCTCGGAGGCAGACACGGGGCCCGCGGCAGGCGTGTGCTGCGCGAGATTGACGAGAAGTCGAGAGGCATAGTGGACTGTCGAGGAAATCCGCATGGAGGCCTCCTACTGCCTGCCCCGAATCGCTTCCTTGCGATGTCGGGGGCATATGATGGCTTTTCAATCTTAATTAATCTGTATCAGATTGAGTTGGTCTGAATTAGAGTAATCCGGATTTTGTGTCAAGCTGAACCGTCCGCGTGTTTCAAAACGCACCTGTGCAGACTGTTCTTGCAAGTCGCTGTTTTATTTGTTTTATCAATTCGAGTGCTTGAGCTGTGTGTGTCGGCCTGTCGCCCAGAAGTCCGCGTGGACGTTGCGTTTGTGATTTTTTGAACGAGAAACGCAGTCTGCCTGTCTTGTCCGGGCGAGTGAGGTGGCCTATGCCTGCGTGGGGGGGGGAAGGGCATGACGGTGTACGTCAAAGACCCGTGGGCGTCCCCCGACAGGTGCAACGCCTCGGCCTGACATCGGGGATTGAGGGCGTAGGGAAATGCAGGGGAGAGAGGTGGCGTTCTGAAGGCAGAGAACGTCTTTTTGTGAATAAGGGCTCAAGAAATCGTTGATTTTTTTAATTCCTATTGACAAGGGAGGAATTGAAAAGCACAATGTCTGCAGGCTTTGGGGAGGCCACCGTTGCCAACACTCATCGGAACGTTGTCATGAAGCTTGCTGCCAAAACTCGCTACGCGGCGCGTATTCTTCTTGCTCTCGCCATGCACGGAGAAGGCGCACCCATGACCACCACATCCCTGTCCGAACGCACAGGGGTCACTGTTCAGTTCATCGAACAGATTCTCAAGACCCTGAAGCGTGGGGGACTCACACGTAGCACCCGGGGGGCAGCAGGGGGGCATACGCTTGCCCGAAAACCGGACGACATTTCTCTCGGCGACATCGTTCGCCTGATGGAAGGGGGCATTCAGCTGACAGTCTGCTGTACCGGTGAGCCCAACGCCTGTTCCCGGAAATCCGATTGCCTTACCCGTAGTGCGTGGATCAAGGCCTCTCAGGCTCTGGAAGCCGCTCTTGATGAAACGTCGCTCACTGCCCTGATGTCAGGTGAGGTGACGCATGACGAGCGCGCGTGTCGTTCACTCGCCCGCACAGGGCTGGCTGATGTGGTCGGACGCAACACCAAACGGGAACGCTCAGACCTTTCCTACGAGATTTGACCGCGCATCGCCTTGTCGCTTCAGACGCCCCCACCGGGGGCGTTTTTTCATTGCAACTTCAAGCCGGGTTGAGGACCGACGCCGCTGATGCAGAAATCCGCCCTCATAGCGGGTGGACACTGGGTCATGGCAAAAGCCCTTCCCGATGACAGCATAGGTGTCCAGGCCGCCCGGAATCACGTGACGCGTTGCGTTGTTCCCGGTCGTTTGCCGCAGGAGTGCCAGCATCGTCTCTCCATGGACTCCTTTCTCACTCGTCGCTGATAGCGTCCACGTGCCCGCCCCTGCCCATCCTCCGGTAGGTCTCTTAGGGCCGGGAGGGGGCGGAGGACGTTTCTCGTTTTCTCATGGGGCTGTTCCATTAAATCGTGCAGGGGTTTGGCCTGCCTCTTGCTTGTCATCGTGCGTCATACTATTGCCCTGTCCGGTTACTGACATGGCGCAGGTGCGGGGCGACGTTCCGCGCCAACCCTCGTGGTCGCCAGCCACAACAGAACGGAGGGGGGTGCCTCGTGTCGCAGGGGCTTGTGGCTGTCTTGTCTTCCTTCATGGATTACGGACCTCCCCCTGCATTTTTTGCCGCCATGCCGAACAGGCATCCGGATGCAATGGAAACTTCATGCGACTGTGGCAGACCGGGCGTATCATGACGCCCTCGGTATCATCTCCGCAGGACTGACAGAAAGGTTGTACTATGTTCAGAAACTATTCGCTGGCAACACGGTTGCTTATGGCCTTCACCGCGTTGCTTTTGCTGGGCGCCGTAGTCGCCACCATGGGCTGGCGGACACAGCACAAGCTCATCGGCGAGATGGAGACCGCGCGCGTGGTTGGTGACATGGTCACGACTTCCGAACGGGCGCGTATCGACGTCCTCTACTATCTGCTCAACGGGCATGAAGAGAGCGCCGGTGAAGTCGATGCCAAGGTGAAGCGGATTCTCGCTTCTGTGGAGCGGATTCGCGGCACTCTGGGGGGACAGGAAGGCGGTGACCTTCAGGCGATAGCGCAGAAGAGTTCAGAATATCAGCTGCTGTTCCGGGAACTCCAAAGCGTGGGTGTCGAGCGGGACAAGACGTTGCAACAGGCAATCGCCGCTGCCAGTCAGGTTACGGACGCGTTCGATGCGCTGTTCGAGGCCTCGATGGCCGCAAGTGCCACCGACGTGGCCGACCGGGTGCAGGAGATGCAGAAGTTGTTCCTGCTCTCCCGTGTCCATATCCTGTACTATCTGTGGCGGGGCAAGCCCGATGACCTGATGCGGGTGCGCGAGTATCTGGACAAGGTGCGTAAGGGTGTAGAACCCTTGCAGCAGTCGGCACTGCGGGCACGGTTCGGTACAGCCCTCGATTCTGCCGTCTCCAGCGTGCGCCAGTACGAGGCCATGGTCGGGGCGTTCACGGAGTTCGAGCCCCGGCGTCGAGCCCTCATGGAGAAGATGGTCGCCAGCGCAACGGTGCTGGCCGACAGCGCAAGAATCCTGCTTGAACGTCAGGATGCGCACACGCAGGAGTCGGTGCGCTTCTCGGCAGCCACTGTCCTAGCCATAAGTCTGACGGCGCTGTTGTTCGGTATCGTGTTCACCGTGCTGACCACTCGCATGATCAAGAAGGGGCTGGGCAGGGCTGTTGCGGCTGCGGAATCCGTCGCAGAGGGCAATGTCGATGTGGTGCTTGAAGTCGACTCGCGTGACGAGATTGGCACACTGCTCACGTCGATGAACAGAATGCTCGAAGCCGAGCGCAAGGTGGCGACTGCCGCAACGGAACTCGCCCGTGGGCAGGCGGTGACCCAGCCAGAACCGCGCGGCCCTCGTGACACCCTGACGCGTGCTCTTGCCGAGATGGTCGCGGTGGAACGCAACATCGCAGAACTTGCCGTCACCATGGCGTCTGGCGACCTGACGCGGCGCATCGCACCACGTAGCGAAGAGGACAAGTTGCTTCGCTCGCTCATGGACATGGTCGAACGCATCAGCTGTGTCGTGCGAGACGTGCAACTCGGTGCAGAGAACGTGGCGGCCGGAAGTGAAGAGTTGAGCGCCACCGCCGAAGCGCTTTCCCAGGGGGCGACGGAGCAGGCGGCCTCTGTCGAGCAGTGCTCCGCTTCGATGGAGGAGATGGCCACCCGCATCGCGCAGAATGCCGAGAACGCCAAGACCACCGAGACCATCGCCCTGCGTGCGGCCGAGGACGCACGTCAATCGGGGCTCGCCGTCGAAGAGACGCTGGTCGCCATGCGCGATATCGCAAGCCGTATCTCCATCATCGAGGAGATTGCGCGACAGACCGACCTCCTGGCGCTCAACGCGGCCATCGAGGCCGCCCGCGCCGGCGAACAGGGCCGCGGCTTCGCGGTTGTCGCCGCCGAAGTGCGCAAACTGGCCGAACGCAGTCAGGCCGCCGCTGCGGAGATCAACAGACTTTCGGCCGCGAGCCTCGACGTTTCGGAACGGGCCGGGTCGCTGCTACACAAGCTTGTTCCCGACATCGCGCGCACAGCGGAACTCGTGCAGGAGATCGCAGCCGCGAGCATCGAACAGCGTGAAGGTGCCGAGCAGGTCAACGACGCCTTGCACATGCTGGATCAGGTCATTCAGCAGAATGCCGCGGCATCGGAAGAGGTCGCCTCAACATCCGAAGAGCTTTCGGCGCAGGCCGGACATCTGCAACGGACTGTCGCCTTCTTCCGTATCCCCGGAGGGGGGACGCGTCCCCGTTCCGCACCGTTCATCGCCGGACAGGAGAAGAAGCCGGGGCAGACCCGGGTCGAGGTTGACGTGCCGAAGGCACCGGCTACCCCCCGGTTGCGGCTCGACCTCTCCGACGATGAAGACGGCGATTTCGAAAGGTTCTAGGTGGCATGATGGATCCGCATACGGCATCCCCTGCCTTGCACATGCTGGCCTTCCGCCTTGGTGACGAGACGGTGGCGATGGACATCCTCTGCGTGCGCGAGGTGCTCGACCCCGGAGATATCACGCGCATTCCGCAGATGCCCGACTACTTTCTGGGGGTCATCAACCTGCGCGGCTATGCCGTTCCGGTGATCGACCTCCGGCACAAGCTCGGCATGGGGCGTGTCGCGCATACGCCAGCCACGCGCATCGTCATTCTCGACCTGCCCGGAGCGGGAGAGTTGCAGCTCATGGGCGTGTTCGCCGACAGCGTTCGCGGCGTGGTGGAGGTCGCCACCGACCAGCTGCTTCCTCCGCCGTCCATGGGGGCGGCTGTTCCGCAGCCCTATCTGCGGGGCATCGTGCGCATCGACAACCGCTTCGTGCTCGTGCTCGACCACGAACGCCTTCTCACGATGGATGAGATAACAGGCATGGCCCTCTCTACGCCGAGTCTGCTGGACAGGAGATGACGGCATGATAGACCGCCCGGCCGTGATGCGCCTCTTCGGGGATGAGGCACGCGAGTTGCTCATCGACATGGAGTCGTTGTTCCTCGAACTGGAACAGACTCCGGACGACAGGGCACTGGTGGCCCGTGTCTTCCGGACGATGCACACGCTCAAGGGAAGCGGGGCGATGTTCGGCTATACCGAAGCTGCGCGCGTCGCCCATGCCCTTGAGGATGTCTTTGACAGGGTACGGCATGGGCGGCTTCCGCTGACATCCGAACTGCTCGGCCTCTGCCTCGAGGCGAAGGACCATCTTCAGACCCTGCTGGAAGGCGACCCCGCCGATGTGCCTGTTGCGGTGCGCGAGGCCTCGGATGCACTCATGCTTCGTATCGCAGCCTTTGAGCATGATGAAGCCGATGTCGACGATGGGCAGGCCGTTCATGCCGCCAAGCCATATGATACTGGTGTTCCCGAACACATGACCATCTCAGGTGATGCGACGGGCGAGGCCGAGGTCTGCCTCTGGGTACGCCTTACGCCAGCAGACGACTGGATGTGGCGAGGGCTTGACCCGTTGCGCCTGCTCGATTCGTTTCGCGGGTACGGGCCATTCGAGGTCGTTCCGGTGTTCGCCGACGGCGGACTGGAACATGTGGGCGAGGTGCCGTTCCCCGTGCGCTGGGAGGGCGTACTCACCGGCCGGGTCTCTGCTGACGTCTTGCGGCAGGACTATGCGTGGCTTCTGGATAGCGAGAACCTGTCGATCATGTCCCTTGGCAAGCGCAGTGACTGTCCTCCGGTGCGAGCCTTGCTTTCCGCAGCCGTGGGGGGGCGCGTGAATGACCCCTTGGCCCTGATGGCCGCTGCCCGCGCCATGGAGAGGGAGGACATCTGCAACTGCATGGATGTCCAGTCTGTGGCGTCGGAGGTCGCCCAGGCTGCCGAGGCGTCATCCTCCAGTATCCGGGTCGAGAGTGCCAAACTCGACAGGCTCGTGGGCTTCGTGGGCGAACTGGTCATCCTGCAATCGCGCCTCTCGCAGCTTGTGCGTGGCGTTCCCGATGATGCCATGCGTGAAGTGGCAGAGGGGCTGGAACGGTTGGCTGGCTCGTTGCGTGACAGTGCCATGTCCATGCGCATGGTGCCCATGGGGTCTACGTTCCACAGCTTCAGACGGCTTGTCCGCGACCTTGCCGCGCAGCTGGGCAAGAAGGTGCTCTTCGAGGCCGAGGGCGGAGATACCGAACTGGACAAGACACTCATCGACCAGTTGCGCGACCCGTTGCTGCATCTTCTGCGTAACGCCATGGACCACGGCATCGAACCTCCCGAGGTGCGGCTGGCGACCGGAAAACCGGAAGAAGGCGTGGTGCGACTCGGGGCCTCACATTCCGGTGGAGAGGTGCATATCTATGTTTCCGACGACGGTGCCGGGGTAGACCTTGAGAAGGTGCGACTCCGTGCCGTCGCCATGGGGCTCATACCGCCCGAGACCGAACCGGATACCGCCACCTTGCTTGCGCTGCTGTATGTTCCAGGCTTCACGACAGCACCGGGCGTCTCGGAGATATCCGGTCGTGGCGTGGGCATGGATGTCGTCCACAGCGCCATCGCCGCGTTGCGAGGTTCGCTGGACATGGAGACGACGCCGGGACGAGGCACCACATGCCATATCAGGCTTCCGCTGACGCTAGCCATCATCGACGGCATGCGCGTCCTTGTGGGCGGTGATTCGTACATCGTGCCCCTGACCATGGTCGAAGCCTGCCTCGAACGCTTCGTGGACGGGGCCGTCCGTACCGTGGAGTGCATCGAATACCGCGGTCGCCTGATTCCGTGCGTCAGCCTGCGGCTTCTTCTCGGTGTGCCGGGCGAACAACCCGGTTACGAACGTGTCATCGTCGCGGGTAAGGAAGGACATGAAGTCGGTTTCGCCGTGGATGCCGTGGTCGGGCTGCAACAGGCGGTCATCAAGGGTGTGGGGAATCTGTGCCGCAACGTCGCATGGATTTCAGGGACGACGGTCGATGCCGATGGCGGCATCTCGCTCATTCTCGATGTGGTGCAGTTGATACGTTTCGCGGTCGGCAGCGTCGGTCCCGAAGCCCATGCCTGACAAATGAGTGTGGGCAGGTACATTCGCTCACAGGCTGACAGTCCGACTGCTTCGGGGAGGGGCAAGACGCACCTTCCGTGTCCACTGTCGGGGGGTGCCCGCTTCACGCCGGTGTGGACGGACCGCAGGTGTCGGGTGACTCAGGGCATCTGACCGGCATGGCGCATGGAATCGGCGTTTCGTCTGCGCAGCATCCCGTACGCGGCCCTTGCATCCTACCGTCAAAACGCACTTTGCGTACCACTGCGGCATACGCAGTCTCCGCTTCCGCCTACGTTCCCGGTCTCGAGGACGTAGGCGTTGCCCGCGATGGCTTTCGCCAGGTGTTTCACATGGGCCGCCCGTTCTCCGATTTCCAGAAGGTTGTTCTCCATACCGCAGTCGAGCACAGCCAGTGAGACCGAAACGAGGGGGAAGTTCCGTTCCACGCCATCACGCCCTCGCGCCATTATCCAGCCCCTCTCTCTGTCTTCGGCAGAATAGCAGTGGCGGACGAGCCTGCCGAAACAACGGGTTATGCCCTTGCAGACCCGGGATGCGAGTTCGGGTGTGGTGATGCACACGAAGTCGTCGCCGCCGATGTGCCCTACAAGGTCGCCCTTCCTCCCGTGCCGCCGTATGGCCCATGCGAGAATGCGCGCCAGTAGCAGGATGATGCGGTCCCCGTTCTTGAATCCGTAGGTGTCGTTGTAGCTCTTGAAGTTGTCGAGGTCGGCGTAGATGAGTGCGAAACGCCGTGCCGAGGCGAGCCGCGTCTCTATCTCCTTCTCGATGGCGACGTTGCCGGGAAGCCCCGAAAGGGGGTTCGTGCCCTTTGCAAGTTCGACCTGCACCTCTGCGATGGTGTGCAGCAGTTTCTGGACGGGGACGATACCGGTGAGTCTTCCCTCGCGTGTGACCAGAAGGTCGTCATAGGCCTGAAGCCGGGGGCGGGCCATGGCGATGCGTGCGGCCTCTTCGGCAGGGGTACTCTCGTCGAGGATGGTCGGTGCGGGGTCCATGACGCACGTGACAGCCCTTCTGGAATAGAGAGCGACTCCGTACTGCGCCGAAAGCTGGCGGTTCAGGTGGTAGTCCATCACCAGACCCATGGGGTGGGTGTTGGCGTCGACCACGGCAAGTCCGTTATGCTGCTGTCCGTCCTCGAAGCGCTTGCGGATGTCGTCGACGAGGGCGTCGGGCGCGACGGTCTGTGCCTCCTCGGCAAGGTCGCCCACAGGCATGGAACACGCCATGCCCGATGTTCCGATATCCAGCGCGGGGCGCAGTCCGCTGAGGTCGATGTACTCCTCGTGCTTCGGGTACGACGGTCGCCCAAGGTAGTACCCTTGCCCGTAGTGCGCCCCCATCCGCAGCAGGATGCTCGCCTCTTCTCTGCACTCGATGCCCTCCGCGATGACCCGTGCGCCGATTTTCTCCGCAAAGTCGATGAACGTCTCGATGAGAGCCTGACGGACGGGGTCGCGATGGATGCCTCGCACCAGCGACATGTCTATCTTGATGAAGTCGGGTTTGAGTTCGGCGATGCTGGCGAGGCCGGAATAGCCTGTGCCTGCGTCGTCGATGGCGATGCCGAATCCCTGCCCGCGATAATGCTCCAGCGTCTTGTAGAACGTGGTCAGGTCTTTGATGGCGTGTCGTTCGGTGATTTCGAAGACGACATCCTCGGGACGCAGCCCCGTGTCACGTAACGCACGGAGTGTGCTGCCCGGTGTGAACTCGGGGTCGGACAACGTGCGGGGGTGGATGTTGAGAAAGAGCTTCTGCCCTGCGGCCAGTGTCCCGGCATCGGCGATGGCATGTTCGCGGCAATTGCGCTCAAGGGCGAAGAGCATACCCATCTCCTCGGCCACGTCGAAGAGCATGGCCGGAGAATGCAGGGGCGAATCGGCAGGCCCACGGGTGAGAGCCTCCCAGGCCATGATGCGACCCGTGGGGAAGTGGACGATGGGCTGGTAGAGTGTGCGCAAGGCGTTCTCCTGAAGTATCGTCTTGAAGTCACGGGCCATGCGCAGGTCGGTGAGGTCCATGTTGCGGTGGGCCATCATGCGCGCATCGTCTAGCGAACGCAGAAAGTCATCTTCGACCGGCCTGTCCGGACGTTTGCGGAAGACGGCGCAACCCGTGTCTATCTGGAGGTCGCGGCCCGACCACAGCAGCGGGCTGTCTTTCACGGCATGGCGGACGGAGTGCTTGAGCGTGTAGGCGATGTCGGCGAGGCGTCTCGTGCGCTGGCGCTGTGCGGGCCAGACAGCCACGAATTCGCCACCTTCCGCGGGAAAGAGTTGCAACGTGCCATCCGGGAGATGCCCCAATTGTGGCAGATGTTCACCAATGCTTGCGGCGATGCTGCGTTCGACACCCGACAGAAGCTCACTGCCGTAGAGTTCATGCAGCAGGGCGTGGTCGACAAGGCGAAGCACGACGATATGCAGCGCGTCATATGCCCGTAACATCTCAAGAGGCGATTCTTCCCACGGTTGCCTCATGGTGCCGGGGCGCTGCGTCCGTGACCTTCCTTCTTCTGTCACCGACGTGTCGGCCAGAGGTTCTTCGCGTGGTGTCGTCTTTAACAGCCCTTTCAGGACATCCAATAATGCTTCGCGGATACGCATTCCACCTCCCCCGGTGTGCATGCATGAAAAGAAGGCACGCGAGATGTATACCCCCGCAGGGTTTCACGGGTGACGGCAGGGTGACAATGCGGTTTCGAACATATGGCTGTGGCCGGTCGTGGGGGAGGAGTCCCTCTTCTGGTCGAGGATTTCGATGAGGGGGGCCGAACGCCCACGAGGGGGCGAGTACCGGGCAGGGCGCGGGGCACGCGCATGGGGGAGACCGTGTCGGTGGCGGATGGGGCGTCGTGTCCTGCCGTGGCTGGTGTGCCCTGCGTCCGGTGATGTCACGCCCGAAGGGCACGGTACAGCGGGGGCGCCAGCTAGAAGGGGAGACGTATGGTGAACTGCACCCCGCCCTCAGGGGCGGCGTCTATGGCGATGGTGCCCCGGTGCTTGGTGGTGATGATGAAATAGCAGATGGAAAGACCAAGCCCCGTTCCCATGCCGACCTCACGAGTGGTGAAAAACGGTTCGAATGCCCGCCGCCGCTGTTCCGCTGTCATGCCCGGCCCGTTGTCTGCGATTTCGAGGCGGATGCCGTTCTCTTCGCTTCGGGTGGTGATGCGGATGCGTGGAGGTGCGTCGTCGGTACGCACACTGACGGCATGGGCGGCATTCTTGAGCAGGTTGAGGATGACCTGTTCGATTTCCGAAGAAGAGCAGTTGAAGGGGGGCAGGTCGGGTTCTTCGTCGCGGAAGACCTCTATCTGTTTGAAGTCGTAGGCCTTGAGCAGGTCGTAATCCGTCTCCACCAGCTCAAGGGCCTTGTCGATGAGGGGGCCGAGGTGCGCGGGCCTGTGCAACCCCTGACTGCGGCGGCTGAACGTCAGCATGTGGCTTACGATGCGCCCAGCGCGTTCTCCGGCTTCCCTGATGCCGTCCAGCAGCATGGGAATCTGCCGGGACTCGACATAGGCCCTTAACTGTTCCATGGTGAGTCCGACTTCCGATGTGGCGTTGACGTTGGCGGGCAGGTCGGCTGTGAGCCTGCGCCGCAGGTTCTGGACGCCTTGAAGGATGGCTCCCAGCGGATTGTTGATCTCATGGGCCATGCCTGCGGCAAGCGCACCGACCGAGACCATCTTTTCCGACTGTACCATCATGTCTTCCAGCGCCACCCGTTCCGTGACGTCCTCGATGCACAGGAAGGCGGCCTTGTCGGCCTCTTGCCCGCCAGCGTCGATGGGGTAGCTGGCGGCTTCGAGATGTCTCATGCGTCCGCTGATGTACTCTTCATTCCTGATGGAAGGTTGGGGGGTTCCAGAGCGAAGGCTGGCACGCAACATCGGGGCGTAGCGGGCAAGAACAGGGGGAAGCGCCTCCACGGTCAGGCCATGCACCGCTTCCGCATCGGTGTCGGCAAATACGGCGGCCCTGCCGTTGATGAAGGTGACACGGCCTGCGCCGTCGACCGTCACGATTGCCCACGGCAGAGCGTCAAGCACGGCATGTAGGCGGCCATGGGCCGCGCTGGAGGTTTCATGCAGCCGGGTGATTTCGTGCTGCAATTCCGACAGCTGGAGAGTGTCCATCACGTGTGGGGTCTCATCGCTGTAAAGGGCGATAATGCTCTGCAGCCTGTCATGATGGTCGCGCACCGGTGAGAAACGCAACCGTAGCCAGCGCCGCGCTTCGCCGTGGACAGATGGAACGGGATGTGCCTCGGTTTCGACTGGGGCACCCGTGAGGGCCTCTTGCACAGCGTTCTCGTGCCCGTTCTGCATGACGAGCGGGTTCTCGAATATGGACGCGGCCGTCATTCCGGGGGCTGTATACGTGTGCATGAGGTCGCGCCACGCGCCATTCGTCTGGAGGATGCTCCCGTCGGGGGCGAGAACAGCGAGCGCGTAGGGCAGCTGTTCCACGACGCGCAGCAAGGCCTGTTCGCGTTGTTCGACGAGCAGGGTGGACTGTTTGAAATCCGTAATGTCCGAAAGCACCGACAGATGTGCCCTGCCCTCATCCCAGGGAATCACGCTGCTGGTGCACTGAACCCATCGCACTCCCTGTCCGGTGTCGCGTAGCCTGAAGACGATACGGGTGGGAGTGGGTTCACCGCGCTGTCGCATCGCCTGTATTCTGGATACGTACAGGGAGTCGTCGGGGTGTACGGCATGGAGAATCCCGTCGTCGGAACCGGGGGTGTTCCCCCCCCTTATCATGTTCGCGAAGGTCTGGTTGTATTTGACGATGTGTCCACCGGCCATGACGTACATGGCTTCTTCGGCGAGGTCGAAGAGTGCGGCGAAACGCGCAGCCGTTGTCGCACAGGCGTTATTCTGACCTTGTAGCGTGGCGATGGTATCTTTGAGTTCGGCAAGACGCTTTCTGACTCTGCCATGCCACGCGGTCAGCGTATAGAGTGCTCCTCCGGTCAACAGCAACGTGGCGAAGACCGCAGTGAAAAGGCTCATGTGGAAGCTGTCTGTGGTGCCTGTCATATCCGCCGTGGCGCAGATGAGCAGGTCGTCTTGCGTCAGTGCCGTGCACGAGAACAGGGTGGGCGCACCAGCCGTGCCGTTCGCGGCTGTCACGTCTATGACGGTGGTGCCTGTTCCGGGCTTGAGGGAATGCTGGAGACGGGCAAGAACCGTCTCTGAAAGGGGGGGGCGCGGGGACAGCGGGGGGGGACCTTGTACGCCATACATCCCTTCGGGAGACGAGGACGCCCGGTAGGTCTTTGCATCAACCATGAAGAGGGCATACCCTGTCCGCGTGACAGTCTCCGCAAGGTGCGCGACGGCAGTGTGAGCGTCTTGATGCGCGTGAAGTTCGGCCGCGCTTGTCACGATGGCCGACAGTCGGCGCTGTGTCGTTTGCAGTTCGTTGTCGTAGCGGTGGTAGGCGGCAAGTGCGAGGACAAGCGTGACCGCCACGCCAAGGGTCAGCAGTATTGCGCTGGCGCGTCCCGCGTTCACCTCCGGAACTCCGGTGTCATGCGAAGCAGAGGGGGCATCCGCTACGCGCGCTTCATGTTCGAAGGTGCTTTTCATTCGGTTCCGCTGCTGTTAGGTGTCGCACACATGAAAACGCTAGCATCTTTTCGCGTGGGCGAGAACCGTATTGTTGTGGCATGGGCATGAACGTGACTACCGATTCATGGGTCGTGTTCCGTCTGAGCGCCCTTGGTGACGTCGTCCTCACGACCGGTGTGCTCGACTACTGGCACAGGCGGCGCGGATGGCGTTTCACCGTGGTGACGCGCAAGGCATGGGTGGGGGTGTTCGAAGGTCATCCCGCCATCGATGGTGTCGTCGGACTCGAGAATGCCGACCTTGCCCTGCCCCGGTTGCTTCGTATCTACCTTGAAAGCGCCGCCCGCCATGCGGGGAAGGGGTTGCTCGACCTGCACGGTACGCTCCGCTCTCGCCTTCTCGCCATGCTATGGCGTGGTCCGGTGAGGCGGTACCCGAAACTCCCGGTAGCCCGAAGGCTGTTCCTGCGGTCTGGCGGAAGGCTCTGCGGTGATACGCTGCGTCGCTGGAACGTCACGCAACGGTATGCGCTCGCTGTGGAATCCGAGGCCCCTGCCCGGTCGGCACTGCTGCCTCGCATCTATCTGACGGATGCCGAGGTCTCGGCAGGTGCCCGGTTCGCGTCGCAGGTACCGGGACAAGGTCCGCTTGTGGCCTTGCACCCTTACGCGACACACCCGGACAAGGCGTGGATTCCCGATAGCTGGACGAAGTTGGCCGCCGCCTTGCGTGAGAGGGGGGTGCGGTGCTGCGTCATCGGGCAGGGTACCCCTTCGTCCCTTGGGCCGGATGTGGTCGATTTCACCGGTAAAACGAGCCTGCGGGAAAGCTGCGCCCTGCTTGCGGCGGCAGACGTGCTGGTGACGGGCGATTCGGGCCCCATGCATCTTGCGGGTGCTGTGGGCACGCCGGTCGTCGCCTTGTTCGGGCCCACGACGCGGGAGTGGGGTTTCTTCCCGGAAGGCCCGCACGATGTCGTCCTCGAACCGGATATGCCCTGTCGCCCATGTTCGTTGCACGGCAGCAGGCGATGTCGCGAGACGGTGGGCTGTATGGCGCGCCTTAGCCCCGAAACAGTCGTCGCGGCGGTCATGGGCGTGCTGGGACGTGATGCTGCAGACGATGTCGCGGCGGTGGCGAAGGGGGCAGCGGGGCGTTAGCGGGCAGGTGTAATGTCCGCATGATGGGCCGCCACATATAAAAGCCTGGGTGGTAGCCGCCCAGGCTGCTTTTTGATGCGCTGGCAGTCGTGTGCCCGGTCGATACGTCCGTCTGTCGGAACAGTGTGCGCAGGGGGACGGCTATCGGCGGCTGCCCCGCCCCTCGATTTCAGCCAGCAGGGCTTTCGCCTCGGCATCCCCGGGGGCCAGCTGCAAGGCACGCTGGATGTGCGTCCACGCTTCGTCGCGCTTGCGCCATGCAAGGTACATGCGCGCCATGTTGACGAGGGTCTTGGGGTGGGTTCCGAATTGCTTGAGGGCTCTGGTGTAGGCCATCTCGGCTTTCGGGTATTCCTGCAGCCCCATGTAGGCTGCCACGACCCCGGCGTGGGCATGTCCGTCCTTGGGGAAGGCGGCGATGGCGTTTTCGAACATCTCCGCCGCCTCGAAAAGCAGACCCGCCCGCTGAAGCCGTTGCCCGATGTCGGTGAGAACCCCGGCCTCGTGACCGAATTCATCCGCTGCCCGTTTGAGAAAGCTGCGGCCCCGGGGTGCATCCCCGGCGTCGAGTTTCTCCTGCCCGCTGCGCAGAAGCGCCTCTTTGCGGTGGGCGACCTTGGCGGCATGTTGTGCGGCATGTGCCGCCACATCCTTTTCGAAGCCGGCGCGGATGCTCTCCAGTCTTTCGGCAAGTTCGGTCTCGGCACCCTTGGCATAGGTGACAAAGGGGGTGGACAGCACTCCCTGCGCTTCGAAGAAGCGACGCACAGCCTGATGCCTGTTCAACTCGGTGACGTACTCATGAATGTTCACTTCGGTCTCGAAGCGCGCCTGTCCGATGAGGCGGGTCCCCTTGAGTTCGCGCAGGGCGGTGGCCATGGCCGCCATCGAGCGTGGAAGGTCGTCGCGCCGGAGGTACGCCTTGGCGCGGGCGATGTTCTCCCGAACAGGTTTCGGGGCGGCGGATGTCATCATCTGGTGGCCTCCGGCATCGCGCTGTCGTCGCCCCCCCAGCATGCTGCGAGCGTTTCCGCATTGTCGCGCATGATGGCTTTCACGGCATCCGGTACGAGCAGCGAAATGTCTCGTCCCGCCATCCATTTGTCACGTACCAGCGACGCGCTGATGTCGAGACGTGGCAGGGGCAGGTAGATGAGCCTTGTGCCCCCCGGCAGGCTGTAGGCGATGCTTCCGGGGGCGGTGCAGGCGTCGTCGGGGCGGGCTTCTGGCCAGTACTCGCGGGTGGTGGTCATGAAGGCCCCCCGGTCGGCCCCGGCGCGAGGCACAACGACCATGTCGGCCAGCAGTGGCAACTCGCGTCCCCGGTGCCAGTGGGGCAGTGTGTGGAAGTCTTCGCCGCCCAGCACGAAGAAGAGTCGGGCCTCGGGCTCGACCTGTGCATAGGCTGCGAGGGTGTCCCATGTGTAGGACGGCCCCGGGCGCGAGCGTTCGATGGGGTTGACCTGCAACGTCGGAAACGCCCGCGTAGCCGCAGTGAGCATTTCGTAGCGCAGGTCGAAGGGCAGCAGGCTGCGGTGCGGCTTGTGCGGGGGAATGGCGCACGGCACGAGGTCGAGGCGCTGCGGGCGCAAGGTCTCTGCAATCTCCACGGCCAGACGCACATGTCCTATGTGCACGGGGTTGAAGCTGCCCCCAAGCAGACCTATATGATGCATCCTGCCACCCTTCGGCGTTATGGCGTTACTGACGTATCTGCCCGGCGCCGAAGACGACGAACTTGGTCGTAGTGAGTTCCTGTACCCCCATGGGCCCGTAGGAATGCAGCTTCGACGTGCTGATGCCTATCTCTGCGCCGAGGCCGAGTTGCCCGCCATCGTTGAAGCGTGAAGAGGCGTTGACCGCCACCATGGAGGCATCGGCCTCGCGCAGGAAGCGCATGGCGTTGCCATGATCACGGGTGCAGATGATCTCGGTGTGGTTCGAACCATAGGCCGCGATGTGCGCCAGCGCCTCATCCATGTCGTCGACGATGCGCACCAGCAGGATGAGGTCATGGAACTCCTGTCCGTTGTCCTCATCCTTCATGGGGATGGCAGAGTCTCCGAGCAACGGCAGCGATGCCGGACAGGCCCTGAACTCGACGCCGTCGTTGCCCAGACGTTCCGCGATGGCGGGAAGGAAGGCAGCAGCTTCGTCCCGGTGTACGAGCAGTCCCTCAAGGGCGTTGCACACGCCGGGCCGCTGCACCTTGGCGTTGTGGATGATCTCCACGGCCTGCGCGAGGTCGGCCCCACTATCGATGTAGGCGTGGCATACGCCCTTGTAGTGCTTGAGCACGGGCATGCGGGCCATGTCCACGACGGCGCGGATGAGCGTCTCGCCCCCGCGCGGGATGATGACGTCGATATGTTCTTCAAGTTTGCAGAGCTCGGCGATGACGGCGCGGTCGGTGGTGGATACCACTTGCACCGCCTCGGCAGGCAACCCCACGCTGGAGAGGGCCTCGGTGATGAGTGCCGCCAGTGCGAGGTTCGAATGGATGGCCTCTGAACCGCCGCGCAGGATGACGGCGTTGCCTGCCTTGAGGCACAGGATGGCCGAATCGATGGTCACATTGGGGCGTGATTCATAGATCATGGCGATGACGCCCAGCGGGATGCGCATCTTCCCGACGAGGAGACCATTGGGGCGTTGCCATTGCGTTTCGATGGCACCGACAGGGTCGGGCAGCGCGGCGACATGGCGGCAGGCGGCAGCCATTTCGGCGATGGTGGCGGGTGTGAGTCGCAGCCTGTCCATGCGGGGGGCGTCCATGCCCGCCTCAGCGGCGGCGGCAAGGTCGGCGGCGTTGGCCGCGAGAATGGCATCCTGACGCTGCTCTAGAAGTGTGGCGAGGTGGTCGAGCGCACCGGCCTTGGCGGCGGGGGACGCGGCGGCCAGCCTGCGGCCTGCTGCCCGGGCGCGGCGCCCCATGTCCTCGATCTGGCTGGCGATATTCATTGGAACCTCCGGAGTGGCGTCGTATTTTCGGTCACGGAGTATAGGCGTCTTGAGGGGCGCTTTGCAAGCGGGGCACCCCTTGGGGCATTGTGCCGTCGTGGTGTGGGCGAAGGCGTTCCGGGACGGACGGTGACAGACGGTCCAGGGAGGGCACTGTCTGCCACGTCTGTCTCGAGCGTGTGCAGACGACGCCAATCCGAACCTTCTGCATGCCTCCACCTGTGACGCTCTTCGGCTGCCGGGCGTGGGGCAGGGGGGCGGATTCCTTTTGACATTTCTGTAAGCGGTGCGTAAAACTGTCCGGTCTGCGCACACCCTAGCGCCGATGTATCATGCTAACCCTGCAAGGAGCCGATATCAATGGCTGAAACTCCCCTGCGGCCCAATCTTCAGCATACCAACCTTCCCTCGAATACACTTCTCGGGTCACTTCAGGGAGAGGTGGGAACCGAAGCCGCGCCCATGTTGCAGTTCGTCCTCGATCACGTGCGTATCATCGCCGGGGCGGTCGGCCTGTTCGTTCTTGTCGTCGTGATTGCCGGTGGATGGCGCATGTACACGCGGAACACGCTCGAATCCGCACAGACGGAACTTGGCCGTATCGTTGTCACGATGCAAGGCAAGGACCGTCTCGACGCCCTGACGGCCTTCGCCGACAACAGTCCATCATCGTTGAAGAATGCCGTGCGCCTTGAAGAGGCCGCCACCGCCATGGAACTGGGCGACTACCAGAGGGCCGCCGCCGCCTACGCCGCACTCTCGGGTGACGACGGCGGGGCCGGTGTCGTGGCAGGCATCTCGCAAGCCGGGGCGCTTGTGGCGTCCGGCAAGGCTGCCGAAGCTCTCGCCGTTCTTGAAAAGACAGAGACCGCCGCGCCTGAAGCGGCGCGCAATCTCGTGCGTATGCAACTTGCCGTGGCGGCCGAGGCTGCCGGGCAGCCCGCAAGGGCACTCGCCGCCTGTGAGGCTGTTCTGGCCTCCGGCAACACGGCCGAGTCCGACTATCTGCGGTTCAAGGTACAGGACCTGAAGGCGCGCATCGCCGCCAAGGGCTAATCATCATCAGGGACGAACGTACCTCAACGCCGTAAGGAGTAGTGAATCATGTCGCATCCGCTGCTGGCCGACACCCCCGGAGAACGCCACCTGCTTCTCGGGAACGAGGCCATCGTCCGCGGCGCGCTCGAAGCAGGCATCAATGTTGTGACCTGCTATCCGGGCACGCCTTCCTCCGAAGTGCCGGATACGTTCAGACGTATCGGCGGCGACGGTCGCTACCGACTCGAGTATTCCGTCAACGAGAAAGTCGCCCTTGAAGTGGGTGCGGGCGCGGCATTGGCCGGTGCCCTCACGCTGGTCACCATGAAGCATGTGGGCGTCAATGTGGCTGCCGACCCGCTGCTGACCATGACCTACACCGGGCTGCCCGGCGGGCTTGTCCTGCTTTCGGCCGACGACCCGGGCTGCCATTCCAGCCAGAACGAGCAGGACAACAGGACCTACGCCCGCTTCGCCGGAATGCCGTGCTTCGAGCCTGCCACCGCGCAAGAAGCGAAGGACATGGCCCGCGAGGCCCTGCTGCTTTCGCGTGAGACGCAGCAGCCTGTGCTGCTGCGCACCACCACCCGCGTCAACCACCTGCGGGGTGGCGTGACCTACGGCGCACTGCCCGAACCTGCGGCGGTAGTGCCCTTCGAGCGCAACCCCCGGCGTTTCGTCCCCGTTCCCGCCGTGGCGCGGGCGCGGCATTTCGCACAGGCCGACGTGCTCGGTCGCGTGGCCGAACTCGCCTCCGCATCGCCGTGGAACACGGTGCACGGTGAGGGGCGCATCGGCGTCATCGCCTCCGGCATCTCCCGCGCCTACCTTGCCGACGCCTTGCATGAACGCGGCCTTGAAGGCCGGGTCAAGGTTCTCGAACTTGGCTTCACATGGCCCCTGCCCGAACGCCTGCTCGTCGACTTCCTCTCCGGCTGCGACAAGGTTCTCGTGCTTGAAGAGCTCGAACCGTTGCTGGAACGCGATGTGCGGGCCCTGGTGCAGCGTCTTGGCCTTGGCGTCGATGTGACGGGCAAGGGTGGCGTGCTGACGGTCTTCGGCGAGTATTCCACCACCATCGTGGGCGATGCTCTCTCCGCCTTCCTCGGAGAGACACCTGCCGCCCCGGTGCAGTGTTCTCCCGATGCGGCGTCGATGGAACTCCCCATGCGTCCGCCGAACCTCTGCGCCGGTTGTTCGCACCGTGCCGTCTACTATGCGGTACGTAAGGTGTTCGGCGATGATGCCTACTATTCCAGTGACATCGGTTGCTACACCCTCGGGCTGCTGCCTCCCTTGAGCATGGCCGACTTCCTGTTCTGCATGGGGTCTTCCATCTCGTCGGGGTCCGGTTTCGCCGCGGCCTCGGGACGGCCTGTGGTGGCGTACATCGGCGACTCCACGTTCTTCCATTCCGGCATCACCGGACTGGCCAACGCGCTGTTCAACAAGCACGACGTGCTCGTGGTCATCCTCGACAACGGTACGACCGCCATGACGGGGCATCAGCCCAACCCCGGTGTGGATGCCGCTGTGCTCGGCGACGCCTGTCTGCATCTCGACATCGAGGCCATCGTGCGTGGTTGCGGGGTCGAACAGGTTGCCACGGTGCACCCCTACAACCTCAAGGCGACCATGGCCGCCCTTGAGGACATGAAGCAGCGCACGGGTGTGCGTGTCATCATCGCACAGGAGCCTTGCGTGCTCTACGCCCGTCGCACCCTCAAGAAGGCTGCGCGCCAGACCGCCTATGTCGCCGAACAGGGGCCGGAAGTCGAAGCGTGCCTTGCCGAACTGGCGTGCCCCGCATTCAGGCGTGACGGGCAGGACATCGCCATCGACAGCGAGCAGTGCAGCGGTTGCATGGTGTGCCTGCAAGTGTCCAGCAAGATCAAGGCCCGAAAGAGGAGCGCGTGATGAGCCGTATCCGTATCTACATGACAGGTGTGGGCGGGCAGGGCACGCTCACCGCGACGACGCTTCTGGCCCGTACCGCGCTCGATGCCGGTTGCGAGGTCGTGGCAGGCGAGATTCACGGCATGGCCCAGCGTGGCGGTGTGGTCGAATCCACCGTGCTGCTGGGGGGCTGGCAAAGCCCCAAGCTCAGCCATGGCGAAGCTGACATCGTGCTCGGCTTCGAGCCCCTTGAGACCTTGCGAGGCTTGCCGTACCTGACCGCAGGAGGGGCGGTGCTCAGCAACGCCGAGACCCTGCCTCCCGTGGGCGTTTCCATGGGGCGTGAAAGCTACCCGTGCCTCGACGGCATTCGCGAGAAGGTGACGGGCTGCTCGGGCAGGGCATGGTTCCTGCCGTGCCGCACTCTTGGCCTCAAGGCCGGTTCGGTGCAGAGCGGAAACAGCGTGTTGCTTGGCGCGCTATGTGCCACGGGGCTCTTGCCCTTCGGCGTAGACGCCCTTGAAGCCGCCATTCGGCGTCATCTTGCCCCGAAACTTGTGGACATGAACCTGAGGGCCGTTGAACTCGGCGTTCAGGCCGTAGCTGACGCGAGCTGATACATGACCCAATCGATTCAGACCGACGACAGGCGTCTGCAACCCTATCTGGGAACGCTTCAGAAGATCGTATCGGAGATGGGCCCGCAACGGCCCTTCCAGTCGACCCTGAAGTCGTTGCTGCACACCCTTGCCGAGAACCACGATTTCAAGCGTCCGCACATCGTCATCTTCGACCCTGAGACGCGGACGCTGAAGTTGAGCCTCACCGATACCCCTGCCAAGGCACAGAATGCCGAGTATGAGCCCGGTGTCGGTGTCACGGGGCAGGTGTTCGCCTCGGGCCAGCCTGTCGTCGTGCCCTGCATGAAGGAGCATCCGGCGTTCCTGAACAAGATGTTCGGCCGTTCCGAAGAGGAGCTGGCGACGTTGGCGTTCATCTGCGTTCCCGTGCTCGGCCCCAGCGACGAACCTCGCGAAGGGCGCGAAGTCATCGGCACACTGAGTGTGGATACGCCCAACACGTCGCACGCGCAGCTTGAGGCGCATTGCCGTTTCCTTGAAGTGGTGGCGGGTATGATCGCCAACCATGCCGCCTACATGCAAGAGGAAATGGCGCGCCAGAAGCACCTCATGACGCAGGGGCTCATCGTCGGGGATACGGGCGAGGGTACGTTCAACCCCGCCAATATCGTCGTGGCGTCCAAGACCATGCGGCTGGTGCTCAATCAGGCTGCGCAGGTCGGGCCCAGCAGGGCCACCGCGCTTCTGCGCGGTGAGTCGGGCACAGGCAAGGAGCTTCTGGCCGAGGCCATTCATCAGGCCAGCCCCCGTCGTGATATGCCGCTCATCAAGCTCAATTGCGCGGCCCTTCCTTCGGAACTGGTCGAGAGTGAGCTCTTCGGCTACCAGAAGGGGGCGTTCACCGGGGCGATACAGACCAAGAAGGGCCTGTTCGAACTGGCGCACAAGGGTACGCTCTTCCTTGATGAGGTTGGCGAACTCAGTCCCTCGGCGCAGGCGAAGGTGTTGCGTGCCATTCAGGAGCAGGAGATTCAGCGTCTCGGCAGCGAGCAGACCATCCTTGTCGACGTGCGCCTCATCTGCGCCACGCACCAGCCTCTGGAAGAACTGGTGGAGAAGGGGCTGTTCCGCGAAGACCTCTACTATCGCATCAACGTCTTCCCCATCTTCATACCGCCCCTGCGTGAGCGGCGTGAAGACATCCTGCCCATCGCCGAGCACTTCTTGCGCATGTACGCGGAAGAGTACTCGAAGAGCATCAAGCGCATCTCGACGCCTGCCATCGACCTGCTGACGCAGTACCACTGGCCCGGCAACATCCGGGAACTCAAGAACTGCATCGAACGGGCGGTGCTGGTGTGCGACGAACAGGTCATCCGCACCTATCATATGCCACCTTCGTTGCAGACAGCCGAAAGCACGGCCACAGACACCAATCTCTCATTCTGCGAGGCTGTGGCCAAGTTCGAGCAAGAGCTTCTGGTGGATGCGCTCAAGAAGGCCCGCGGCAACATGTTGCAGGCGGCACGCGACTTGCGCGTCAGCTACCGTATCGTGAACTACAAGGTGAAGAAGTACGGTCTCGATGCCAAGAAGTTCGCCGTGGCGAAGGCGCGCGGCATGAAATAGCACTGCATGAAGGTGCTAGCTGCTTCGTCTGTCTGCCCTTGTGAAAATGCAACGGCCCGTCGCTCATGCGGCGGGCCGTTTCCATATGGTGTCGGCAGCCGTCTGCCCCGTCTGGAGGGCCTGATAGATGAACAGGCGGTGTTCTCTCGCCTTGGTCGAAGGACTTTGGGGGCTCCTGCCACCTGCAGACGCCGAGAGCACTCCGGTGTACGCTGAAACGGCCCGTCGCTTGTGCGACGGGCCGTTCTGCGTGCCGGGTGGCGATTACGCCTGTTCCTGCAACCACCCTTGGAGGGTGTCTACGATCTTCTGTGCCTGGTCGGCACTGGAGATGTTGAACTTGGATTGCGCCCGGTACTCGCCGTTCATCTTCTTGTAGCGCTTGACGACGTATTTGTCCGGGCCGTAATCGGCAAGCTTCTCTTCCCACTGCTTGTAGCGGAAGAGGATGGTCGTCCATGCGCCTTTGGAAAGGACGGCCTTGTCCAGCTGTTTGACGACGAGTTTGCCGTCCTCTTCGTAGTCGACGGTGAGTTCGTCGATGGTCGTGCTCATTGTCTCTCCGCTATTCGTGGTCGGTTTCCACTTCGGCAGAGCCGTTGACCTCTGCGGCGGCCCACAGACCGTGCGCATCGCCGAAGTGTTTCTTCGCCTGCTTGAGTCCCAGCGTGAACGCCTTGACGTTCACGTCGACGATCTTCGCAGGCATGTTCGCCTCAAGCCCCTTGCGCATGAGCTTCACGTCGGCGAAATCCAGAAGATGGCTCACCGCGCCCATCACCAGCGTGTTGATGGTGAGCGGGTTGCCTATCTGGTCGCGTGCCATCTGCGTGAAGGGAAGGCCGAGAAAGACGTTGGTGGGGGTATGCTTCACCAGCGTCGTGTCGACAACCAGCAGACCTGTGCGCTTGAGATAGGGGTAGTAGCCGTTGCAGGCTTCCTGACTGAGTGCGACGAGAAGGTCAAGCTGTTCCGTCTTGGGGTAGCTTATGGGCTGTGAACTGACAACGAGGTCGGCACGGCTCGAGCCGCCGCGCGCTTCGGGTCCGTAGCTCTGGGTCTGCGTCACATAGTAGCCGTGCCCAAGTGCGAGCGCGCTGCCGAGAAGGCGCCCCAGCGTGATGAGCCCCTGCCCGCCGAAACCGGAAAGCCTTATCTCGAAGCGTTTGATCTCTTGCGGCTTCTTCATCGCCCTGTCCCCATGAGTTTGCGTTGCATGTCGGCGTAGCGTTCTTCGAGTCCGGGCGTTTGCCTGTCGCGGAAGACGCCGATGGGGATGCGACCGTCTTCGGGCTTCTCGCCCTCTTTGAGCGTCTCGATCTTCACCGTGTTCTTCTTGAGCCATTTGTACATGTCCACGGCGGAGCGGAACTTGTTCTTGCGACCGTACTGCGTGGGGCAGGGGCTGAACACTTCGACCATGGAGAAGCCGGGATGCATGATGGCGGAGGTGATGAGCTTGTCCAGCATGAGCGCATGGAACGACGTGCCACGGGCAACATAGTTGGCACCTGCGGCCTTCGCCATCTCCACGAAGTCGAAGGAGTCTTCGAGTGCACCGTAAGGGGTGGTCATGGAGATGTCGCCTTGCGGGGTGGCGGAAGAACACTGTCCGCCCGTCATGCCGTAGATGTGGTTGTTCAGCACCAGTGCCGTCACGCCGATGTTACGCCGTGCGGCATGGATGAGATGGTTGCCGCCGATGGACATCGCATCGCCGTCGCCCATGACGCAGATGACCTTGAGGCGCGGATTGGCCATCTTGATGCCGGTGGCGAAGGTCAGTGCCCTGCCGTGCGTGGTGTGCACGGTGTTGAAGTCGACGTAGACGGCAAGTCTGCCGGAACAGCCGATGCCCGCCACGACGACCACGTCGTCCTTGGGCAGGCCGAGGGCATGCACGCTACGGATGAGTGAACCGAGAACGATGCCATGCCCGCACCCGGCGCAGAAGACATGGGGGAACTTCTTGTTGTGGCGCAGATACTCGTGGATGAGTTGTGTTACGTCCGACATGCCGCACCTACAGGAGCATTTTGAGGATTTCGGAAGGCGTGATGATCTGTCCGTCGACCCTGTTGATGGTGCGGACGCGCGCATGACCGTTGTTGACGCGTTTCACTTCACGCGACATCTGCCCCATGTTCATCTCCGGCACGACGAGGATGGAGCACCGGCGGGCCAGCGTCTCGACGGCGGGGCGCGGGAAGGGGAAGAGCGTCTTCAGTGTGAGGAGACCGGCTTTCGCGCCGCGTTCCCGCGCCTGTTCGACGGCGAGATGGGCAGAACGGGCCACGCTGCCGTAGGCGATGACGGCCACTTCGGCATCTTCGAGGGCAAAGCTGTCGGTGAGCTGTATGTCGCCGTAGAACTGGTCGATCTTGCGGAAGAGGCGCAGCATCATGTCCTTCACTTCATCGGGGCGCTGCGTGGGATAGCCCATCACGTCGTGGGTCAGTCCGGTGACATGCATCCTGTAGCCGGAACCGATGGCGGGCATGGCGGGCACGCCACGCACCGTATCGGCGTAGGGCTTGAACCACTCCGGGGGCACTGTAGGCTCGACCCGGGAAATGATCTCGAGTTCTTCGGCATGGGGGACGATGATCTTCTCGCGGGTGTGCGCCGTGACCTCGTCGATGAGCAGGATGACAGGGGTGCGGTACTTCTCTGCGTAGTTGAAGGCCGTCACCGTCATCTCAAGGCATTCCTGCACGTTGGATGCCGAAAGGACGATGATGGGGTGGTCGCCGTGCGTACCCCACCGTGCCATCTGCACGTCGCCCTGTGCAGGGCAGGTGGGCAGGCCCGTGCTGGGGCCGCCGCGCATGACGTTGACGATGACCAGCGGTGCCTCGACCATGCACGCATAGCCGATGTGCTCCTGCATGAGCGAGAAGCCCGGCCCGGATGTGGCCGTCATGGCCTTGCGGCCAGCAAGAGAGGCTCCGATGGCGGCACCCATACTGGCGATTTCGTCCTCCATCTGGATGAACACGCCATCTTCCATGCGGGGCAGGCGGGCGGCCATCACTTCCATGATTTCAGTGGAGGGGGTGATGGGATACCCGGCATAGAACGTACACCCGGCCAGCAGGGCGCCTTCGGCCACAGCCTCGTTTCCGAGGGCGAACAACTCGCGTCTTTTGCGTCGTTTCAGTTGCAGGGCCATATCAGTACTCGTCGGAGTTGGGGTTGGGTTCGGCCTTGCCATGTGAAGGGCAGGACTGTCCGCTGGCCTTGGGCTTGATGGCTATGGCGAAATCGGGACAGTGCAATTCGCAGAAGCCGCAGTTGATGCATTCTTCGGGGTGCGCCACCTCCGCCTTGCCAAGGGGGTTGAGTTCGAGAACCTTGCCCGGGCAGAAGGCCACGCAGAGACCGCAGCCCTTGCACCAGTCCGGGTACACGCAGACGAGGGTCTGCCCTTTGCTGATTTTGGCCATGTGTGTTTCCGGCATCGCTGAAGATTGTGCGGCCTTGCCGCAAGGGGAGCCCCTCGTGACACGGCACGGAGGGGGAGTACGCATTGCGCCACCATTAAACCCAAGCGTCGCGGACGGCAAGCCCAAAAGAGTGCGCTATGCTGCGCGGTTGCACAAACAAGAGCCGTCGTGCTGGCAGGCAACGGGCCAAAGAAAAGGGCCGGATACGATCCGGCCCTGACGATGGCTCGTAACATTCAGGCTCCACGCGAACACGGTGCATCCGGAGGACATCAGACGGGCAGGTTGGTGAATAGCCCTCGCAGGATTTCAGGCACCGCCCTCGGACGCACTACAGTCTGTACCCTGTTGGGGTACTGTTCTGCCACACGCAATGAGAGCAGGTAGAGGCTGATGATCTCGTCTGCGACCGTGAGCCCACCGCCGGAACTGAGTTCCCTGCCGATGAGCTCGGTCAGCATGGCTCGCCCGCTGAACGTGGATATGTCCGAATAGATGTAGGCCATGAAGCCTCCCTTGATGCAGTGTCGCACCACAGCATCAAAGTAACGGCAGTCGGTTCTGCTGGCAAGCCTTCACAGCATGTTTCGCATCATGCGGTCGCAGAATGTTGTGCGCTCGGGCTCTCGGTGGCGTCTGGGGTGATGTCTGTGGCACCGCCCGTGGTGGTGTTCGCGTCCTCTGTCGAGGGCCGGTCGCCGAGCATGGCGACGGCACATGCGCCGGGGCCGCTGTGTGTGCCCAGCACCGCCGACGCGGGCATGATATAGTCGGGGGCGACACCGAAGGTGGTCTTGAGCACCTCGGCGTAGCGAAGGGCGGTCTGCGGGGCACCGACATGCGCGATGGCGAAGCGCAGGTTGGTCATACCCTCCGCATCACGGCGCAGCAGGTCTATCAGGCGCGCTTCGGACCGGCGAACGCCGATGGCTTTGGCCACCACGTCGACCTTGCCCTCGTTGCGCACGGCAAACTCGACCACGGGCTTGATGTTCAGAAGCTTCGCCACCATGCCGGTGCCGCGACTCATGCGCCCGCCGCGCACGGCGAAGTCGAGCGTGTCCATGGAGACGAAGACACGCAGGTTGTCGGCATCCTGCTGGGCGAGGCGGAGTATCTCGTCGGCAGCCATGCCCTCACGGGCGCGCCTGGCGGCTTCAAGGACGACGAGACCCAGACCGCATGACAGGGTGCGCGTGTCGAGCACATGGACATGCCCGTCGAAGGTACGTCCCACGGCCGTGGCCGACTGGCATGTGCCGCTGTACATGGCCATGACGTGCAACGAGACGATGTCGCGGTGTCGCGCCAACTGTCCCCGGTATGCGGTGGCGAAGTCGGCAGGGGCGGGCTGCGAGGTGCGCGCCGACCGCGACGTGGGCAGTCGGCGGTTGAATTCCTCGGCGGTGATGTCGACCTTGTCGGCGTACTCCTCGTCATCGAGGAAGAGGCGCAGCGGCACGGTGGCGATACCGTATTCATCGAGAAGGTCGCGGGGCAGGTCGCAGGTGGAGTCAGTGACGATGCCCACCGGCTGTGTGGTGAGTCCCAGCAGGTCGCGGTGCTGGCGTAGCATGTCCTCGACCTTGCGGTGGCGCACCTCCCCGTATTCGGCGGCGATGCCGAAGACGGTATCCGGTTCGTCGGTGTGGATGTGGACGCGGACAAGGGACGCCGTGCCTGCCACCACGAGGCTGTCCCCCATGGGTTCGAGGCGTACCCTCAGGGTCTCGCGGTCGATGTCGTCGCCCGACAGCAGGCATTCGGTGCAGTAACCGTAAGTGAGTTCCTCCACGGAGACCCTCTCCTGGGCGAGTCCGGCTTCCGTATCTTCGGCGTCGTCTCCTTCCTTGCGCGCTGTGATGGTGCCGCGTTCCGTGAATTCGAGGATGCCTTCAAGAAGATAGACGAAACCCTGTCCGCCCGCGTCGACCACGTCGGCGGCGCGCAGCGAAGCAAGCTTCTCGCGGGTCTCTGCCAGCGACGTACGCGCCCTTTCTATGGAGTCGCGCAGCAACTGGTGGAAATCGTCGTAGCTGTGCCGGTTGTCATGAAGGTGCGCAGCCCAGTCGTGGATGACCGAGAGGATGGTGCCCTCTTTGGGATTGGCGATGGATTCGCGCGCCCGCGTCGCCGCCAGTGAAGCCGCTTTGGCGAAGTCCTGCGGAGAGATGCGGCTGAGGCCCTTCACCCCTTCGGAGAACCCGCACAGGAATTGCGCGAGGATGACCCCGGAATTGCCGCGCGCACCCATGAGTGCCGATTCGGCTACGACCTTGCTCATGCGCCCGATGGACTGTTCGATGGCGTCACCCGTGGAGGATACGATGCTGCGCATCGTTCCTGCCATATTGCTTCCGGTGTCGCCGTCGGGTACGGGAAAGACGTTGATGGCATTGAGATGGTCGTGTCGTTCGATGAGACGCGTGGCTGCCGCCTGGACGACACGCTTGAAGCGGATGCCGTCGAGGTAGCGGATTCTGGCGGGAGTCTGGGACAAAGGCATGAACCTCCGATGATATGCGGCCCCTGCTATAAGGCACGCAAGCCACGGGCGCAAGTCGTGGGAGAACCCTTTTCCCGTATGGCACGGCGGGCGCTGAAGGCCGGCCCCGATGCCTTCTCGCATAATCTGGCCGCCCGTCCCTGCGTCGTGGCGGCTGCACGCGAGGCTTCGTGCCGACTTGCCTGCCGCTGGACAGCAGGCCTCTCGTCCACTAAAGACCAAGCCCGTCGACATGGGCACCACTTCAACGACAGCGGAGACGTCATGCAACTCGACGGCAAGACCTGTTTCATATTCGACCTCGACGGTACGGTGTATCTCGGCGATGACCCCATTCCCGGTACGGTGGATTTCATCCGCCGCAATCTCGGCAAGCGCGAGATATTCTTCCTCACCAACAACACATCGAAGAATCTCGCCGACTACACGGCCAAGCTGGCGCGTCTCGGCATCGATATCGGCCTTGACCGGATGCTCTCGCCGCTTCTGCCGCTGGTCGACCACCTGCGCGACGAGGGCATCACCCGCATCTACCCCGTGGGGAACGCCAACTTCACCGCCTTCCTGCGTGAACGGATGCCCGAACTTGTCTTCACCGATGGTGACGACTGTCAGGCGGTGGTGCTCGGCTACGACACCGAACTCACCTACCGCAAGCTCGAGACGTCGTGCCTTCTGTTGCAGCGCCCCGAGGTGCTCTTTCTTGCCACGCATGCCGACAAGGTGTGCCCCTCGCCCCGCGGGCCGCTGCCGGATGCGGGCAGCTTCATGGCCTTGTACGAGACGGCCACCGGGCGCACCCCCGACCTCGTCTTCGGCAAGCCCAACACCATTCTCCTGAAACCTCTCCTCAAGCACTTCACCCCTGAAGAGATGGTCATGGTGGGTGACAGGGTCTATACTGACAAGGTGCTGGCCGAGAATGCCGGCATGGATTTCATACTCGTGCTCAGCGGCGAGACGCGCCGTGAGCAGCTAGCCGACCTCGAACGCCAGCCCACCCTCGTGCTGGACGACCTCGGGTCGCTGTAGCGGTGCTCGAACACCGCTGTAATCGGAGGTTCGTCTTGCAGACTCAGGTTCTCATCATCGGCGCCGGGGCCACGGGCACGGGCGTGGCGCGCGACCTCGCCCTGCGCGGGGTCGATTGCATCCTCATCGACCAGCGTGACGTGAACGCAGGAGCCTCCGGGGGCAACCACGGGCTTCTGCACAGCGGTGGTCGCTACGTCTTCACCGACCCGCACGCCGCTGCGGAGTGCAAGGCCGAGGGCGACATCCTCAAGCGCATAGCCCCGCAGTGCATCGAGGAGACCGGCGGCTACTTCGTGGCAGTGGAAGGCGACGACCCTGCCTACGCGTCCGATTTCCCCGGTTACTGCGCCAAGGCAGGCGTACCGTGCCGCGAGGTCGACGCCCATGAGGCCCGCCGCAACGAACCGGCAATCGCCGAGAGCACCTTCGCGGTCTATGAGGTCGAAGACGCCTCCGTCGACCCGTTCAAGCTGTCTCTGGAGAACGTGGCCGACGCCGGACGCCACGGCGGACGTTACCTGCGCTACACCCGTGTGCTCGGTTTCGACATGGAACGCGGTCGTATCGTCGCGGCGCGCGTGGAGGACATGCGTTCCGGCCGTGAATACCGCATCGTGGCCGATGAATATGTGGTCGCCGCCGGGGCGTGGTCGGGCGGCATCACCGCCATGGCCGGATGCCACGTGGATATCGTCTACGCCAAGGGTACGCTTCTGGTGACGCAGACGCGCATGGCCCACCGGGTCATCAACCGGTTGCGCACACCGGGTGACGGCGACATTCTCGTTCCCGGCGGTACGGTGTCGGTGCTCGGCACCACGTCCTTGCGCGTCGAAAGCCCCGACGACGTACGGCCCACGGTGGCTGAAGTCGATGTGAACATCAACGAGGGCATGGGTATGGTGCCCTCCCTCGCCGATGCCCGTTTCATCCGTGCCTACGCCGGGGTGCGCCCTCTGGTGCGTTCCGGCAAGCCTTCGGGCAGCGACCGCGCCGCAAGCCGCGGCTTCGTGCTGCTCGACCACGAGGAGGACGGCGTACACAACCTCGTGACCATCGCGGGCGGCAAGCTCACGACCTACCGTCTCATGGCCGAGCGCGCCGCAGACCTCGTCTGCGAACGTCTGGGCGTTTCGGCCCCGTGCCTCACCGCCGTACGCCCCATCTCTCCTTCCGACGAAGCGGAGTGGGCGGAACCAGGTGTGCTGCAGAAGCAGAACTGGTGGCGGAACCATGATCGTGACGACTATCTGCTGTGCGAATGCGAGATCGTACCGAAGTCGGGCGTGGACAGCATCATCGCCACGTTCAAGGATGAGGCCGAACCTCCCCGGCTGCTCGCCATCGGGTTGCGTAGTCGCGTGGGCAAGGGGTCGTGTCAGGGAGCATTCTGCGGGGCGCGCATCACGGCGCACATGCATGACAGGCGCATCATCGAAGGGCGCGAGGGGCTGGATGGCCTGCGCGAATTCCTCGGTGCCCGCTGGAAGGGGCAGCGGCCCATCCTGTGGGGGGCACAGTTCAATCAGGCCGAGCTCAAGGAAGCCCTGTATTTCGGGCTTGTGGGTATGGAACTGGAGTAGGGGACGACATGAGCGACAGAACATATGATTGCGACCTTGTCGTCGCCGGAACGGGCATGGCGGGCATGGCTGCCGCGCTTTTCGCCGCCAGACGCGGGCTTTCCGTGGTGCAGGCCGGGAGCACCGGCGAGATCGTCTTCGCCAGTGGCCTGTTCGATGTCCTTGGGGTGCACCCCATGGCCGAGGGGCGCCGCCTCGCATCCCCCTGGGAGGGGATGGCGCGTCTTGCGGCCGATGAACCGAAGCATCCCTATGGTGTCATCGCCCCGTCTCGGATGAAGGATGCCCTGGCCGAATTCACCGGCTGGCTGGAGGCCCACGGGCTGCCGTACCGTAATGGCGGGGACTCCAACGTCCGTGTGCTGTCGCCCATGGGCACCGTCAAGACCTCGTGGGCCGTGCCGTCGACCATGTGGGCGGGCGTCGAGGCCCTTGCGGAGAAGAAGCCGTGCCTGCTGGTCGACTTCGAGGGCCTGCGCGAATACAGCGCACGCCAGATTGCCGATACCGTGGGCGGGGCATGGCCCGGTCTGCGTACGGTGCGGGTCGAGTTTCCCGGCACCCCCATGCGCCCGCTTCTGACAGGCATCATGGGGCAGGCTCTCGAGTTGCGGGTGACACGCGAGCAACTTGCCGAAGTCATCCGCCCACATCTTGGTGATTGCGCGTGCGTCGGCTTGCCCGCCATCCTCGGTATCTTCCATCCCGGGACGGTTCTGGCCGAGATGGAAGCCATGCTTGGCGTACCGGTCTTCGAGATTCCCACGCTGCCCGCATCGGTACCGGGGCTGCGCCTCAAGAACGTGTTCGAGGGGCATATCGGGACAGAGGGTGTGGACCTCATGCTCCAGCGCAAGGTGCTTGATGTCCACCGGCAGGACGGGGCGCTCCAGGTCTCCATCGGGCAGGGGAGCGTCGAACGTGTCGTCCGTGCGCGGGGCATGATACTCGCCACGGGGCGTTTCCTCGGGCATGGGCTGTTCGCTGAGCGCGACCGGATACGCGAGACCGTGCTCGACCTGCCTGTGCACCAGCCCGCCGGTCGGTCGCAGTGGCATAGCCTTGACCTCTTCGACCCCGCAGGGCATCCGGTGAGTCGCGCCGGGGTGGTGACCGATTCCTCGTTCCGTCCGGTGGATGAGGAAGGGCGCGTGCTTCATGAAGACGTGCGTTGTGTGGGAACGTTGTTGGCCCATCAGGACTGGATGCGCCAGAAGTGCGGTGTCGGTCTTGCTGTCGGGTCTTCTGCCGTGGCTGTCGATGCCTTCGTCGCGCAGTTTTCCGCAGGCTAGAGTCTTTCGGTTTCATACGCAAAGGGCCGGTCCAAGACCGGCCCTTTGCGTATGCTCCAAGGTCGTCCGATGTGCTCTGCGTGTCTGACATGGCGCGATGTGAAAGGCGGCACCTGTGGCCCTGCGCGACCAACTGGCTGTGGTCTGCCTTACGACCGGCTGGTGGTACCCGGCATAGGGGATGCGGCGGCGGGGGCGAGTCCGTATGGCAGGGGGGATCACGCCTTCCTGTCCGGGGGCAGCGGCGGCACCGGGGTGCGGCTGGTGGGAGGACGTGCGACGTCTTCGACATGCTCCATAGTGAATCTAATCATTTTGTAAAAAGGCTATGCATGTCATAGTGGTTTGATTTTTAAGCGTTTTTGTGGTTTGATGCGCGTGCTTGGTCGTTGCGAGGGGGCCTCTCCCGGGAAAGCAGGCCAGCCTTGCCCTGCCTGCGCTTTGTTTGTCAAAAATGTATAGTGATTGATGCGCAAAATAGTGCTTTTGCACTTCTTTGGTTTTTACTAATGTCGAGCGGATTTGAGGTTACGCCGTCCTGTGACGGCGTGGCCTTCAGGGAGTGTTCACCGTACCGACGCAAACTTTCCGAGGAGGAACACATGTCCAAGAAATGGCTGGCTGCGCTCTGCATGGCCGCAACCATGTTCACCGCGTCCGTTGCCTTCGCTGACGACTGCACCAACCGCGGTGCGCTCGACTCGAACTACTGCGACGAGAACAAGGACCTTGTGGCCGACACGCCCAAGGATGCCGCGAAGCAGAAGGACCCCAGCACGCTGGTGTTTACCTACACCCCCGTCGAGGACCCGGCGGTCTACAAGGACGCTTTCGCCGATTTTCAGGCATTTCTCGAAAAGAAGACCGGTAAGAAGGTCATCTACTACACCGTGCAGTCCAACGCTGCCGAGGTGGAGGCCATGCGCTCGGGTCGTCTGCACATCGCAGGCTTCTCTACCGGCCCCACCTGCTACGCCGTCAACCTCGCGGGCTATGTGCCCATCGCCGTGAAGGGCAACGCCGACGAGTTCCAGGGCTACCGTCTGCTGCTCATCGTGCGCAAGGACAGCCCCTACCAGAAGCTGGAAGACCTTAAGGGCAAGCGCGTGGCGCATACCTCCGCTTCTTCCAACTCCGGCAACCTCGCCCCCCGCGCCATCTTCCCCAAGCTTGGTCTTACCCCCGACAAGGACTACACCGTGGTCTACTCGGGCAAGCATGACCAGTCCATTCTCGGCGTCGGCTACGGCGACTACGACGCCGCCCCGGTTGCTGGCGACGTGTTCAAGCGTATGGCCGAAGCCGGTCGTATCAACAAGGACGACTTCCGCGTCATCTGGCAGAGCGACGTGTTCCCCACTTCGTCGTTCGGCTATGCCCACGACCTGAAGCCCGAACTTGTCCAGAAGATCAAGGAAGCCTTCGCCGAGTACCGCTTCACGCCGGAAATGCAGAAGACCTTCGGTGGTGCCGACCGCTTCTTTACCGTCACCTATCAGAAGGACTGGGCCATCATACGCGATATCGCCGAAGCCAATGGCGAGACCTTCAACCAGGCTGGCCTCGAAGCCGTTGCGAAGAAGGAAGCCGAAGCCGCTGCCAAGAAGAAGCAGTAGCAGACCGTTGCGGGTGCCGGAGTCGTTCCGGCACCCGTTTTTTGTCTAACGTTCCAAACGAACCGGAAGACTAACCGTGTCCCACGCATCCGATCCCAAGAAAGCAGGTGCCCACGGCGACAAGTCGCTCGTGGTGGAGCACCTCAGAAAAGAGTATGTTCGCGGCAAGGCCGTGCTCAAGGATATCAGCTTTACCGTGAGCGGGCAGAGCACCACCGCCATCATCGGCCCTTCGGGTACCGGCAAGAGTACGTTGCTGCGCTGCATCAACAGACTCATCGAGCCTACGGCCGGACGCATCCTCGTCAGCGGGGAGGATGTATGTGCCCTGAAGGGGACGGCCCTGCGCGAGGCCCGTCGTCGTATCGGCATGGTCTTTCAGGAATACAACCTCGTTGAGCGCCTCTCTGTCATGGAGAACGTCCTGTGTGGACGCCTCGGCTACATCTCGCCGTGGCGCGCATGGCTGCGCAAGTTCCCGCAAGAGGATATCGACAGGGCCTTCGACCTGCTCGACATGGTGGGGCTTGCAGACTTCGCCCGTGCCCGTGCCGACGAACTCTCCGGGGGACAGCGCCAGCGCGTGGGCATCGCCCGTGCGGTCATGCAGGAGCCTCATATCCTTCTCGCCGACGAGCCCACCTCGTCGCTTGACCCGAAGACCTCTGTCGAAATCATGGAACTGTTGCGTGCCGTGGCCGAAAAGCGCGACATCCCCGTTCTGGTCAACATCCATGACGTTACGCTCGGACGACGTTTCTCCGACCGTGTCATCGGCATGTGCAAGGGTGAAGTGCTGTTCGACGACGTTCCGTCGGCCTTGCAGGACGACCACCTGAAGCAGATTTACGGTGGAGAGGAATGGCTGCAATGAGTGCCTCGGCCATCAAACGACCCTCACCCTTCGAGGTGAACTGGTGGGCGCGGGCAGGCTACCTGCTGGTGGCCCTCTACTGCGTCTATGCCGTCAACGCCCTCGACATCTCGTTCGATCGTATCATCATCGGTCTCGACAACGGGGCGAAGTTCCTCGGCAGCATGTTCCCACCGGTGTTCAAGCGGTGGGCATTGCTGATAGACAACCTCATCGAGACGGTGCAGATAGCCATCATTTCATCGGCCTTCGGTGTGGCCATCTCGTTGCCCGTCGGCCTGTGCGCCGCGCGCAACCTCATGCCCGACTGGCTCACATGGCCCAGCCGTGCGTTCATCGCCGTGTGCCGCTCGTTCCATCCGGTCATCTTCGCCATTCTCTTCGTGAAGGCTGTCGGGTTCGGGCCTCTTGCCGGCATTCTCACACTCATCTTCGCTTCCATCGGCTTCGTCGCCAAGCTGTTCGCGGAAGCTATCGAAGAGATTTCGCTCAAGCCGGTCGAGGCGATGCGCGCCGCCGGTGCTCCGTTCATGTCTGTGCTGGTCTATTCGGTGCTGCCGCAGGTGCTCAACCGCTTCATCGGGTTCGCCACCTACCAGACCGACGCCAACCTTCGTAACTCGACGATGATCGGCATCGTCGGTGCCGGTGGCATCGGCGGTACGCTGGCAGCCGCCTTCCAGCGTTTCGACTACGGTTTCGTTTGTGCCATCCTCATCTCGATCATCGCGCTCATCATGGTTTCAGAGTTGCTTGCCCAGCGCGTTAAGGGGGTCTTCCGATGAGTGATGCGGTCAAACGTGAATGGATTCGCTTCACCCCGGCAGAGCGGTTTGCACGGTTCACCATTTTTCTGGGATGCGCCATCGCCCTTGCGTGGTCGTTCCGGACGGTGGAGATCATCCCCGAGTTCCTCATGGATGCTCCCACGCAAATGGCCGACCTGTTCCGGCGTATGTGGCCCATCAACTACGGCTACTACCCCGAAGGCGTCCATGCGGTTCTCATCGAAACGCTGAACATCGCCACACTGGGGACGCTGCTCACGCTGCTGATGGCTGTGCCAGTGGGTATCATGGCTGCCCGTAACGTGTGCCGGGTGCCTTTGCTCAACCTCGTCGCCACGTTCATCCTCGTCTCCACGCGTACGGTCAACTCGCTGGTGTGGGCGCTGCTGTTCGTGGCTATTTTCGGTCCCGGAACGCTTGCGGGTACGATAACCATCGCCGTGCGTTCCATCGGCTTCGTCGGCAAGTTGTTCGGTGAGGCACTGGAGGAGGCGAGTCAGGGCCCTGTAGAGGCCTTGCGTGCAGCCGGGGCCCCATGGTTGAGTGTGTTCCTCAAGGGCTACTGGCCGCAGGTCTCGCCCGCATTCTGGGGTATCTCGCTCTTCAGGTGGGACATCAACGTCCGTGAATCCTCGGTCATCGGCCTTGTCGGGGCTGGTGGCATAGGCATGGCGCTTGACGAATCGCTCAACCTGTTCCATTGGGATCGTGTCGCGCTGATTCTGCTGTGCATATTCGCGGTGGTCATCGCTGCCGAGATTCTTGTGACGCAGATACGAAAGCGCATCATCTGATGCAGGCACGCGGGGCGGCTTTGCCGCCCCGCTTTTTTGTGGGTTGCCCCGCTGAACGGGGCGAGATCGGCCTTCGGCCGGGAGAGGGAATCATGCAGCGTCTCGCAGGTAAGCGTGTGCTCATGTTTGTTGACGACATCTATGAAGACCTTGAACTCTGGTATCCCCGGCTGCGCCTTGAAGAGGAAGGTGCCACTGTGGTGGTCGCCGGGCCTGAAAAGGGGCGTAGTTACGCCGGAAAGCACAGCTACCCGTGTGTGGCTGATGCCGCCATCGCTGACATGAATGCTGCGGATTTCGACCTGCTCGTGATTCCCGGCGGCTTTGCCCCTGACAAGCTGCGCCGTGACCCCAAGGTGCTTGAACTCACCCGGCAGATGCATCATGCGGGCAAGATTGTCGCCCACATATGCCACGCGGGGTGGATTCCCATCTCGGCAGGCATCATGCGCGGCTACCGTTGCACGTCGACCCCCGGCATCAAGGACGACCTCATCAATGCCGGAGCATTATGGGAGAACAGCGAAGTCGTGGTCGACCGTAACCAGATTTCCAGCCGCAAGCCGGGAGACCTGCCTGCATTCTGCCGTGCCATCATCGAGCACGCCGTGTAGGTGCACACACCCTGCACCTCTCGCTGGCGTGTCCTTCCCGATAACTGTCAGTGTCAACGAGGACCCCGCATGGCGGGGTCCTCGTCTTTGGGCACCATGGATGACGCGTCTCACCACCCGCCACATCCGACGGAGATGGCAGTACGGCTGGTTAGTACCCATCCGTTGTCACTTGTGGCAACGCGCAGACAGAAACGGCCATGCTTGTGCAGGTCGATTCCAGAGTTCAGGTCTTCAGGCAGCCTGTCAGTGAGCACGGAAAAAGGCAGGTCGCTCGTTCCCGCGCGATACCGGCATAACTGGACGTGTCGTAACGTGACTCGCGCTGTGCCTGTGCTGCGTGAAGCAACGTTGCATCTGCTGCGTCCATCCGTGGCATGTCGCCTGGTCTCATGCAGAATCCCGGAGACACCCAGCGAAGGTCCCAACGGCCACTCACCCTGTGCGAGACGTTGCGGGACATGAGAAAGGCCCCACGTCTGGTGACAGTGGGGCCTCGTGTCGTCAGAAGAACGAAAGACTAGGAAAGCTGTGCGAGGAGCTTGTCCTTGATGGCATCGATGGCGCCTTCGCCGTCGAGTTCGATGTACTTGGTCATGCCCTTGGCAGCCAGGTCCTTGTAGAAGTAGGCGGCAGCGAGGGTGCCGTCGACGGTGTTGTAGTAGATGTCGTGGCGCTTGCCGATGGCGCCTTCGTCCTGGTCGTCAGAACGGGCGGAAAGCTCGCCGCCACACACGCGGCACACGTCGCCATTGGGCTTGATGGCGTCGATGAAGATGTTGTTGGGGTGGTTGTTGTCGTTCTTGCAGAGACGACGACCCATGATGCGGTTCTTGGCGACTTCACGGGGAAGGAGGATCTCGATGACGTAGTCGAGCTTCATGCCTTCGGCCTGAAGGGCGTCCCACAGCTTCTGGGCCTGAACCATGTTGCGCGGGAAACCGTCGAGCAGCCAGCCGTTGGCACCCTTGCTCTTCAGGGTCTCGAGCACCATGGGGATGGTGATGTCGTCAGGCACCAGGTCGCCACGTTCGATGAAGGCCTTGGCCTGCTTGCCGAGTTCGGTGCCGCCGCCGATGTGTTCGCGGAAGATGGCGCCGGACTCGATGTGGGCGAGGTCGTACTTCTTCTTCACGAGCGCGCCCTGCGTGCCCTTACCGCTGCCGTTGGGTCCGAAGATGAGTATGTTCACCTGAAGCCTCCTTGTCATTAATTTCACGAGCACATAGCGTGAAGGGCAACCACCTGTCAACGCAGAAGACCGCGGGGCGCAATATGGGCGGTGGGCATCGGCGGGCGTGGCGGCGCAATCGGGGGATGCGAGATGGTGTTATGGTGGAAGACAGCTGTTCTGGGGTGACCGGAATTGGCGTGCATGGACGCGTGGAGGGATGTGGAACTTGCTGTTTTGCTGCTGGTGCTGCGGGGCGCGAGACCGTTGCTGGAGGGCGCGAGGGGCTGCGTGGGGCGTTGCGGGCCTCAGGCGGGCCTGTAAGGGGCAATCGCTGACTTGTGGGCGGGGTTGTGGCGTGCCACCGCTGTCAGGCTCAGAAGTGCCACCGGGTGCGAAAACGGGGCTATCGCCCCTTCACCCGGGAGCCTTGCCCGGAAGATTCCTGCTCGTGAAAAAGGGAGCACGAGGCTCCCTTTCCATTTCTCATCCGTTCGAGGCAGACTAGTAGTGTCCGTTCTCGAGTTCCACGTGCATGGCTGCGACAGGACAGACCCTGGTGCAAAGGCCACATGCGGTGCACCGGTCAAGTTCGAAGGTGACCGTACGGTTCTCGAGGTTCATGCGCAGTGCGCTGGTGGGGCAGATGGCGGTGCACATGCCGCAGTGCATACAGCCTTCCTCATCGCGTGAGATGCGCTGGGCCACGGGCGTGACAACGACGTCGTGCTCGCGCAGATACTCCATCGCCTTGGTGCAGTTGGCTTCGTCTCCCATGAGTTCAAGGGTGAGATAGCCTTCCTTGCGAGGAGTGATCTGGGCCTTCAGGATGTTGAAGGTCAGATCGAAGAGCCGCGTAAGGTTGCAGACAAGAGGGTTGCCCGAGATCTCGGGCGGGAACGTGAGGTGTACGTTCTTCCTGTACGGCTTTTGTGGCTGTGCGCTCATGGCATGACCCGGGCTGCGCCCTGTGTTACTTGTTATCCTTGATGTACTGCTGTGCGCGCTTCGCTTCGGGCGAATCGGGATGCTTCTTGATGAGTTCTTCGAGCCGGATTTTGCCGGCATCCTTCTTGCCCGTCTTGTAGAAGCAGATGCCCTGCTTGAGAAGTGCGGACGGAAGCTTGCTGCTCTTGGGGAACTTGGAGATGACCTGCTCGTAGGCGAGGGCGGCGGCAGGGAAGTTGTTCATCTGGAAGTTCGTCTCACCCTGCCAGAACCACGCGTTGGATGTGAGCTTGTGGTTCGGGAAGGTGTCTGTGAAATCCTTGAACGACTTCAGGGCGTCCTTGTAGTTGCGGCTGTTGAAGGAGCTGATGCCGGTGTCATAGAGCGCCGTCGCCGTATCCGCAGCAGGGGCGGCAGGTTTCGCGGCAGCAGGCTGCTGGGCGGGCGTGCCGTTGGAGACGGCGAGGGTGCCGCTCTGCGTGGGCGGTACGGTGACCGGGCCGCTCGTCTTCGTTTCGGCAGCGACCACGAAGCGCGAGGCGCCGTCATGACCGGGTTCGGTACTCGGGGCGAGCGCACCGGCGGCGTCCGCCTGCGGCTGGTCGAGCTTGAGCTCCACATCGAACTGTGAGGCTATCTGGCGCAATGCCGCATCATGCTTCGACAGCTGGTCGCGCATGGCTGCTACGTCACCGCTCTTGCCGAACGAGTCGAGCTTGTAGCGCATGTCGTCGATCTGACCTCGCATGGTGGCGAGTTCCTGCCGCATGGACTGTACCTGCGACCACGTATCTGCCTGTGCCGGCTGTACTCCGGAAAGCTGCATGTTCAGCTGTTGCTGCTGCTGTTCCTGACGGAGCACGCGGGACTGAAGCGCGTCGAAGTCGCCTTGCCGAACGCAGGCGGTCAGGGCGGTGACGGCGCAGACGGGCAGGATGATTCCGGTGGCGAGATGCTTCTTCATGGCGTGACTGCCTGTGTTGATGGAGGTTGAAAGGTCAGGCCACGTTCTTGCGGGCGCGGCGCATTCCGAAGATGAGATACATGAGACCGCCGATGACGGGAAGGAAGACCCCGGCGGCCATCCACAGCACTTTGGTGGCGGGATTGTCGAACTCGCTCCTGTATGCATGCCAGATGCACCACAGGTTGGGCAAGATGGGGAGTGCCAGAAGGGGCAGATAGACGGGATCCATCGTTACTCCTTGTTTCCCCGCTCCGGGGAGGGCTGCCTGTACATGGCGACAAAGGCGAGAAAGGCCCCGATGCAGATGGCGATATCCGCCACGTTAAAGGCTGGCCAGTGCCATTCGCCCCAGTAGAAATCAAGAAAGTCGACCACGGCGCGATAGCGGATGCGGTCGACGAGGTTGCCAAGTGCGCCGCCCATGATGAGGCCGAAGGCGGTGTAGAGCACCGGCTCGTTCTTCGAGGCGCGCGTGAGCGACAGAATGGCCCATACGGCAAGAACGGTCGCAACCAGAAAAAGCCAGAACTGCCACTCGATGTCGGAACGGTTGAGAAAACCGAAGGCCGCGCCCCGGTTGCGTATGTTCACGAGGTCGAAGACTCCGTGGATGACGGGCACGGTGCCGTGGAAGGGGATGGTCGCCTCGACGAGCCACTTCGTGCCTTGATCGATGAGCATGACCACGGCTGCAAGCCCGAGAACTATACGGTATTTGAGGGACAGCATACCATTCCTGCGGTGTATGCCGCCCCTTCGCTGTGAAGGGGCGGCGTCGTTGCTTGCTCCGGGTTAGGCCCCGGTGCCTGTGAGCACTGCGGTACAGCGGGGGCACAGTGTGGGGTGCGCGGCATCGGTGCCGAGGTCGGCACTGATGATCCAGCACCGTTCGCACTTCTCGCCTTCGGCCTTGCGGACGGTGACCTTGAGTTCGGGCAGTTCCTCGGATGTCCACGCATCGGCAGGGGCATCGGCGAGGTCCATGACTTCGAGGCGCGACACGATGAACATGGCGCGCAGGTCGCTACCGAGGCCTTCCAGCGTCGCCTTGAGCGACGGGTCGGCGAAGAGGGTCACATGGGTGTCGAGAGAATGTCCCACCTCGCCCGACTTGCGTAGCGGTTCGATGGCCTTGGTCGTTTCGGAACGTACGGCCAGCAGTTTTTCCCACGCAGCACGGGAGGTCGTATCGAGGGTGAAGGCCGGGGCATCGGTTGCGGGCAGCGCGAAGACGCTGATGACATCAGGGCGCAGGGCGGCAGGCACGTAGCCGAACACCTCTTCTGCGGTGAAGCTCAACACCGGTGCCATGTCGCGGACCATCAGCATGAGGATGCGGTACAGGGCCGTCTGGGCCGAGCGCCGCGCGTGGCTGTCGGCAGCGGAGGAGTAGAGACGGTCCTTGAGGATGTCGAGATAGAAGGCGCTGAGGTCCGTCACGCAGAGGTTGTGCAGCGTGTGGAAAACCTTGTGGAACTCGTATTCCGTGTAGGCGTCCTGAATGCGCTCGTGGGCCCTTGAGGCGAGGTCGAGGGCGAAGCGGTCGAGCGGGTCCATCGCTTCGAAGGGGACCATGGTCTCGGGCGTGAGGTCGCTGATGTTGCCGAGCAGGTAACGGCAGGTGTTACGGATGCGGCGGTAGGCGTCCACGAGCCGGTTGAGGATCTCCTCGGAGATGCGGATGTCTTCGCGGTAGTCGACGGATGCCACCCACAGGCGCAGCACTTCGGCGCCGTGCTTGTCGATGATCTCCTGCGGTGCGACCACGTTGCCGACCGATTTGGACATCTTGCGACCGTCGCCGTCCACCACGTAGCCATGGGTCAGGACAGAACGGTAGGGCGGAACGCCACGGGTGCCGATGGAGGCGAGCAGCGAGCTGTGGAACCAGCCGCGATGCTGGTCGGAGCCTTCAAGGTAGAGGTCGGCCGGGAAGCCGCACTCTTCGCGCTGCTCGACCACGGCGGCGAAGCTGGTGCCCGAGTCGAACCATACGTCGAGGATGTCCGTCTCCTTCTTCCAGTGGTCGCCGCCACACTTTGGGCAGCGCAGACCGGCGGGAACGATGTCGGAGAGGTCCGTCTCGTACCAGTAGTCGCACCCTGTGGCGTGCTTGGCGAAGCGCTCTGCGATGTCGCGCATCCAGTCGGCGTCGTTCCACGCCTCGCCGCAATCTTCGCAGAGAAGGGCAACGATGGGCACACCCCACATGCGCTGACGCGAGATGCACCAGTCGGGGCGGAATTCGATCATGTTATGGATGCGTTCCTGCCCCCATGAGGGAATCCAGCGCACGTCGTCGCGGATGGCGTCGAGTGCCTTCTGGCGCAGGTCGTTGCGTTCCATGGCGATGAACCACTGGGTGGTGGCCCTGAAGATGACGGGCTTCTTGCAGCGCCAGCAGTGCGGGTAGGAGTGGGTGATGCGGCCTTCGGCCAGCAGGTTGCCCACTTCGCGCAGCTTCTCGATGACCTTGGGGTTGGCCTCGAAGATGGTCATGCCCGCGAAGAATTCCACGCAGTCGAGGTAGCGCCCTTCATCGGTGAGAGGAGAATAGATGTCGAGGCCGTAGCGCAGGCCCGTCTCATAGTCTTCGCGACCGTGCCCGGGGGCCGTGTGAACGCAGCCGGTACCGGATTCGAGGGTCACGTAGTCGGCAAGTACGATGGGCGAGGGGCGGTCGTAGAAGGGGTGGGTCGCCTTGAGTCCTTCGAGTGCGCGACCGCCGATGCGGGCGACCACCTCGTGTTCGTCCCACTTGAACGCCTTGAGGCAGGCTTCAAGCAGTCCTTCGGCGACGATGTGGAAGTCGCCTCCATGGCGGACGACCACGTAGTCGAAATCGGGATGGACGGCCACAGCCATGTTGTCAGGCAGGGTCCACGGCGTCGTCGTCCAGATGACGATGTAGGCGTGGGCAGGGTCGACGCCGGGCAGCACTTCGGCCACGCGCGGGTCACGCAGCGGGAAGCGCACGTGCACCGAGGGCGATGTGTGGTCGTGATACTCGACCTCGGCTTCGGCGAGGGCGGTCTGGCAGGAACAGCACCAGTAGATGGGCTTCTTGCTGCGGACGAGTCCGCCCTTGGCTGCGAAGTTGCCAAGCTCGCGTGCCGTGGCCGCTTCATAGGAAGGGTGCATGGTGACGTATGGCTTGTCCCATGCGCCGAAGACGCCGAGGCGCTTGAATTCCTTGCGCTGGATGTCGAGATACTTTTCGGCGTACTGGCGGCAGCGCTTGCGTACGGCATGGGCGGGCATGGTGCGCTTCTTCTCGCCCAGTTCGTGTTCGACCTTGAGTTCGATGGGCAGGCCGTGACAGTCCCAGCCGGGGACGTATTCGGCCTTGAAGCCCTGAAGGTTGCGCGACTTGACGATGATGTCCTTCAGGATCTTGTTGAGCGCATGGCCCATGTGGATGTTGCCGTTGGCGTAGGGAGGACCGTCGTGGAGCACATAGGTGCCCTGCTGTCCCGATGCCCGGACCATGGCTCCGTAGGCGTCGTCCTTTTCCCATTTGCGCAGCATTTCCGGCTCGCGCTGGGTCAGGTTCGCCTTCATGGGGAACTTGGTTTCGGGCAGTTGCAGCGTCTTCTTGTAATCGCTCATGGTCGAAGGCCCTCCGGTGAGGCGGTATGGGCAGGTCATGGCTTCGCTGGCCGTGCCCTGTGGACATATCGAAAAAATGCGCTCCGCGTTGGCGGGTCACGCAGGTGGTGATGTCGCGATCAAAAGTGACCGGGCGCAACGGCACCACGGATGCAAAGGGATGTAATTGGTTCAAGAGCGGATGGAAGTCAAGACGCGCGTGGTGGCGCGGTGTCTTCAGATGTCATGGTGCTTCAGTGGTGGCAGCAATCAGGGGGCATCATGGCCGACGCAATAGGTGAGACGTATGTCCAGCATGGCAGCAGCACGTCGTCCACGAGTACGGGCAGTAATACGCGCAGGTAGAGACTGATGCCGCCGGGGGCGAACTCTTCGAGCTTGTCCAGCCGGTGCAGCGCCGCCGGTGCGTCGGCGAAGTCGATGACTTCTCCCCTGACAAGGGCGCATGGCAGGGCCGGGGCGATGAAATCTTCAGACGTAGGTGTTCCCGGAAGGGTGCAGTGCATTCCCCGCCATGCGTCGGCGGCGAGGTCGGAGGTGCCGATGGCAAGCACGGACGACCCCGGGACGTGCAACGTGGGATATCCTGCCGGAAGGTCGACGAGTCTGCCCCGAGTGCATCCTGTTCGGACGCGAAGGGCATCGGCACAATGGGCTGCATGGTGTCTGCCCCCGCGCTTCAGTGTGCCATAGACGAAGACCCTCAGTGTCGTGGGGGGCATGGCGGCGTGGCGTGGTCTTCGCCAGCGAGGGCGGTTTCGACAAGCGTGCGGACAAGGGGCAGTATCGACGTAGCCATGTGGCGTACCCCCTCGATAGAGGGATGCAGCCCGTCATGCAGGGTCATCCTGTCTTCACCCCAGATACCGGCAAGCGTGTCAGCATAGAGAGGCGTGCCATGCTTCGCCGCAAGGTCGGCGTACAGGTCTTCGAAGTCATCGGCGTAGTCGGGGGTGTCCGCCATGGTCGCCTGCCATCCCATGAGCAGCGCGGGAATGCCGTGACCGGCAAGCAGAGAGAGGATGGCGTCGAGATTCGCGGCGACCTCATCCGGTTCGATGCCGATGAAACTGTCGTTGGCCCCCAATTCCACGATGGCGACGATGGGTGCTGTTCCCGTCGCGTGTGCCTGAAACTTCTCGGCATTGCGTGCCAGCCATGCCCGAAGACGGCGCAGTCCGCCTGCCGAAGTGTCGCCCGAGAGGCCAAGGTTGAGGCATGTCACGGGCAGACCGGCGTCGCGGAGCATCTCCTGCAGCACGTCAGGCATGGCGCGGCCCGGCGGCAGACCGTAACCCTCGGTGAGGCTGTCACCGAGGGCAAGCAGGAGGCAGGTGCGATGCATGTCGCAATGACGCGATGTCAGAAGGCCGCGGGGGCGCCTTCAGCTGCTTCGGCCACTTCACGCAGCAGACGCAACGTCTCTTCGGCGTCGGCCTTGTCGAGCTTGCGCAGGGCGAATCCGGCATGGACGATGATGTAATCGCCAAGGGCCGCGGGTTCAGGCAGGAGCATGGCTGAAACCGTGAGGAAGGTCTCGCTCTTGCCGACACGGGCGCGAACCATGTCGTTGTCCATCATTTCCACAATCTCAGCGGGGATGGCGAGGCACATGTGTTTCTCCGTTAGTCTGAAGGAACGGTCGTCCAGTCGCCGCCAGCGTCCCGAATCTCCTTGAGGACGGCGTCGCACAGCAACGGCATCCTCTCTGCGGAACGGGCAGAGACTTCGGGGCAGAGCGTCTGGTAGTCCTGCGGTTCCATGCCGATGACCACCGCATCGGGCCTGTGGCCCGCAAGCTCGCAGAATATGAGCGTGTCTACGAGGTCGGTCTGGTGCATGGAGTCGTTGAAGCCCAGGCTCTTGCGCAGGTCTTCGCCGGTGAGCCGGTAGACGGCCCCCGGTTCGTCGCCGCCGAGGACGGCATCCACGACGATGAGCCTGTCGCAGTCCATGATGGCGTCCATGAGACGCATCCCCAACGTCCCGCCGTCCATGAGTCGGACGTTCGGCGTGAAGGTGTAGCCGGCGCTGAGTCTTTCGACGGCGCGAACGCCTATGCCTTCGTCAGTGTAGAGGATGTTGCCCACGCCAAGGACGAGGATGGAGGTGTTTTCGCTCATGTGCTCGAGACTATAGGGTGTGTAGGGACCCGGCGCAAGGCCGGAATCGTGGATACGGTCGGTCGGGATGCAACCCGTTGCCAGCGCGGAAACGGGGATCGAGGTCTCATGCCGTCCCATACCGGGTTCTAGACGTGCGGTTCGTCTTCACAGCGGCAGTCTGCCAAGAACGTCGTATCCGTTCGGGCAGGTCGCCGCATCGCCATGGGCGTAATAGCTGCATGTCATCATGCCTGCGTGCGTCGTCTGGCATTGGCGATGCCGGGCAGTATCTCGTCTGCTGTCTTCATAGCGTCGGGCGTTGGCAATGACCCGTTGGAAGAGCGAGGGGCTGGCCCAAGGCCAGCCCCGTTGTCTTGCGCTGTCCGCTACAGGATGCGGAACTTGTGTACTTCGTTGGTCTGTGAGTCGATGACGTGTACGCCACAGGCTATGCACGGGTCGAAGGAGTGGACGGTGCGCAGAATCTCGACGGGGCGCTTCGCGTCCGCGACCGGGGTTCCCACCAGTGCCTCTTCGACGGGGCTGGGCTTGTTGTTCGCACAGCGGGGGCCAAGCGTCCACGTCGAGGGAACGACAAGCTGGAAGTTGCCGATGCGTCCGTCCTCGATGCGTATCCAGTGCGAGAGGCCGCCGCGTGGTGCGGTGACGAAGCCGACACCCTCAGCCTGCTTGGGCATCTCCCATGGCTCGACGATCTTGTTGTCGCCGCTGGCGATGTTGTCCTTGTACTCGTTCAGCCACTGTTCCATCTGGGCGGCGATGACCGCGGTCTCGATGCCGCGCGCCGCCGTGCGTCCCAGTGTGGAGAACAGGGCTTCGGGACCGACGCCAAGAGCGCCGAGTACGGTGTCGGTGACCGCCTTCACCTGCTTGTGGCCCTGCGCATAGGCCACCAGCACCTGCGCGAGGGGGCCGGTCTCCATGGGGTCGTCCATGTAGCGCGGGGCCTTCATCCACGAGTAGCGGTCCTCTCCGTGCAGGTCGGTGTACTTGGGTTCTGTCGCACCCTTCCACGGGTGGCGCGCTTCGGCACCTTCGTACCAGCTGTGCCGCACGTGTTCGCGAATCTGCATGGGGTCGAACGGCTTGATGTTCTGGAAGTCGCGCTTGAACACCGCGCCGGGCTTGAAGAAACGGCTGTTCAGGTCGTATTCGTCCTTGGGGAACTCGCCGAAGGTGATGAAGTTGGTGGTGCCACCGTACTGTGTCCAGTCCTTGTAGCGCGATGCCACCGCCAGCAGGTCGGGGATGTACACCTCATCGACGAAGGCCTTCGTCTCTTTCCAGAGGTCGGTGAATTCCTGGATGCGCTTGGGCGTGAGCGCGTCGTAGCAGGTGACCCCACCCACCACGGTGAACTGGGTATGCGGGTTCTTGGCACCGAAGACGGCCATGGCGCGGGCGGCCTTGACCTGAAGCCGAAGCGCTTCGAGGTAGTGGGCCGTGGCGATGAGGTCGAGTTCGGGTTCGAGATAGTAGGCGGGGTGACCGCCGAGGAAGTAGGCGTTGGTGAAGGGGCCGAGTTGCCCGCTGGCCACGAACGCCTTGAGCTTGTCCTGTACGGCCTTGAGGTCGGCCGCCGTTGTCTTGCGGGGCGATATGGATGACGCGATCTTCGCAGCCTTGGCCGGGTCGGCCTTGAGGGCGTTGGTCACGTCGACGAAGTCGAGCGCGTGCAGGTGGTAGAAGTGCACGATGTGGTCGTGCAGATACTGCGCACCCAGAACGAGGTTGCGGATGTATGTGGCATTCTTGGGGATATGCACGCCCACCGCGTTGTCGACGCAGCGCGTGGAAGCCAGCGCATGCGTGTAGGTGCACACGCCGCAGGTGCGCTGAGTGAAGTGCTGCGCATCGCGCGGGTCGCGTCCCTTCAGGATGATCTCAAGCCCCCTGAAGAGCGTCGAACTGCTGTATGCGCGCTTCACCTTGCCGTTTTCGACCTCGACTTCGATGCGAAGGTGGCCTTCGATTCGGGTCACAGGGTCGATGGTGATGGGGCCGGTATAGCTGCTCTGTGGCGTGACGGGCACACCCGGAGCTGTCTTGGCTTTGCAGCCGCCCATGGGCTTCCTCCTTCTTGGAAGAGTTGGTTCTTCGGTTCAGTGACTGGCGACCTAGCTTTCGTAGAACGGGCTCTTTTCGTCCCAGAAGTCGGGTTCGCTGCAGCCGATGCAGGGGTGCCCCGCTTCGACGGGCCAGTTCGTCTGATTGAACTTGATCTTGGGGCAGTTGTTCATGGTTGAAGGCCCCTTGCAGCCCAGTTCGTACAGACACCAGCCCTTGCGTGCCTCTTCGGACTCGAACGACGGCGCGAATTCGCCAGCGTCGAAGTGCTTGAGGCGGGGGCAGTTGTCGTGAACGGACTGGCCGAAGAACATGAGCGGACGGTTGAACTCGTCCATTTCAGGTGCGGCGTTGTTCTTGAGATAGTAGACGAGGGTTCCCACGAGATTGTAGGGGTTGGGCGGGCACCCCGCGAGGTTTATGGCGTTCACGCCAAGATGCTTGAGGGCGTCGTTGAGCCCCTTTGCCCCGGTTGGGTTGGGCTTGGCTGCCTGCACGCCACCGAAGGTCGCGCACGTACCGTACGCGATGACGGCTTTGGCCTTGGGGACGATGTCACTGCAGATGGAGAGCATCGTGTGGTTGGCGACCTTGCCATAGATGCCGTTGTCGGCCGTGGGTATGGCACCTTCGACGATGCAGATGAAGCCGTCGGGGTTGGCGACGGCCTGATGCAGGGCTGCTTCAGCGGCATCGCCTGCCGCTGCCATGATGGTTTCGTGGTAGTCGAGAGAGATGGTGTCGAGAATGAGTTCGTCGAGGTACGGCTGAAAGGCACGCAGGACGGACTCTGAACAGCCTGTGCATTCGGCGTTGTGCAGATACACCACCGATGGCCGGCGGCTTCCGGTCAGCGCACGCGCCACTTCTGGCGCAAACGCGGGCCCCATGCCCATCGTCACGGCTATCGCCGTACAGAATTTGAGGAAGTCGCGTCGGCTGACGCCACGCCGCGCCAGACGTTCTTCCGCGCCTTCCTTGCCAAGACCGACTGAGAATCGCATTCGCATCCTCCTTGCGCTGCGCCTGCCCTGTAACCCTGTGGGCAGGTGACGTTGTGGGGCCGTGCGCATCAAGCCGAGGCCCGCACCTGCGGCGTACGCATTACGCACGTATCATTGTGGTAGCATGGTGGATGGGGTGTATCCAATCGATAATGACTATTTCGATACGGAAAATAATAGCCTTTGATGATGCAGAAAGGGCCGGAGGCATTAGATATGCCTCCGGCCCTTGTCATACATGGGGGCGTATGGATTCTATCAGGTGTTGATTGTTCAGACGGTCTTGTTACAGTTGCCGAAATCGTGTTACCGCGCCGTCAGAACGAAGCGAGTATCGCCTGTATCTCTTCGCGGGCAAGCTGAAGGAATGCCGGGTACCGTTCCGAAAGAGGTGCGGACAGACCGATGTTCCATGTCGTGTAGTCGAAGGGTTCCATGCCTAGCACATGCATGGTGGGCTTCTTGCCACCCAGCATCTCTGCCATGCGAAGAGAGTCTATCAGGTCGATGTCGTGGATGGAGAGGCGCTGGCTCTCCTTCTGCACGAGGTCTTCTTCAGAAAGACGGTATATCGTGCCGGGCTCTGCGCCGGTGTGGATGATATCGAGCACGAGCAGGGCATCATACCCTTCGAAAAGATAGAAGATATCCTGTGTGAAGGTGCCTGCTTCCATGATGTTGACGTTGTCGGGCCACGTCTCTTTCATCAGTTCCTGGGCCGCGAAAACACCGACCCCGTCATCGGTGAGCAACATGTTTCCGATGCCGAGCACAAGCAGTTTCTTCATTTCAGGCTCCGTTATGCGACGGTAGGGTCGCGGGGTGAAAGAGTCGCAGAAGGGTGACAGGAAGGCTTCCGGCATCCGGGGCTGAGAGGCGATACTGCCGCTTGCGGCGCCTGTGCGATGCAAGGGAGGTTGCTACCCCCTATCTGTTGCCGTCGCCGTGCCGTTGGAACCCTAACATCATGGGCGTCGGCAGCAAAGATGCCATCAGTGCGGCATAGAAAAGGGGAGAGGCTCGCGGCCCCTCCCCTTCATGATCGGGTCTTTTCGTCTACTTCACTTCGATGACGGCGACCTTGCCGGACTCAGCGTGCAGCACGTGCACGGCACAGCCCAGTCACGGGTCGAAGGCGCGTATGAGACGCGCCACGTTCACCGGGTTCTGGATGTCGTCGACGGGGATGCCGATGAGGGCTTCCTCGACAGCACCACGCTGTCCCATATCGTCGCGCGGGTTGCAGTTCCACAGCGATGCGGAGACGATCTGGTAGTTGTCGATCTTCGAGTCCTTCACCTTCACGTAGTGCAGCAGAGAGCCGCGCGGCGCTTCGGTGAAGCCGGTGCCTTCGGCAGAGGCGGGAACTGCGGGCATGACGACGGTATCTTCGCCAGCCTTGATTTCCTTGAGCCAGCCTTCGATGGCGCCAAGCATGTAGTAGGTCTCTTCGGCGCGGGCCACGTGGCGGCCCATCAGCGAGAAGGCCGCTTCTTCACCAAGGTCGCGGAACTTCTTGGCGGAGATGCCGAACAGGTCCTTCAGCAGCTTCTTACCCACGGGCGAAAGCTCGGGGTTGTTGACCCACATGCGTGCCAGCGGGCCCACTTCGAGAGACAGACCGTCGTAGCGGGGAGCCTTGACGAAGCTGTACGCACCGGCCTTGTCAGGGGCAGGAATGGTCTTGCCTTCCTTGTAATTGAGGCCGGTCGTCTCTTCAGCGAACCAGGAGTACTTGACGTATTCCTTGATCTTCGAGGGATCGAAAGGCATGTCCTTGCCCTTGGCGTACACGCCGGGCATGAACAGGTGCTTCTTGCCGCTGTTGTCGAGCGGGAAGGCACCCACGCAGAGCGCAGCCTTGAAGCCCTGGCCGACCTTGAACATGTCCTTGTACTTGCTGCCGATGGTGTACACCACGGGCACGTACTTCTGCTCAACGAAATCGCGCACCTTCTTGAAGCGGGCAGCGTATTCGACCAGCTTCTCCTTGGTGGGGATTTCGGTGGCACCACCGACGACCTGCCCCTGTACGTGAGGCATACGGCCACCGAAGAGGGCGACCATCTCGTGGCAGATGCGACGAACTTCGAGGGCTTCGATGTACTGGTCGACACCGGCCTTGTTCAGTTCCTTCGAAAGGCGCAGGTCCGACTTGGGGAAGCGCGGAACGAAAGGAGCCGTATCCGGGCCCTGCACGAAGTCCTGCGCGGAGAGGTGGTAGAAGTGCAGGATGTGCGACTGCAGGTAGTTGGCACCGAAGATGAGGTTACGCGTGATGCGCCCGTTGTTGGGCACCTTGGCGCCGAAGGCCTCGTCGAGTGCGAGGACGGAGGCGGTGGAGTGCGCAGTGGGGCACACGCCGCAGATGCGCTGTACGATCTGCGAAGCGTCGCGCGGGTCGCGCCCGCGCAGGATGGTCTCGAAACCACGGTACATGCCGCCCGAGAGACGGGCGTCGACGACCTTACCGTTCTCGACGACGACCTCTGCTTTGAGGTGGCCTTCGATTCGGGTTACCGGGTCGATGGCGATGGTCGTCCTGCCGGTGGCCCCGGCGGGTGCGGCCTTGGGAGTGCATCCGGACATGATATCCTCCTGAAGCGACTGACGGCGCTGGGCTTATGCCTGGTAGAAGGGCGACTTGCCGTCGGGGAAGTCGGGCTCGACGCAGCCGATGCACACAGCGTTCTGTACGCACCAGTTGACGCCACCGTTCCACTTGCGCTCGAAACAGTCGGCCATGGTCATGGGACCCTTGCAGCCGAGGTCGTAGCGGCATCCGACCTTGTCGGTGAACGTGGCGGACATCACACCTTCGTCGTACTTGTCGAGGTACGGACAGTTCTCGTGGATGTTACGGCCGAAGAACGGGGTGGGGCGACCGTCAGAGTCGAGAACCTTCACCACTTCGGCGAGACCACCTTCGAGGCCGTTCTTCTTGATGGCATCGAGTGCCAGCACCACGGTGCCGACAATCCAGTCGGGGTGGGGCGGGCAACCGGGAATGTTGACGACGGGAGTCTTGATGCCGTTGTCACCAAGGAACTTGGAGACTGCGGTCGCACCGGTCTCACTGCCTTCGGCGGCGGGAATGCCCCCGTAGGCTGCGCAGGTGCCGACAGCGAGGACGGCGGCTGCGTTGGGACCGAATTCCTTGAGCGCGTCGACCATGGAGATTTCATGGTGGTTCGCTTCGCCGATGATGCAGTACTTGCCGTCGGCTTCGACAGGCACGGAGCCTTCGATGACGAGGAAGAACTTACCCTTGAACTTTTCAGCCACCTTGCGCATGTGCTCGATGGCGTGTTCACCTTCCCAAGCCATGACGGTGGGGTGGAATTCAAGGCTGATGACCTTGAGCAGGACATCGGCGATGCTGGGGTGAACGCTGTTGAGTAGAGTCACCGAACAGCCTGTGCAGCCCTGGCCTTGAAGCCAGAAGACCGGGGGGCGTTCGCCGGTGAGGGTACCGGCAAGGGCTTCATGGACAGCGGGGTGGAACATCTGGGATATCCCGAACCCTGCTACCGTGCCCGTGCACAGTTTGACGAAATCACGCCTTGTGAGACTCATCCCTGCCTCCTTCGTTTGGCGTTTGCAGTGCCAGCCAATAGAGTGAATGCAACGTAACGTGCTTGCTCTTCTGGAATACCTGCCCTCAAAAAGATGTGTCAACGGAATGCCGATAGCGAGAGCAGCTTTTCATCGAAAAAGGTGATGCAACAGCATTGCAAGCGACGATTGGGCGCGCAAACGGGATGCTTCGTGCTACATTATGTCCGATTTGTGTCATTCTAGAAAGGTTGGTGCGAAGAAGGCTTGTGATAGATGGGGCAAGCTATTTGTGAAATATATAGCTCGCATTGGTGGTGCTGCGAGAGAGGACGGGCAACCACCGCGTAGCCCCCCGTCCGCTTTCGTCTTAGTGGGAGGCATGTCCATCTGCGGGTGGGGCATGGTGGATGAAGCATCGACATCCACGAACACGGCCGTGTCATGGATGAGTCAGGAATGTGGGGGGGCATCCGAAGATGCACTGGTGGGGATGTGAAGGCCGTAAGCGGACCGATGCGCCCGCCTACGGCCCCGTGGTCAATCTGTCATGCCCCGTTGGACATGTTCGTCTTTGTAGAGTTTGTACGTCATCGAGTCGGCAAGGGCCTGCCAGCTGGCTTCGATGATGTTGTAGGACACGCCCACTGTCACCCAACGGCTGTCTGCGTCACCCGATTCGATGAGCACCCGCACGGTGGAGGCGGTACCACCGTCGGTCTCCGTCCCGGTGAGCACCCGTACCTTGAAGTCCAGCAGGCGCATCTCGCGGATGCGCGGGTAGAAGCTCGACAGCGCCTTGCGCAAGGCGTTGTCGAGGGCGTTCACCGGGCCGCGCCCGGTGGCTGCCGTGTGTTCGATGATGCCCTCGACCTCGACCATGACCGAGGCTTCGGACATGGGCTCGAGGTCGTTCTCCTGCTTCGATTCGAGTACCCTGAACTGGATGAGCTTGAAGAACTCGCGAACCCCGCGCCGTGCCAGCTTGCGCAGCAGGAGCAACTCCACGCTGGCTTCCGCCGCTGCGTAGTCGTAGCCGAGGCTGGCCTTCTTCTTCAGCTCGTTCATGAGGCCCTTCACAACGGGCTCATCCTTGTCCAGATGGAACCCGAAGCGACGCGCCAGCGAGACGATGTTGCTGCGTCCCGCAAGTTCGGTGATGAGCACTCTCTGGTGGTTGCCCACCGACTCGGGGGTGATGTGTTCGTAGAGTGTGGCATTGCGGTTCACCGCACTCACATGCACCCCCCCCTTGTGGGCGAAGGCAGAACGCCCCACGAAGGGCTGCCGGCTGAAGGGCGGCAGGTTGGTCACCTCCGAGACATAGGAGGACACGGCGGTGAGTTGCTGTAACCTGCCTTCCGGCAGGCAGGCGTACGCCCCGGCGCTCTTGAGTTCGAGAATGGGGATGACCGACGAGAGGTTGGCGTTGCCGCAGCGTTCACCCACGCCGTTCATGGTGCCCTGTACCTGAACGGCCCCTGCCTGGACGGCCGCGATGCTGTTGGCGACGGCGACTTCACAGTCGTTATGGGCATGGATGCCGAGTTTCGCCTCCGGCAGCTGCTCGCGCACGGCGGTGACGATGTCGTGCACCTCGTGGGGCAGGGTTCCGCCGTTGGTGTCGCACAGTACCAGCACGTCGCCTCCGGCTTCATGGGCGCGTCGCAGCACTTCGAGGGCGTAGGCGGCATTGTGTCTGTACCCGTCGAAGAAGTGCTCGGCATCGAAGAACACCTCGGCGACCTGCTTCTTCAGGAAGGCGATGGAGTCGTGGATGATGTCGAGGTTGCGTCGTCCGTCAAGGCGCAGGGCCTCACGCGCATGGCGCTCGCACGACTTGCCGAAGATCGCGGCGGCGTCGGTGCGTGCCGCCGCGATGGCCTTCAGGTTGGGGTCGTTCTCGGCGGTATGCGACGGATGGTGCGTACTGCCGAAGGCGCTGATCTTCGCCTGCTTGAGGTTGTAGTTGCGAATTTCCTTGAAGAAGGCGACGTCCACCGGATTGGACCCCGGCCAGCCGCCCTCGATGTACGCGATGCCCAGTTCATCAAGGCGCAGCGCAATCTTGAGCTTGTCCGGGGTATTGAGGTTGATGTCCTCGGACTGCGAGCCATCCCGCAGTGTCGTGTCGTAAAGGTGGATCTGTCGCCTCATGGTCTGCTCCGTGATCAATGCTCCGTGTTGCTGGAAAGGCCGAAGGCGTCATGCAGGACGCGAACGGCGAGTTCGGTGTACTTCTCCTCGATGAGGCAGGTGATCTTGATCTCGGACGTACTGATCATGAGAATGTTGATGTTCTCCTTGCGCAGGGCGGCGAAGGCCTTGGCTGCCACGCCCGAATGGTTGCGCATTCCCACGCCGATGGCGGACACCTTGGCGACGCTCACGTCATGCAGCACTTCAAGGGCCTCGGTCTCTTCCCTGATGCCCTCCATGAGGGTGAGGGTCTTCTTGAGGTCCTTGCGCGGGACGGTGAAGGTCATGTCGGTCACGCCTTCTCGGCTGGGGTTCTGCACGATCATGTCCACGACGACGCCGTTGGTGGACAGCGGTACGAAGATGGCGGCAGCCACGCCCGGCCTGTCGGGGACGCTGCGCAGGGTGATGCGTGCCTGATCCTTGTCATATGCGATGCCGGAGACGAGTACGGCTTCCATGCTGGAGTCCTCCTGTGTGACCAGGGTTCCTGTGGTGTCGGTGAAGGTTGAGCGAACGTGCACGGGCACGTTGTATTTCTTGGCGAACTCGACGGAGCGAATCTGAAGCACCTTGGCGCCCATGCTCGCCATTTCGAGCATCTCGTCATAGGTGATGCGATCGAGCTTGCGCGCCGTGGAGCAGAGATTGGGGTCGGTGGTGTAGACCCCGTCGACGTCGGTGTATATTTCGCACTCGACCGACCCCAGCGCTGCCGCGAGGGCCACGGCTGAGGTGTCTGACCCGCCGCGCCCCAGCGTGGTGAGCCTTCCATCTGCGGTGCAGCCCTGAAAGCCCGCCACGACGAGTACGTCGTGGGTCTCGAGTTCGGCCCGCAGGCGGCTGTCGTCGATGGACAGGATGCGCGCACTGCCGAAGGTGTCGGAGGTGACGATGGGAATCTGGAAGCCGAGGAACGACCGGGCCTTTATGCCCGAGTCCTTGAGCAACATGGAGAACAGCGCGATGGAGACCTGTTCGCCGGTGACCACGAGCGCGTCCGTCTCGGCCGGGTCGGGCTCGGACGACCACTCGTCGGCGAGGGCGAGCAATCTGTTGGTCTCGCCGGACATGGCGGAGAGTACTACTACGACCTTGTAGCCGCGCTCACGCGCCGCCAGCACCTTCGCGCGCACCTGCTTCATGCATTCGAGGTTGGCGACGGAGGTTCCGCCGAACTTCTGCACCAGAATACGCATACCGAATCCTTTGCGTTGGTAGGGAAACCGGGAGTGGACGGCCCGCCCGCCCGATCCCTCAAGGCTGCACGAGGTCTGGAACCCCGGCGGCCACCATGTCCAGAGCCACCAGCGCCGGGGCACCGTTGCCGTGTGCCTCGACGATGCGTCCTTCTCCCGCGGCGTGCCATGCAAGGCGCAGCCATACGGGAGGCAGGGCATACTCCGGCAGGTGTTCGGCCCATTCGATGAGGATGATGCTCTCGCCCTCGTCGATGAGGTCGAGCAGTGCGTCATCCGGCTCGTTGCCTTCGAGCCTGTACAGATCGAAGTGGGCCGTTGGCGGAGTGGTGGGATAGAGGTTGCAGATGTTGAAGCTCGGGCTGCTCACCTCGGCCATGCCGCCACCGGGGAGTTCAGCCACAAGCCCGCGCGTCATGGTCGTCTTGCCGGAACCGAGGGTTCCGGCAAGCAGTACCACGCGCAGGCCGTCGATTTGCAGCAGCGCTTTCGCCAGCGCCCTGCCGAGCCTTACCGTATCTTCAGGGCCGGGAAGATGGAAACGCACGGTGCGTCTCCGCTAGGCTCCCGCGAGGGTGCGTAGCAGGTCTTCCTTGCCGATGACGCCGACGAGCTTGCCGTTCTCGACGACAGGCAGGGTGTGGAGCTTCGAGTCGACCATCAGCGAGGCGATCTCGTCGATGGCGGTCTCGGGCGTCACGGTGACGGGGTCGGCGGTCATGGCGTGCTTGACGATGGTCGCGGAGATGCGGCGCATCTGCTCATCCAGTTCCGACATGGAGGTCAGGGGGATGAAGCCGTCGAGCACGGTGAAGAACGAGGGGATGTTGAGCTTCTTGTGCTGGGTGATGAGGTCGCTCTGGCAGATGACGCCGACAAGGCGTCCCGAATCGTCAACGACAGGCAGACCGTTGAACTTGCGTTCGACGAGGATGCGGGCGGCCTTGGCGATTTCGGTGTCGGGAGCTACCGTCACGGGCGAAGCGGTCATGATGTCTCTGGCTTTAAGCATGGCAAAGCTCCTTGCGCGCACGGGGCAGGGCGTCTGCTATGTCGGAGGCGAGGCATCCGCGTTGCGGATGGCCTTCGAGCAGCATCTCTCCTGCCTTGCCGTGGATGTTGACACTCAAACAGGCCGCAATGGGCGACGTTGCGCCTTGCGCCACCAGTGCACCGGCAAGACCGGCGAGCACGTCGCCTGAACCGGCAACGGCAAGGGTGGACGCCATACGCGGGGAGACGGTGACAGGCAGCCCCGGGGAACCTGTGAGCGTACAGGCTCCCTTGAGGATGACCGTGCAGTGCAGACGCGACATGAGTGCGGCCAGTGCCGCGGGCCTGTCGCGTTGGATGTCGGCCGTCTCCCACCCGAGAAGCAGTGCTGCCTCACCGGGATGAGGAGTCACAATATCCGTTTCAGCTATCAAATCAAGTGCGATGCCTCCCGTTGCGAGTGCATGCAGTGCGTCGGCGTCGACGATGGCGGGCGGGCGGTGCCGGACTGCCAGCAGGCGTGACGCGAATGCGGCGGCTTGCGGTGTCCGCCCCATGCCGGGGCCGACGACCAGCACGGAACAGCGGCGTATCAGCGACATCAGGGCTTCATCGGGTGTGTCAGGCCATGTGGCGGCAACGCCGAGGGGCAGGGTCATGACATCCGGCGAGGCGCACTTGGCTTCGGTGGCGAGACTGCCGGGGGTGGCGATGGTGGCGAAGCCCGCCCCGCCCCGGAGTGCCGCGCGCGCCGCGAGATGCGGTGCCCCGGTCAACCCCGGTGAACCGCCGATGATGAGCACATGGCCTGCCGTGCCTTTGTGCATGTCGTCGCGCGGGACGGGCATCACCTTCGTGCAGTCGTCGGTCATCAGGCGGAAGCGCGTCGGGGTGGAACGCACCGTGCGGGGTATGCCGATGGGGCGCACGTGGAGTGCGCCGACATGGCAGCGTGCTTCAGGGAGTACGATTCCTGTCTTGGGTGCCTCGAAGGTGACGGTGACGTGGGCATGGACCGCTTCAGGCGCAGGTCTCCCCGTAAGACCGTCAACCCCGGAAGGGATGTCGAGCGAGAACACATGGGCACCCTCATCACGCAAGGCGTTGATGGCACGGATGAGGGCCCTCTCCCGCTCACGTACGGGCCCGCGCAAGCCCGTGCCCAGCAATCCGTCGACGATGACGGGAGGGAGTGGTGCTTGCGTGTAGTCGATTGTCGCGTCTCTACGCCGGGGGGGCGCAGGCGCGGTATCGTCTTGCACTGTCCCATACAGTCTGGCGGGGGGATTCCCTTGCGCGCCGTCGTGCGCCGTCTGCGCCTTTTGCTTTCGCGCCGCGGCCATGGCGTTGTGCCACGGCGCAAAGGGGGCATTGGCCCTGACGGCGAGTTTCAGCCATGACGAGGCATCAATCGCCGGAACGCCGCAACGCAGTGCGAGGCGCAGGTGGGCTGCCGTTTCGCCCCTGTAGGCGCGTAACGGTCTGGTGTGCACAAGCAGGGTGCAGGCCCCGAGGTCGTGCAGGCCGCGGGCCACGGCGGCGGCGTCTCCGCCGTTGTTGCCGCCCCCCATGAACAGGATGACGCGCCTGTGCCGCAGCGGGCCGCAAGACGTGCGCAGCACGTCCAGCGCTTCACGTGCGGCGTTCTCCATGAGTACCATGGCCGGAAGGCCAAGCCGTATGGTCGCGGCGTCCCATGCGGACATCTCTTCGGGCGTGGGCAGGGGGGTGAACATGTGTCCTCCGACAGCGTGATGGTGCTGCACGTCGCATGTCGCGTCCGATAGGTGACCTCGAATCCGTCGGCTTGCGAGCGAGGGCTGTCTCTATGCGGGACGGCGGCCCGTCGTCCCCGGTTCAGGACTCCAGTATGACGACAGCGGCTGCCGTGTCCCTGCCGTGGGTCAGCGAAACGTGGGTCCGCGTCGCGCCGAGTGCCTCCATGCGGGCAGCCGCCTTGCCATGCAAGACCAGTTGCGGTGCCCCTGCGGGGGCCACGCCGACTTCGATGTCGCGTGGCCCGATACCGCCACTGAATCCGGTGCCGAGGGCCTTCACTGCCGCTTCCTTGACGGCGAAGCGTCCGGCAAGGAAGGCGACAGGGTTCGCCGCGGGCATGCGCACCACTTCATGCGGATGCAGGATCCGTCGGGCGAACCTGTCTCCGAAGCGGCCCCAGCCCTTGGCTATACGGTCGATTTCGGTGATGTCGATGCCTATGCCGACGATCATCCCTTTGCCATTACCCGGGGAAGCGGTTGATGATGTCGACCATGTCGCGCACCGCCGGGCCGAAGCCCGTGAGCACGGCGCGCGAGACGATGGAGTGTCCGATGGAGAATTCGCAGATGCCGGGTACGGCTTCGAAGTCGAAGATGTTATCGTAGTTGAGGCCGTGCCCGAGGTTGACCTTGAGCCCCAGTGTGCGGGCAAGGCCGATGCCGGCGACGATGGCGTCACGCTGGCGCTTGCGTTCTGCGGCGTCGGGCGCGTCGGCGAAGTGCCCTGTATGCAGTTCCACATGGGTGACCCCGACGCGTGCGGCTGCGCGAATCTGGTCGGGGTCGGCCTCTATGAACAGGCTGGTGGCGATACCGATTTCGTGGAACGGCTTTACATATGCCTGAAGGAAGTCCACGCGCCCAGCCACCACGAGGCCGCCTTCGGTGGTGAGTTCTTCCCGTTTTTCAGGGACGAGGCAGACCATGTGCGGCTTCTCGGCAAGGGCGATGCCCTGCATCTCTTCGGTAGCTGCCATTTCGAGGTGCAGGCGGGTCTTCAGCGTCTGCCGCAAGAGCGACACGTCCCTGTCCTGTATGTGGCGGCGGTCTTCGCGCAGGTGCACTATGATGCCCCGTGCGCCTGCAAGTTCGGCCATGTGCGCGGCGGTTACGGGGTCTGGTTCGATGCCGAGGCGTTGCTGCCGCAGGGTGGCCACATGGTCGACGTTGACTACGAGTATGGGCATGGAGTTTCTCCTGAAAGTGCGTTGTTTGGCGCGATGTTCTCGCCCGCGCGGCGAGAAGTCAATACTCGCGGCGTTGACGAAGCCGGATGTGGCGGGTAATTGCACCCTCGGACGCCTGACTGCGTCCCCCTAACTTATTGAAGAGGATACCATGAAGGTTTGTATTGTCGGTACTGGTTATGTCGGTCTTGTGAGTGCGGCGTGCTTCGCCGAAATGGGCAACGACGTGCGTTGCGTCGACGTGAACCCCGAAGTGGTCGCCACGTTGCGCGCAGGCAAGGTGCATATCTACGAGCCGGGGCTTGAGACCCTTGTGCAGCGTAACTATGCCGACGGTCGCCTTACCTTCACCACGAATCTTGCCGAAGGGCTTGCCGGTGCGCAGTTCGCATTCATCACCGTGGGCACGCCCTCGCGCGACGACGGTTCCTGCGACCTGTGCTTCGTCGAGGAGGTGGCACGCCAGATAGGGCGTCACATGCAGGCACCGCTCATCGTGGTCGACAAGTCCACCGTGCCGGTGGGCACCGCCGACCGTGTGCGCAGCCTCATCGCCGAGGAACTCGCGTCGCGTGGCGCTGATATCGCCTTCGATGTGGTGTCGAACCCCGAGTTCCTGAAAGAGGGCGACGCGGTCAGCGACTTCATGAAGCCCGACCGCGTGATCGTCGGCACCGATTCCGAGCGTACCGCCGAGAAGCTCAAGGAGCTCTATGCCCCGTTCGCCCGCAGCCGTGACAAGCTCATCGTCATGAGCATCCGTAGCGCGGAGATGACCAAGTACGCCGCCAACTGCATGCTTGCCACCAAGATCTCGTTCATCAACGAAATCGCTGGTATCTGCGAGAAGGTGGGGGCGGATGTGCGTGATGTGCGCGTCGGCATCGGTTCCGACCACCGCATCGGCTATCATTTCATCTATCCCGGTGTTGGCTATGGCGGTTCATGCTTCCCCAAGGACGTGAAGGCACTCATCCACACGGCCCATGATGCGGACTTCAAACCGGAACTCCTCGAGGCCGTGGAGAGCGTCAACGCCCGCCAGAAGCGTTCCATGGCGAAGCGCATCGCAGCCTATTTCGAGCCGCAGGGGGGCGTTGCCGGGAAGACGCTCGCACTGTGGGGCCTCGCGTTCAAGGCCAACACCGACGACATGCGCGAAGCCGCCTCGCTGTCGGTCATCGAAGAGCTTACGGCCCTCGGTATGCGTGTGCGCGCCTACGACCCTGTGGCTGCCGACAATGCCCGCCGTCTGCTTGAAGGCAACGACCTCGTCGAGATCGTCGGCGACCAGTACGCCGCGTGCGAAGGCGCACAGGCGCTGCTCGTCATCACGGAGTGGAACCAGTTCCGCAATCCCGACTTCGACAGGGTGAAGGCGTCGCTCACCGCCCCCATCCTTTTCGACGGGCGCAATCTGTATGCTCCCCGCAACATGGCAGAGGCTGGCTTCGCCTACTTCTGCGTGGGGCGCAAGGATGTCGTCTAGCTGGCATTGACTCTGGGCGGGCTGGAGCCCGTGTGACCTGCCTCGCCCCGTCGACGGCATCCGCCGCCCGGACAGTTTGACGCAAAGCCCCTCCGCCGACAGGCGGAGGGGCTTTCAGCATGTATTGTCTGCCTGCCGTCCCGCCGCGCGTGGCACAGGCGGCTGCTGAAAGAGTCCTTACGACCCCTTGGGCTGCGTCTCCGGGGCGTTCGCAGGCTTCAGCCGCTGTTTTCGTGACGCGATGCGTGAAGGAAGGATGGAGTGGTGGTAGCGAAGGGCGGGCTTGCCGACCATGTGACCATCGCCGTTATTCGAGACATAAAACAGAAGCCCCGCAGTGCGGGGCTCTTGCAGTCGGTCGATTCGGAAAAGGGCTAGGGGCGACGCTCAGCACATCGCTTGCAGGAGCGCAATTGCAACTCCTGCAGGATGAGGCGTTCATAATCGGGGGTGAGGGTCACCTCGTGCATTTGATCCTCTTCGAGGAATCTGCTCACGAACTGGGTTTCCTCCCAGAAGTCGAGCAGTTCTTCGTCGCCGAGCGACCGGATTTGCATGGAAAGTGGAAGGTCGTCCGGGAACGGGAAGAGTCGGGCCATCTGCGGCACTCCTGAAAGGCTGCGGTGGAAGGTCGCACGTGACGGGGGAACCCCGTCGACCCCTGCGTTGTAGCCGGGGGGCAGCCCTTTGGCAAGCCCCGTAGTTTGCGTGTTTTGTGGGCAAACCTGTTGCCAAGGGCGCACGTTACGCCTAACATGTGTAATCAGTAGGCCTGATGCCGCATCGCCATCGGCGTTGCGCACCTAGCAAGGAGGATTAGGGTATGGAAGCTACCCAGAAGAGACAGGATGACGAACTTCTCCAACTGGTGACGTTCAGCATCGGTGAAGAGGAGTTCGGTGTGGATATCCTGAAGGTTCAGGAAATCATCCGCACGATGGAAATCACCAAGGTCCCGCGCGCCCCCGAGTTCGTCGAGGGTGTCATCAACCTGCGGGGCAAGGTCATACCCATCATCGACCTGCGCAGGCGCTTCGGGCTCGACTCGAAGACCCATGACAAGCATACGCGTATCATTGTCATCGAGATCAATAACATGATCGTCGGTTTTGTGGTCGACTCCGTGTCGGAGGTGCTGCGCATTCCCGCCAGCACGGTCGAGCCGCCGCCACCAGTCGTTGCGGGCCTCGAATCCGAATACATCAGCGGCGTCGGGAAGTTGCAGGACAGGCTGCTTATCCTGCTCGACCTCGACAGGCTCCTTTCCAACGACGATATCGGAGCCATAAGCCAGTTGTAGCAACAGGATGTCTTCTGGCAATACGCCGCCGGGCTTCAGCTTCGGCGGCTTTTTGCCGTACATGCGCCGCAGGAGTTCATGTTGGATTTCGCCGCACTCGTCCGCAAGTTGGCCAGCAAGGGCTGTGGACACATCGAAGTAACACGTAGCGGGATGGCGACGGCAGCGCGTCTGGGCAACGCCGTGCTCGACGCCGGTCGCAGTGCCGTCATGGTCGTCCGCGATGCGGAAGAACTTGCCCTCGCCCGCGGTCTGCTCACCTTGTTCTCGCCTGACGCCTCGGCTGGTGACTCCCCGCTGGTGAAGCCCCGCTGGGAATCGCGCTGGGTGGTCATGCCGCAGCACCCACTCGGGGCGCGCAACCGTGATGCGTGGGCAAGCCGCATGGCAGCCCTCTTTGCCCTTGGGCAGAAACGTGTGCCGCAAGGCGTGCTCATCACGGTCGATAACTTCCTCTCGAAATTGCCCCCGGCAGACCTTTTCGCCTCGCATGAGCTGACGCTTGCCTGCGGCGACGAGATGGCGCCCGAGTTGGTGCTCGAACAGGCGGTGGACTGGGGATTCGACAGGGTGCAGATGGTTTCGCGTCCCGGCGAAATCGCCGTGCGTGGCGATATCGTCGATATCTACCCCCCAGGCTACGAACGTCCTCTCCGTTTGGAGTTCTTCGGCGAGACGCTGGAGGAGATTCGCCTTTTCGATGCGTCGAACCAGCGCTCTCTCGGCAAGCTGGACGAGATGGTGCTCCTGCCCGTGTCGCCCGTCGTGCTCAGTGCCGAACTGCGCAGCAAGGCCACAGCGCGGTGGAAGCGACTTTTCTCCAAGGGCATGCTCACCGAAGAACAGTACGCCGGGCTGCTTCGCGGTATCGAGCGCCATGGCGAAGGGCTCATGCCCGGTGCCTATTACGAGGCACCTACGGTCGTCGAGGAATGGCTACCGCGCGATGCCGCATGGATACTGCCTGGCCGGAAGGAACTGGTCGACGCTGTCGAGGCGGCGCAGCAGAATTGGGAGGCCCTTTTCGACAAGCAGGCCGAGGAGGGCGGGGCAAGACAGCCCCGGGGACTCGTCCTGCGTGACGCGGCACCCGTGCGCCAGTTGTACGAAGAGAAGGACTCTGCGGGATTCGAGCCGCTGGTGATGGGGGTCGAGCGCACTGGCGTGGACATGCCGGAGCGCAAACTCCACGGGTTTGTCGACCTGTTCCCGGCCCCTGATGCACGAGACCGCCCATGGCAAGCGCTTGTCGCGGGACTCCACAGGTTCGTGGCGACACATGCCCGTGTGCTGCTCTGCTTCGGCAATGAACGTGGCAGGCGCAAGTTCCTGAAGCTAGCCGAGCAGGACGGTATCACGCCGACGTTGCGCTACGACCCCAAGGGCAGGGGGCTGATGGCGGTCGTGGCCCCGTACCGTGCGGGCGTCGAACTCGCGTGGGACGGGACGCTTGTCATCGGTGAGGATGTCCTCCAGCCCAAGACCGACCGCTCGGCACGTGTCGCCTCCGGTGCCTTCCGTGGACTCGACAAGCATGAAGGGCTTCAGCCGGGCGACCTGCTCGTACACCGTGATTATGGTGTGGCCCGTTTCGTTGGTCTTGAGCGCATGGACCTTGGCGGGGTCGGTAACGATTTCCTGCTGCTCGAGTATGCAGGTGACGACAGGCTCTATCTTCCGGTCGACCGGCTTTCACTGGTGCAGCGTTTCAAGGGGGCCGATGACACGAAGCCCTCGCTTGACAGGCTTGGCGGCGGGGCGTGGCAGTCCAGCAAGGACAAGGCCCGCAAGGCCATCGAAAAGATCGCCGCCGACCTCGTCGAGATGTACGCCTACCGCAAGATTGCCAAGGGCTACACCTATGGCCCCATCGGGGAGTTGTACCGCGAGTTCGAGGCGTCGTTCGGCTTCGAGGAGACCCCCGACCAGGCGCGCGCCATACAGGACGTGCTCGAGGATATGGACAAGCCCGTGCCCATGGACCGCCTCGTATGTGGCGACGTGGGCTTCGGCAAGACCGAGGTCGCGTTGCGCGCCGCCTTCCGTGCCGCCTCCGAGGGACGGCAGGTGGCCTTGCTCTGTCCGACGACGGTGCTTGCAGAGCAGCATTACCAGACCTTTCGCAGCAGGCTCGCGGGTTTTCCCGTCAATGTCGGGATGTTGAGCCGTTTCGTGAGCAAGCAGAAGCAGACCGAAGTGCTTGCGGCTGCCGCCAAGGGGCATGTCGACATCCTCATCGGAACGCACAGGCTGCTGTCCGATGACGTGCGACTGCCCAACCTCGGCCTGCTCGTTCTCGACGAAGAACAGCGCTTCGGCGTGCGGCACAAGGAGAAGCTCAAGCAGTTCAGGCGCAACGTCGATGCGCTGACCCTGACGGCGACACCCATTCCCCGTACGCTTCAGTTGTCCATGTCGGGCATTCGCGAGCTTTCCGTCATCGAGACCGCGCCCCCGGAACGAAAGCCCGTGGCAACCGCGCTCATCGAACGTGATGATGCGGCCCTCAAGTCCATACTTGAGCGGGAGATCGCCCGAGAAGGGCAGGTCTTCTGGGTGCACAACAGGGTGCAAGGGCTTGAACGCACGACGGAATACGTACGCAAGCTCGTGCCGGACGCACGGGTGGGTATGGCCCACGGCCAGATGACCGAACGCGCGCTGGAAGAGACCATGCACCGTTTCTGGCATGGCGAACTCGATGTGCTGGTGTGCACCGCCATCGTCGAATCCGGGCTGGACTTCCCGCGTGCCAACACCCTCATCGTCGACCAGGCGCAGATGTTCGGCCTCGGCCAGCTGTACCAGTTGCGCGGACGCGTCGGGCGGTCTGACAGGCAGGCGTATGCCATCTTCGTCGTGCCTGATGCGGACAACCTGTCCGACATCGCACGCGAGCGCATGCGTGTCATCCTCGATATGGACTATCTCGGCGCGGGCTTTCAGGTCGCCATGGAGGACCTTCGTATCCGTGGTGCGGGGAACATCCTCGGCGAGGCCCAGTCCGGGCACATGACGCGCGTGGGGCTTGAACTGTTCCTTGAGATGCTCGAAGAGGCCGTGACTCGCCTCAAGGGTGACCCGCCGCGCGAAAGCGTCGAGACGGAACTCAACATCGGCATCCCCGCGCATATCCCTGAAGGCTACATCGAAGACGCCCGTGACCGTCTCCGGTTCTACAAGGCGCTGTCTTCGGCGACCGATGCCGCAGCCCAGCAGGACATCGAGATGGAGATGCGCGACCGGTACGGTGTGTTCCCCCCCGAGTTGGAGACGTTTCTCGCGTTGCTCGTTCTCAAGCGGCAATTGCGTCGCATGCAGGTCCAGCGGGCGGACATCTACCCCGACAAGGTGCGCCTCGTCTGGGACGAACGTCAGACCGCCGTGGATATCGGCAGGCTCATCGAGTGGGTCGGCCAGCATGCGGACAGGGCGAGACTCCAGCCCCCTGCAACTCTCGAATGGCGGCTTGACACCGGGCTTGCAGCCGGGGCACGACTTGACGCGATGCGCGGCGAACTCTTCCGGCTTGTCCCCGATTCAACCCCTTCGTCGGCATAAGGCGGTGCCCATGGGCTTGTGCTGTTGTTCCCGTCGCGGTGTCCTTGCCGTCCTGCAGGTGCTGGCGGTCACCCTGCTGCTGTCTGCTGGCGGCTGCGCAGATGATGCGCTTCCACCCGGTGTGGTCGCCACCGTCAACGGGCATCCGGTCAACATGAAGCTGTTGCAGGCCACGCATGATGCCTATGCCCAGTCGTGGACCGGGGCCGAGGGACCTTCGGTGGAGGCCCTGCGAAGCCAGTACGGGGCTGTGCTAGCCGACCTTGTGGTGCAGGAACTCGTGTTGCAGAAGCTGGCGGCTGTCGGGGCTTCCGTCACGGATGCCGAACTCGGGGCTGCAGAAGCCGAGGTGCGCGGCGACTATCCGGAGGGCATGTTCGAGGCCGCCCTCGTGGAGGACTACCTCGACCTCGAGGTCTGGCGTGAGATGCTCCGCCGCAGGCTGGCGCTGACCAAGTTCGCACAGGTCGTCCTCCGCTCCGAAGTGGCTATATCCCTCGAGGAGGTGGAGTCATGGTACCGGGGGCATCAGGGGGAGTTCAGGCTGGCTGCCCGGGTACGGTTTATCATGGTCGAGGGCGATACCCGAGAGGGGGTCGAAGCCGCTGCGGGTGCTGTCGCCTCGGGGGCTGCGCCAGAAGAGGTGGAAAAGGCGTTTCCCGGCATGTCAGGGAACGAACTGCTCATACGCCGCGACAGGATTCCGGCTGCGTGGCAGAAAGCGTTGGCTGCTCTCAAGCCGGGTGGCGTGTCGCCTCCCATCGCCTTTGAAGGGCGCTGGGTGGCCTTCAGGCTCATCGAATCGTTGCCCGCGCAGGACATGTCAGTCGTCGATGCGTACCCGGTCATCGAGCGGCGTTTGCTGGAAGAGAAGCTCGATGCCGCGTTCGATGTCTGGGTGGAGCGCAACCTTGCCGGGGCGAAGGTGCGGGTTTCACAGCACCTTGCCGGTACCAAGGAGGCTGTCCCGGGTGGCGGCGGGGCCGCACAACGCTAGTCTCGATTTGCGTATCTTGTCTGAATTAAAACAGATTATGGGGTTGCGTTGCATGTTTCCCGAAAAGGGATTACATGGTGGCCTACCTAGGGTCTTCCCGTGCCACCGGGGCCGGGGGTTCTTTTTCGCCAACGTACAGGAGTCCTCCTTGTCCTCTATACGCAGTCTCCTTCTTGCCGCCCTTGTGCTCTGCCTTTCGGCCACCGGCGCGGCAGCCGATTCGCTCAACAGGATAGCCGCCGTCGTCAACGGCGAGATGATCACATACTTCGACGTGCAGGCTCAGGCCGCGCCGGAGATTCTCCGGGCCGGACTCGACCCCGTGCGAGATGCAGACGCCGAGCCCGTGCGCCGCATCACCCGGAACGTGCTCGACAGCATGATCTCCGACATTCTCATCTCGCAGGAGGCCGAGCGCCTCAAGATCACTGTGCAGGACTCGGAAGTCGACAACGAATATCGCAAGATCGTCCAGCGCAGCCAGCTTGCGCCTGAGCAGTTCGAACGGCAGCTCGCGCAGCAGGGGCTTTCCGCAGACCTCATGCGAGAGCGCATCCGCCGCGGGATTCTGCGTCACAGGTTGCTGGGTCTCATGATTGCCCGTAAGGTGGTTGTCACTCGCGACGAAATCGCCAAATACTATGAGGCGCACAAGGGGCAGTTCGTGTCCGGGCGCAAGGTGCGTCTTGGCCTCGTCATCTTCCCCCCGCGTGATGACGCGGACGCGCTTGCCGCACAGGTCAAGAGCGGAGCCATGACCTTCGCCGACCTCGCCGCCCGCCACTCCATCGGCCCCAACCCGCAGAACGGCGGGGTCATCGGGGACCTGCTCTGGAGCGACCTTTCCATGGAATGGCGCGACACCCTCTCGGAACTCAAGCCCGGTGATGTCTCCAGGGTGTTTCTCGTAGAAGGGCGCAAGGCGGTGCTGCAACTCGTAGCTTCGAACGAGGGCAAGGGGCAGGCGCTTGACGATGTTGCCGAGGAAATCGAGAACATCCTCCGTGAGCCGAAGATGCAGGAGCGTTTGCAGGAGTACATTGGCCAGCTGCGGTCGCGCGCGGTCATCGACATCCGTATCTAGTTGGAAAGGCACGAAAAAAGTCCGCTGCTCCGATGGCTGCGATGACGGTCGCGGTCGGTTGCGGATGAACGTGGATTCGAATTGTAAGGACGCGAAATGACGCTACAAGAACTCGGCCTCATGCTCCGCGAGGAGCGTGAGGCGAGAGGTTTTTCTCTCGACCTGGTGGCGACTCGCCTCAAAGTCTCTGCGCGTATTCTGCGTGCCATAGAACAGGGCGATGTGGACGACCTGCCGCATGCGGTCTATGCCCGTGGTTTCATCAAGGCCTACGCTTCGATGCTCGGTATCACTCCGGGTATCGTCGCAGAGGTGGTCGATTCTGTCTACCCATGCGAGATTCAGGAAGATCTTGTCGAGAATCCCGGTGTGGTAGAACCCGTGAGCGGGCGGGGTAGACGGGCCGGGGTGTTGCTGACACTCGGTCTGGTTGCCTGCGGCCTCATGTTCGCCGGGTACTGGTACTACAAGCAGAAAAGTGCGCGTGAGCAGATGCCGGCAGTGACCGGGACGGCGCCTTTCGTGGAACCGGCACCGCAACAGGTCGTACCTGCGCCGCCCACGTCGACCGAAGAGAGCGTTCCTCCCACTGTGGATGGTGCTGTTCCTGCTGTCCCGGCTGCAGGGGCTGCCGACGGGGCAAAACCCGTAGCACCTGAACAGCCGGTCACTGCAAGCAATGCATCTTCCTCTGCCATGGCAGACAAATTGCTCGGTTCCCCCACGCCGGAACAGAAGGCGAAAGAAGTCCTCGTCCCCCAGCAGGGTGATGACGCAGGGGCCCTGCCCCCCGCCGGGAAGCATCGTATCATCGTGACTGCGGTCGCCGAATGCTGGGTGCATTCCACCGCTGACAATGCCGATGTCCGGCAGTTCTCGTTGCGCAAGGGCGAGACCTTCGCCCTGACCTTCTCCAGGTCGCTGTCCCTCAAACTCGGCAATGCCGGTGGCGTCAACGTGCGCTTTGACGGAAAGGACATGGGCGCACCGGGCGAGCCGGGGCAGGTGAAGACGCTGACGTTCCCGCCCAGCGAGTAGGAATGGATTTCACCGACCAGGCACTGGTCCTTCGTGTTGGACGATTCAGGGAAGCGGATCTGTGGGTCCGCTTCCTTTGTCGTCAGCGGGGGATCATCTCGGCTTTCGCCTTCGGCGGTTGCCGTAGCAGGCGACGTTTTTGCGGTTGTCTCGACATCTTCAACGTGGTGCTCATGCGTGTGCAGGGCACACGGGGAGGCCTGTACCAGTCGTTGCAGGAGGCGACCCTGCTCAAGGGGCCCGACAGGCTGCGGCGTGACTGGCGCAGGTACGGCGTAGCCGTCAATTGTCTTCGCTTCATCGAAGCACTGGGGGCAGGGCCTGATGGGGCGGATTCCGCCTTCACACTGACCCTTGAGATGCTCGAACTCCTTGAGACGGTTGATGTCGTGCCGCCTTTGCTGCCCCTTCTCTTTCGGGCGCGGTTCGCTTTCGAACAGGGGTATGCCCCCCGTTTTGAAAGCTGCGCCAGTTGCGGCGAACCGTTCGACGGGACTGCGAAGGATGGAGGCGCCCGGTTCCATGTCCGTGACGGCGTGCTCTATTGCGGACGATGTTCGGCACCCACCGGGGCGACCGTCGCCATCTCTCGTGAAACGCTTGACGCTTTGCGCTTTGTGCAGGACAATTCACCGCTTCGGTGGTCGGAGCTCTGCTTCTCGCCGACAGGGCGTCGCGAGTGTTCGCGCGCCGTGGATGGCTTCATCCAGTACCATATCGGTCTGACCTGGGAGAACGGCACCTTCCGTCGTCTCTAGGCGGCCCCGCGCGCCGTCGCGCGTCGGCAGAACCGTTCAGGGGAACACTATGCATTTTCAGAATGTCATTCTCACGTTGCAGAACTACTGGGCAAGCCGCGGTTGTGTCATCACGCAGCCCATCGACGTCGAGTGCGGCGCGGGTACGTTCAACCCGTCCACCTTCCTGCGCGTCATCGGACCCGAACCGTGGAACGTGGCCTATGTCGAACCCTCACGCCGTCCCACCGACGGGCGCTACGGCGAGAACCCCAACAGGCTGCAACACTACTTCCAGTTTCAGGTCATCCTGAAGCCCTCCCCCGACAACGTGCAGGAGCTTTATCTTGGCAGCCTGCGCGCCCTTGGCATCGACCCTGCCGCCCATGATATCCGCTTCGTCGAGGATGACTGGGAATCGCCCACTCTGGGCGCGTGGGGTCTTGGCTGGGAAGTATGGCTCAACGGCATGGAAGTGACACAGTTCACGTATTTCCAGCAGGTCGGGGGCATCGACCTCGCGCCCACCAGCGTCGAGATAACCTATGGCCTCGAACGCCTGTGCATGTATCTGCAAGGCAAGGAATCGGTGTACGACCTCGACTGGAACGAGCATGTCACCTACGGGGACATCTACCACCAGAACGAGGTCGAACAGTCGAAGTACAACTTCGAGCGTAGCGATGCCGCCATGTTGCTGCACGCCTTCAATGCCTATGAGACGGAGTGCCGCCGCCTGACGGAGGAAGGGTTGCTCTGGCCCGCCTATGACTACTGCCTCAAGTGCTCGCATACGTTCAACCTGCTCGATGCACGAGGCGCCATTTCCATCACCGAGCGTACCGGCTACATCGGGCGCGTGCGCTATCTCGCCTCGGGTGTGGCCAGGCTGTACGCCGCCCAGAGAGAGCAACTCGGCTATCCCATGCTGCGGAAATGAGGAGAGGGAGCAAGAGCATGTCACAGTTCGTCCTTGAAATCGGAACCGAAGAGCTTCCTGCCCGTTTTTTGCCCGCGCTTGAGAGGGAGCTTGCAGAACGCTTCACCCGTGCCCTCGCCGATGCGGGCATCGAGTGCGACCCCGTGCGCGTCATGTCCACCCCCCGGCGTGCCGTCGTGCGCATGGATGCGGTGAACCCTGTCCAGAGTGAATCCGAAGAGGTCGTCACCGGGCCGCCGGCGCGCATCGCCTTCACCCCCGAAGGCGGGCTGACCAAGGCCGCTGAAGGCTTCGCCCGCACGCAGGGCGTCGAGGTCGCCGACATCTTCAGGCTGACCACCGACAAGGGCGAGTACATCGCCGTCCGCAAGCATATGGGAGGCGCTCGCAGCATCGACCTGTTACGGGACATCTGCCCCGCCATCATCGGGGCTCTGCCTTTCCCGAAGCGGATGCGCTGGGGGAGCGGCGACTTCACCTACGCCCGTCCCATGCGGTGGCTGCTGGCCCTCTTCGATGAGAGCGTCGTCGATTTCGAGGTCGGCGGCGTGCGTTCCGGCAACATCACCTACGGGCATCGCATTCATGGTGCAGGGCCTCTGACGGTGGCGCGTGCAGGCGACTATGAGCGGGTCATCCGCGAGCAGGGCGGGGTCACACCTGTCGGCGAAGAGCGCCGTAACGCAGTCGTGAAGGGCGGCAACGCCCTAGCCGTCGCAGCGGGTGGCAAGGTCATCTGGAAGGACAGTCTGCTGGATGAGGTACAGGGACTTGTGGAACATCCTGTTCCCTGCCTTGGCAACATCGACCCTTCCTTCCTCGAATTGCCGCGCGAGGTGCTGCTCACCAGCATGGAAAGCCATCAGAAGAGCTTCGGTGTCGAGGATGCCGAGGGGCGACTGATGCCGCATTTCCTCACCGTGCTCAACCTTACCCCCCTTGATGGCGACCTCGTGCGCAAGGGGTGGGAGCGCGTCCTTCGTGCGCGGCTTGAGGACGCCCGGTTCTTCTGGAAGACCGACCTCGCTTCAAGCTTCGATGCGTGGCTCGCCTCGCTCGACAATGTCATCTTCCTCGGCCCGTTGGGGTCGATGGGCGACAAGACGCGCCGCCTCGAACAGCTTTGCGCATGGCTGGCCGCCGAAGTCGGCTTTGATGATGCCACGGCTGCCGCGCGTGCCGGACGCCTGTCGAAGGGAGACCTCGTGTCGGGCATGGTGGGCGAGTTCGATACCCTGCAAGGCATCATGGGCGGCATCTATGCCCGCCGCATGGGCGAGGCCGAGGCCGTCGCCGCCGCCATTGCCGAACAGTACCTCCCCGCCGGCCCGGACAGCCCTGTCCCGTCGTCGATGTGCGGCGCGTTGCTGTCCATTGCCGACAAGGCCGATACACTGGCGGGGTGTTTCGGTCTGGGCATGATTCCCACCGGGGCCGCCGACCCGTACGCCCTCCGCCGCTGCGTTCTCGGTATCGCACGCATCATTCTCGAGCACGGGCTGCAGCTTGATGTGAGAGGCCTGTTCGCCAAGGCCTTCGCCCTGTACGGAGAGCGTGCGTGGAAGCTTGCCCCTGAAGACGCACTGGTCAAGCTTGACGAGTTCTTCATGGCGCGCCTGCGTAACCTCTTCATTGCCAACGGGTATGAGACGCTTCTGGTCGAGGCCGTACTTGCCGCAGGTTGCGATGATGTGCGCAGCGCCGGGGCACGCCTTGAAGCCCTTGCCGCCTTCAGCCGGAGGGATGATTTCGCGTCGGCTGTTCTGACATTCAAGCGTGCGGCGAACATCATCCGCAAGCAGGGGGGCGACTCCGATGTGGCCCTCGATGGCGCATGGAAGGCCGACTTGCTTGTGGAAGACGCCGAAAGGCAACTGGCGGCCAGCCTCGAAGCCATGTTCCCCCGTTTCGACGGGCTGTGGGCCGAGGGGGACTACCCCGCATTGTTCGGCCTGCTTGGTGAATTGCGGCCCGTGGTCGATGGCTTCTTCGAAGGCGTCATGGTCATGAGCGATGATGCCGCGCTTCGTACCAACAGGCTCAACCTGTTACAGGCGCTGGTGGGCCGTCTCAGCCGCCTTGCCGATTTCGGCGCGTTGCAGATGTAGGCCCATCGGGCCCTTTACGCTTGACAGAGGAAGGAGCCGGGGCTATGGACTTTGTTCTCCGTGTTCCAGTGAGTCATAGCACTACAAGATATAGAAGCCTTTTGGAGGAATTACCTTGGCTAACCACAAGTCTGCCCTGAAGCGGCACAAGCAGAGCCTGAAGCGCGCCGCCCGTAACCGTGCGGTGCGGACCCGTATCAAGAACGTCATCAAGGACGTGCGCATCGCCCTGCAGCAGCAGGACAAGGAGCAGGCCGCCACTGCGCTGGTTCAGGCTTCTGCCGTGCTCGACAAGGCTGCCAGCAAGGGCGTTGTTCACTGGAAGACCGCTGCACGCAAGATCTCCCGCCTGACCAAGGCCGTCAATCAGGTCGCCTAGGTCTAGCACCTATCGATACCAGAAGCCCGCTGACAGATGTCGGCGGGCTTTTCGTGCTTGTGTCGTGGCTCTGGTCGTTGCATCGGTGCGTCCAGGCTGGTTCGATGATTCGCATGCGCGTCTTCGCCGGATGGCGCAACGTGTTTGACTGCCGCGGCATGGACAGTGTCCGGGTACCCTTCGTTCTTTTCATGAGAACAACGTTCAGCTGCGCACACGTTGAGTCGCCAGCTTGCGGCGGAAAGCAGCCTCATCCGCCTCTCTTCATGCGCGGTGCGCGAGTGGCACCCGATTCGTCCACTGCCCCTTGCGTCGCCTGCCTCTTGCGCGTCAATCGGTCGACCTCCCGGTCTCCTGTGGGCGCCTGCCTTCTTGCGGATGCATGACACTAGGCCCGCCCTGCAAACACCGCTTCCGGTATGCTGCGTCGAGTGAACGCATGAACTGCTGACTTCGGTTTATAAGGCGTGACCGCCGATGGATTCGGATTCCGGGATACGCATAGGCTGTGGTGAAGCCATGAACGAAAACCCATGCGCCGCGGTGCAGGGTGAAGGGGAGGGCGTCAGCGGAGGCCGCGTGCAAGAATGAGTGCCGCCATGCTGGCAGCCATGAATGCTCCGAAGGTGTATACTCCGGAGAGACCCCCGGTGGCGAAGGCGATTCCTGCCAGCACGGGGCCTATGGTCTGTGCCAGACGCAACACCGTGCCGTTAACTGCCATGATGGCAGCCCGTCCCTCCATGGGGGCGAGGTCGGTGAGCAGCGTAGCCGTATTGGGGATGTTGAGCCCCTGCGCTAGGCCGAAGATGAAGACAGGTGCCAGTGCCCACCACAGAGAGGGCACGAAGGGCATGGTCACCATGGCAAGGGCGTAGAGGCCATGGCTGGCGAGCAAGAGGCGCACGGGGCGGATGAGACGCGCGAGAGTGCCCAGCCTTACGGCAGTGAGAACCGTGCCCGCCGAGGCGATGGAGAACACGAACCCTATCTGTGACGGTGTGGCGTGGAACTGCTGGTCGGCGAGAACCGGAAAGAACGTCACCATGGGGCCGTAGAGAATCAGAAAGGTGAACAGCGTGAGCAGGAACAGCGTGATGGCCCGGGGGGAGCTGATGATGCCCCATGTCGACCGGAAGTACTCGCCCATCCCCTGGCTGCTGCGGGGTTCGGGGAAGGTCGTGCGCGCGATGGCAAAACAGAGCGGGAGTGCAAGCAAAGGCAGCAGGAAGGGGACGCGCCACCCCAACTCGCCGAGCAGACCACCCACAGCGGGATAGATGGCAGTGCCGAGACTGAGTACTCCGGCGTTGAAGCCCATCGCCTGCATGCGCTGGTTGCCGTCGTACAGGTCGCCGATGATGGTGGTGTAGAGCACCCCCAGAGGCGCGGCACCGATGCCCTGAACGAAGCGGCAGGCGAGCAGTACGGGGAGTGACGGGGCAAAGGCACAGGCGACGCCGCCCGCAGCGAAGAGCAGCAGCGAGGGGATGAGAACCTTCTTGCGACCGATGCGGTCGGCGAGGATGCCCCCCAGAGGCGTGAGCACTACACCGGGTAGGGTGAACGCCATGAACACCATCCCCACCGAACTCATGGGCATGTCGAAGGTGCGCGCAAGGTCGGGCAGGATGGGCATGATGCTTGATACGCCCATCACGACCATGAGGGTGATGCCGAACACGAGCAGAAGATGGCGGCCTATGCGCAGGGTGGGGGCTTTTTCTGGCATGTCCGGAGGTTGTAGGCTTCGCTGGGCAGTGCGTCAAGGCGCGAGACCGGGTGGGCCGTGTGCGAAAGAGGCGGTCAGCCACATCCTGCAAGGCTGTTTCCTGCACCGATGAACCGGTGTGGCCTTGCGTTGGTGGAGGGACTTGAGCCCTGCCAGCCATTGGTGGGCGACCGTGCCTCTTGCTAGTCGTGTGTCAGAGGATGTAGGGTGTGCGAATGGAGGATGTCACTGATGCCCAACCCCACCGGCGCTGACGCGAAGAAGGTGCGCTGCCCCTACTGTAGCAAGGTCTTTCTCTATCGTTCAAAGGGCGTTCAGGGCACAGCCGGGACTGTTTCGCTGGTATGCCCCCATTGTGCGGAGACCATCGCCCTGCCCAGAAAGGCGCTGTGTACGCCATCGACTCCTTCCTCAGAACAGTTGTAGGCATCCGTCACGGCAATCCTCACGGACGTGGTCCTCTCGTGCCGGAGGCGCTGTGGCTACAAGGGCGTCTTGTCCGGGAACACGTCGTTTTCTTGCCGACCATCGGCTTGAGTCCATATACGTAGACGGCAGCCCATCTGCATGGGCTGCCGTTTTGTCTGTCTCCGGGGCAGGAAAGGGGATGGCGCGATGAACTGCTTCTCTTCTACGCTAGCGACGTTTCTTGAACGCGTGCTCGGCCTGTCTGCCGAGTTCGTCCAGCCGCCGGTCTACCCGGTCATAGAGCGAACCGGGTGTGAACTTGCCGTTCTTGCGGAGCCTTCCGGCCTGTAGCCCGGTCAGCAGCTCAAGCGCGTCGGTGATATGCCCGACGGGGTAGATGGCGAAGCGCCCTTGCTCCACGGCGTCGACGATATCCTGCTTGAGCATGAGGTGGTCGACGTTGTCCTGCGGGATGATGACCCCTTGGCTACCGGTGAGACCGCGTCTGCAACAGACCTCGAAGAACCCTTCGATCTTGCGGGTGACGCCGCCAACGGCCATGATCTGGCCGGACTGGCTCACCGCGCCGGTGAACGCCAGCGAGAGCTTTATGGGCACCCCCGATATGGCCGAGAGCAGGGCCGCAAGCTCGGCGCCGGAGGCGGAGTCGCCTTCGATGCCCGCGTAGCTCTGTTCGAAGCACAGGCTGCCCGTGAGCACCAGCGGCTTGTTGCGCGCGAACTGGTCTACGAGGTAGCTCTTCAGGATCATCATGGCCTTGGTGTGGATGGGGCCGCCAAGTTCCGCCTCGCGTTCGAGGTCGATGATACCCCCGTGCCCGACGCCCACGGTGCCCGAAATCTGGTGCGGCAGACCGAATTCGAAGTTGCCGTACCACGTGACCGAAAGGCCGTTGACGCGTCCCACGGCCTCACCGTCGGTCTTCACCTTGATGAGTTCGCGGTCGTATTCCTCCATGAAGTGCTCTTCGTAGAGGTTCGCGCGGTATACGCGCCCCTGCAGGGCTTCATCGAGGACAGCTCTGTCGACCAGCTTCTTGCCGCGCATGGCGGCATGGGCCGAGGCTTCCAGCATGAGTTCCCGCACGAGGGGAAACTTCAGCGAAAGCTTGCGCTGGTCTTCGATGATGCGTGACCCGAAGTCCACGAGGCCAGCCATCGCCTCACGGTCGAAGGGCAGGAGACCGGCCTCGTCGATGATGCGGGCCATGCGGTGGGTATAGATGCGGATGCCCTCGGCGTTGCGTTCCGTGGCGTCGTTGAGGTGCGCCTTGAGCTTGAAGAGCTTGGGGAAGCGGTCGTCGCTTTCAAGCAGGGCCTCGTAGAGGTCTTCGGTGCCGATGAGTACGACCTTGAGTCGCAACGTGAGCGGTTCAGGTTCGATACCTTTGGTCTTGGTGGTGTCCTGACCGTCACCCGGGTCTTCGATGCGTGCGCTTCCCGAACGCAGGGCGCGCAGCAGCCCTTCCCACGCAGCCGGATGCTGGAGGATGTCCTCCATGTGCAGCACGAGAAAGCCGCCATTGGCCTTGTGTATCGACCCTGCCTTGATGAGGGTGAAATCGGTGACCAGTGCCCCCATTTCCGATTCGCGCTCGACGCAGCCCAGAAGATTGGAGGGCGTGGGGTGGTCGTCAACGATGATGGGCGCCCCGGTGGTGGCGCTGTTGTCCACGAAGAGGTTGACGTCGTAGCGGTATTCGTCGAACGGGGACGGCGGTGTGTCCCCACCCGATGCCGCCTGATGGGGCAGGCCTGCATCACGGTGCACGAAGCCTTCGAGGTTCTCGATGATGTCGTCACGCAGGGCGGCGAAGAAGGCGGGAAGGTCCTTGCCCGGGCACGCCTTGGCGAACCGTTCCGCAACGGGGGTGAGCACCGCGTCGAGGACGTTGCGGGCGACCTCGCGTTCGAGGGAACGTTCGTCTTCGATGAAGTCCTGTTCGGCACGCGTAAGCTGGCGCATCAGGCCGGTCATGGCCTGCAGCAGCTTGTCGCCCTTGAGCTTGAGGGATTGACGCAACCCGTTGTCGAGCTTGTCGAACTCCTCTTCACTCAGCCGCTTTCCCTCGATGACGGGATACAGCGTGAGGCTGCCCTGGTCGTCCATGTCGAGGTTGAAGCCCTGCGTGGTGGCCACGTCGTCCATCTTCTTGAACAGGCGCGAGCGCACGGTCTGGAATTTGTCGAGCAATGCCGCACGCTTCTTCACCACGGCGTGGTTCTCGAACCGCGAGGGGATTTCCTTGCGGATGCGCGAGAGTGCCTGGATGAGCGCCGCACGCAACTTGCGCCCCTGCCCCGCTGGCAACTCGATGAGGCGCGGCCTGTCGGGGTCGTCGAAATTGTTCACATAGACAAGGTCGGGCGGGGTCGGCGACTTTCTGGTACGCGGTGCGAGAAACTCGCGCAGCATGTAGGTGCGTCCCAGATTGGGCTCACCCGACAGATAGACGTTGTAGCCACCATCGCGGATGTGCAGGGCAAGTTCGAGTGCCTGCAGGGCGCGGGGTTGCGGCGGTCGCCTGTGTCCGTTGCGGGGGATGCCGTCGCTGGTTTCCCAGTGGATGCGGGCAGGGTCGAGAGTCGCCCGCAGACGTCGTGCCGGAAGGGGGGATAGCCTGGCCATGATGCTCCTATGTGCTCTGTACTGGGCCTGTCAAGACAGACCGACCGCAGACTTTAGCTTTTTGAAGCCCGGTTGTCACCAGCCGTGCACCGTTTGTCTTGAGGGCCGAGGTTGGCTATGATGCCCCATGCCGGACGTGCTTCCTCATCCTGATGGCCCAGACTCCACGGCCCGTCCCTGGTGCAGCGTGGTCATTCCCGTATTGCACGAGGCCGTGACGATAGCGGCGCAGGTCGCACATGTGCGCCACGTGGCGGCACGGTGCGGTATGGAGGTGGAGGTCGTCGTCGCCGACGGCGCGAAAGAGCGCGATACCCTCGCGGCGTTGCCCGAAGGATGTTGCACGGCGGTCGCCTCATGTCCGGGGCGTGCCCGGCAGATGAATGCCGGGGCTGGCAAGGCGCGGGGGGAGACACTGCTTTTCCTGCACGCGGATACGCACTTGCCGCCCGAGGCCTTCACGCTGTTGCGCCGCGCGCGACAAGCGGGGATTCGCGCCGGGGCATTCAGGCTGGGTATCGCCGCGACGGGCCTCTGGTTTCGTCTTGTCGAGCGCCTGGCCTGCTGGCGCAACCGCCTTGTGCGTACACCATATGGTGATCAGGCCCAGTTTTTCGATGCAGCACTGTTCAGGGCTGTCGGTGGCTATCCCGACCAGCCGTTGATGGAAGATGTGGAGGTGATGCGGCGTCTGCGCAAGGCGGGCGAGCGCATCGTCATCCTGCCCGGCAGGGTGGAGACGTCGGCCCGGCGATGGTTCGTCGAAGGGCCCCTGCGATGTACCCTGCGTAACCTCTGCCTGCGCCTGCTGTATGCCCTGGGCGTACCGGCGCACGCGCTCTCGCGATGGTATCGCGCCCACAAGGAACGACCATGAGTGACACCTGTGTGCTGTTCTTCGTGAAGTATCCCGACCCCGGAACCGTCAAGACGCGCCTTGGCGAGGTGCTCGGGCATGAGAATGCCGCGGCGCTGTACCGCCATTTCGTACAGGACCTCATGCTGGAACTGGGCCGGGTGCAGGCCGACCTGCGGGTGATGCATGCCCCCGGCGACGAGGCCACGGCGCGTCGTTTCAAGGAATGGCTGGGGCCGCAACACCGTTACCTGCCGCAAGTCGGCAGCGACCTGGGCGTGCGGATGCGCCACGCCTTCGACGAGGCGTTCGCCGCCGGGTATGAGCGGGTGGTGTTGATGGGCAGTGACGTGCCCGACTACCCGCATGAGCTTGTGCAGAAGGCGCTTGACGACCTGCACCAGCACGATGTGGTGATAGGCCCTGCCAATGACGGGGGCTACTACCTCATCGGCTTCCGCCGCGATACCTACAGGCCTGATGTCTTCGATGGCATCGCATGGAGCACCCCCGAGGTCTTCGAGGTGACGCGCGAACGGCTACAGGAGGCACGGTGCGACACCCTGCGCCTGCCCGACTGGAATGACGTGGACACCATGTGGGACCTCAACGTGCTCTACCGCAACAACCGCAACAGTTCCTTCCGTCTGACGGCATCGTATGCCGCATTGCGCGAGCACGACGAGTTGTTGCGCCGTTACGACATCGACCTGCCACGCGTCGACCGCAGCAGTCGCGAGGTTGCGGGGTAGACCACGGCTGCGGCTGTGTGGCTTGATACCCTGCACCACACCGGGTTAGCGAATACGAAGAAGGCCCTTCCCTGTATATCACAGGGAAGGGCCTTTGTGTGCATACGTCATCCGCTGTGGTACCGTGCATGGCGCACCGTGCGTGGCGTACTGGGGCGAAGGGGCTGGCGCACCCCTGATGTAGCCTTTTAAACCCCAATATGCTGTCCCATGCACCAGTGCACACCGGAAGCTGCGGATGCAGGTGGTCATCTTCCTACGGCCACCACACCACGCGGGGCAGCTGTCACCGCCACGCTACGATGATGGGATGGGCCGCGGGTGCGCCGGGCTGCTTCGGGGCTACTGCCTGTCGGCTGCGCCGGAGGCGTACACCTCGTCGAGGATTTCGGCTGCGCCGTCGGCCAGCACCTGCGACGCCAGTTCAAGCCCCCGGTTGCGGGCGTTGGCGCCGGTTCCTTCAAGCGTGCGGCGGATGACCCGTTCACCCTTCAGGTCGGCGACAAGGCCTTCGATGCGGAAGTTGTCGTCGCCCGTCATGACGGCATGTCCGGCGATGGGCACCTGACAGCCGCCTTCAAGCCCGGCGAGGAATCCCCGTTCGGCTTCGACGCGGATGCGTGTGGGCCTGTGGTCGAGGAAGGCCAGCATGTCACGCAGGTCTGCCCTGTCCTCGCGGAATTCGATGCCCAGTGCCCCCTGACCCACAGCGGGGAGGAAGCGGGGCGGGGCAAGCACCTCGTGATGCGGTGCCGCAAGGCCAAGGCGCTTGAGACCGGCAGTGGCCATGACGATGGCGTCGAATTCGCCATCCATGAGCTTGCGCAGGCGTGTGTCGACGTTGCCGCGCAACGAGATGATGTCGAGGTCGGGGCGCAGTGCGAGTAGCTGCGACTGGCGGCGCAGGCTGCTGGTGCCTACCCGTGCGCCGTGGGGCAGGGCGTCGAGGCTTGCGTACCGGACGGAAAGCAGCGTGTCGGACGGTTCCTCCCGTTCGGGGATGCAGCCTAGGAACAGGCCTTCCGGCAATTCCATGGGCACGTCCTTCATGCTGTGCACGGCGAGGTCGGCACTGCCGTCAAGCAGAGCCTCTTCGATCTCCTTGACGAACAGCCCCTTGCCTCCGACCTTGGCCAAAGGCACGTCGAGGATGATGTCGCCCTTGGTCTTGATGATCTTGAGCGAGACGTCGACCTTGCCGGCGTGTTCGGTCTCGATGAGGGACTTGATGTGTTCGGCCTGCCAGAGGGCGAGCTTGCTGCCGCGGGTTGCGATGACGAGGTGCTTCATGGTGCTCGGGCGGGTTGGGGTGGCAGGAAAAGGGTGCTAGCCGCAGGAGGAGCAGTTGCCGCCGGAGCATCCGGAGCAGCTCTTGCCGCCGGACGACGATGCACCCGAAGGCGCGCCGCCGGGCACATGGAAGCTGGCACACGAGAGCAGCTTGCGGGTGTCTGCGCTACCGCAGGCAGGGCAGGCGGGCACATCGCTACCGAAGACGATCTCTTCGAAGCGCTTGCCGCACTTGGGACATTCATATTCGTAGATGGGCATGGTGTCTCCTCCGGCATGGCGGTTCCGTCGCATGGACGGAACACCTGCGATGCCTATGCGTTGGTCGCGTCCTTCAGCCACGGCTGGAGGGCGAGTACGTTCTCGAAGAGAAAATGATCGGTGAGGCCGCAGAGAAGGTGCCCAATGGTGATGTGCACCTCCTGAACGAGGGCGGTGCGACCGTGGTCGACATCGAAGAGGATGTCGCACAGCCCCGCCATCTCGCCACCGCCGCGACCGGTGAGGCCCATGGTCGCAAGGCCGCGTTCGCGGGCGGCATGCATGGCCCGAACCACGTTGGGGCTGTTGCCCGAAGTCGAAATGCCCACGAGCATGTCGCCTTCGTTGCCGAGTGCCTGCACCTGCTTCTCGAAAATCTGGTCGAAGCTGTAGTCGTTGCCGATGGCCGTGATGATGGAGGTGTCGGTGGTCAGGGCGATGGCAGGCAGGGGAGGGCGTTCCATCTGGAAGCGGTTGACGAATTCTGCAGCGAGATGCTGCGCGTCTGCCGCGCTGCCGCCGTTGCCGCAGAAGAGCAGTTTGTGGCCCTTTGCCAGTGTCACGGCCATACGTCGCGCACCGTCGACCACCTTGTCGGCATTGCCATTGAAATAGGACTCGCGCAGGCGAGTGCCTTCCACGGCGTGTTCGATGACGATGCGGCGTGCTTCTTCGGTCATGTATCCCTCCATCTACTGTCCCCGACCGGGAACGGAACCCCAAGGCAGTATACCAAATGCCCTCTGGTGACAACTCCGCACGATTGGCCGGGGTTTCGCCTTGAAGCCGGGGCCGTATTCTACTAGGGAACATCCATGCATCCCATTCGTTCTGTACTCATCGTCACCAAGCCCGGTCACCCCACGGCCCTCGACCTCGCGCAGGACATCGGCGTGTGGCTGACGCGTCGCGGCGTATCCTGCCGTATCCTCGAAGGGCCGGGTGAGGCCCTGCCCCTGCGCCAACTGGCAGCCGATGCGGGGCTCGTCCTCGTCCTCGGTGGCGACGGCACCATGCTTGGCGTGGCGCGTCGTCTTGCCGGAACAGGCGTGCCCCTGCTGGGCATCAACCTCGGCCGGGTGGGCTTTCTCGCAGAAGTGCCCGCCGGTGAGTGGGCAGCCACGCTTGAACGGCTCCTTGCCGCACCGCTTCGTGTCGAACGCAGGCTGGCACTTCGTTTCGGCGTCGAACGCGGAGGCGTCGAGATCTTTCAGGGAGATGCCGTCAACGATGTCGTCATCAACCGTGGCGCGCTGGCGAGGGTCATCACGCTCGACATCGATGTCGACGGCGAGCGCCTCGCCGGGTTGCGTGCCGACGGGCTCATCATATCGACCCCGACCGGTGCGACCGGCTATGCCGTCTCTGCGCGCGGGCCGCTCATGGACCCCGCTCTCGATGCCTTCACGGTCACACCCATATGTCCGTTCCTCGGCAATTTTCCGCCACTGGTTCTCGGGGGCGGTTCTGTCTGTTCCGTCCGCATCCGGGAACAGGGAACCGAAGTCCATGCCACCATCGACGGACAGGAGGGCATTGCCCTGCGTTCGGGCGACAGGATAACCCTCACCGGTCTGCGCGACGGTCTGTGCTTCGCCACGCTGGGTGGTGGCGGATACTGTGCGCGGCTGCGCGCATGTGGCTTCGTCCGCGACCATGCCTGTACGTTGCCCGATATGTTGCCCGATGAGGGGGGGACATCGACGGACGTGTGATGCGTCCGCCTATTGTTGTTGCCGTCCAGGGGGCCTGGCAGCCCCCGTCACTCCATCTCCTGCACGCTGAACGGAGCCGCCATGAAAAGACTGCCGCAGTTCGATGCCGTGAGCGACATACGCCTTCGCAAGGACCCCTATCTCGACGCATGGGTCTACAACCTCATGACCGAGAACAACATCGAGCATCTGCTCAACCCTACGCTCATAGCGACGCCCGAGCAGCTCCGGTTCATGGTGGCCCTCGATGAAGACCAGATCTACATGCCCTGTTCCGACCAGACGTTCTCTCTGCTCATGCAGCCGGAGAAGACACGCGAACTGCAAGAGCAGTACAACCGTGCGTGGCGCATCATCATGCGCATCGCCCGGACGCGGTCGCTCGAACGTTCGGTTCGTCGTCGCATCATGCAGTATTGCAGGCATCGTTTCAGGCTGCACATCAACCAGCACATCATCATCCCTTCGCGTCTCGTCAAACGCCTGACCAGCATCGTACTCACGCAAAGCGGGCAGGAAGACCCGTGGGCCGAGCGCAAGCAGCAGGCCAACCGTCGTGCCGCCGACCTTCTGGACAGCTTCACGGTGCGCCGTGCCTTGCGGCAGGTGCCCGACGGGTTCGATACGCATGGAGACATCGTCGACCTGCGCTGGCGTCTCGACCTTGCCGAACTGCAGCGGCTGCTCTACCTCGCCAATGCAGGCAGGGCGTGGATAGACACGCCGCCCTCGCCACTGGACATCGAGAAGGAGTTCGCCACGGGCTGCGCCGCCTCAGGTTCGCTGGGGCTGCTTTTCGGCCCGGAGACGGAACCGCGCAAGAAGGTGCTCTACCTGTGCGACCCCGACGGGGGCGGCATCTTCGACGTCGCCGTCATCAAGACGTTGCTGCGCATGGGGCATCAGGTGGTGTTCGCCCTCAAGGAAGGGTTCTACTTCTATGCACCGCGCATATGGGACCACGAGCACGACCCCTCCCTCAAGTCCGCGCTGGAAGGGGCTTTCGTCCTGCATGACAACGTGGTGACCAAGAACGACCTGCTGCGCCATCTGCGTGAGCATCGCTTTGTGGTCATCTCCGACGGAACGCGCGAGCGCACCAACCTGCATCGTGTCAGCGTCACGTTCGCCCGTGCATGGAAGGAGTGCGACGTGGTCATCGCACGAGGGTGGCGCAACCACCACACGTTCGGTCTCAGCAGCCACCAGTTCACCCGTGACATCGTCATGTGCTGGTTCGACCAGCAGGGGCAATACCACATGGAGTGCAAGCCCCGCGCGAAAGGCGTACGCAAGTTCACCGAACATGACCTGTTGCAGAAGGCGGAGGACATCATCCAGCAGATGCGTGAGGCGCGCCGCGCCGGGCGCTCTGTCATGTTCTACAGCTGTATCATCGGCAGTGTGCCGGGGCAGACCAAGACCGCCATCGGCGTGGTGGACGCCTTCGTACGCGACCTGCGCGAACGTCTCGACAACACGTTCATCATCAACCCCGCCGAGCATTTCGAAGAGGGGATGGACGGCGACGACCTCATGTTCATGTGGGAACGTGTGCAGCGCAGCGGCCTGCTGGACGTCTGGCGTTTCCAGACCGTCGAGGATATAGAGACGAGCTTCGCGCTCATGGGGCGCAAGGTGCCCTCGGCGTGGTCGGGCAAGGACTCGACCTTTTCGACCGGGTGCACCAAGGAGATGCATATCGCCCTCGACCTGCAGAAGAAGTATCGTGAACTACAGATCATCGGCCCTTCGCCGGACAAGTTCTTCCGCCGCCGCGAGTATGGTGTCGGCAAGTACTTCGACGTGGGCATAAGCGGATAACACGCAAGGAAAAGCAAAGACATGTCCTCGAGAACCGTAGCGGGAATCCCCGCCGACATGGAAGCCATACTGGGGTCGTGCTTCGAAGCCCAGACGGAAGCCACTGCACGCTGGCACGCCGAGACGCCATCCGCCCCCGATGCGGGCGGCGAAGCCTCGCCCGAAACCCTGCGGGCGCTGGTGCTGCAACAGCACCTCATGAACTTCAGCCTGTGGCACGTCGAAGACGTGGCGCGCAGGCGCGATGTGGATGATACCGTCATCGCCGAATGCAAGCGTGAGATAGACGGCTACAACCAGCGCCGTAACGACCTCATGGAGAAGGTCGACGCCTGCCTGTTGGCACTGCTGGCTCCCTATCTGCCCGCAGACGCGGCCCCGCGCCACAATACGGAATCGCTCGGCATGGCCATCGACAGGCTGTCCATCCTCAGCCTCAAGATATTCCACATGCACGAACAGACCGTGCGCACAGATGCCGACCCCGAGCATATCGGACGTTGTCGCGAGAAGCTGGCCGTGTTGCATGAACAGCGCGACGACCTCGCGTGGGCCGTCCATGAGCTTGTGGGCGACTTCGTGGCAGGGCGCAAGCGCCCCAAGGTCTACTTCCAGTTCAAGATGTACAACGACCCCAGCCTCAACCCCGAATTGTACGCCGCCGCCCCCGTGGCGCAGCCCGTGTCCGGCAAGGAGTAGCCATGGCCTCGTACGAAGCCGTCATCGGTCTTGAAGTCCACGCCCAGTTGCGTACCCGGTCGAAGCTGTTCTGTTCGTGTTCGACGGCCTTCGGGGCCGACCCCAACGCCCATGTCTGCGAGGTGTGCGCCGGTATGCCCGGTGTGCTGCCCGTGCTCAACGAGAAGGCCGTGGAGTTCGCCGCACGTATGGGGATTGCCGTGGGGTGCACCGTGAATCGCACCTCGGTCTTCGCCCGCAAGAACTACTTCTATCCCGACCTGCCCAAGGGGTATCAGATTTCGCAGTACGAGCAGCCCATCTGCGAGCATGGGCATCTCGACATCTCCGTGGGCGACGCGGTGAAGCGCATCGGCATCACGCGCATCCATCTCGAGGACGACGCGGGCAAGAACATCCACTCCGCAGGCGAGAACGTGAGCTACGTCGACCTCAACCGTACAGGGGTTCCGCTCATCGAAATCGTGAGCGAACCCGACCTGCGAAGTGCGGAGGAGGCGGTGGCCTATCTCAAGGCCCTGCGTGCCATCGTGGTGCATCTTGGCATCTGCGACGGCAACATGGAGGAGGGCAGCTTCAGGTGCGACGCCAACGTGTCGTTGCGTCCGCGTGGTGCCGCCGAGTTCGGTACACGCGCCGAACTGAAGAACCTGAACTCGTTCAGGCATGTGCAGCGTGCCATCGAGTACGAGATATCCCGTCAGGCCGACCTGCTGGACGATGGCGACAAGGTCGTGCAGGAGACGCGCCTGTACGACAGCGTCAAGAACATCACCGTCTCCATGCGTGGCAAGGAAGAGGCGCACGACTACCGCTACTTCCCCGACCCCGACCTCATCCCCATCCACATCGACGAGGCGCGTCTGGCCGAATGGCAGGCCACGTTGCCCGAACTGCCGCAGGCACGGCTTGAGCGGTTCATGTCGTCGTTCGGCCTTTCGGCGCAGGATGCCGAGGTGCTCACGGCGGAACGTGACCACGCCGAGTTCTTCGAGGCCGCCGTGAAGCTGTACGACCAGCCCCGCAAGATCGCCAACATGATGCTCGGGCCGTTGCAGCGTGAACTCAATCAGCGCGGCACCTCGCTCGCCGTCTCTGCCATGCGTCCCGAGGCACTTGCCGAACTTGTGCGCATCATCGATGCGGGGCTCATCAGTGCCAAGATAGGCAACGACGTGTTCGGCGAACTGTTCGAGAACGGTGCCATGCCGGAAGCGTTCGTGCGTGAGCGCGGTCTTGTGCAGATTTCCGATACGTCGGCCATCGAACAGGCGGTGGATGAGGTCATCGCCGAGAATCCTGCCGAAGTCGAAGCCTACAGGGGCGGCAAGACCAAACTCGTGAGCTTCTTCGTGGGGCAGGTCATGCGCAAGACGCGCGGCAAGGCCAATCCTGCGCTCGTCAACGAACTTCTTGCTTCCAAGCTTGGCTAGTCCGGGCGCGGAAGCGATATGCCCATGCGGATTCCGGCGGTGTAGCGGCACGTAGCGCCGATTCATGCAGCCCATGATGCGGGGGGAGGGAGACCTCCCCCCGCTTTTGTCATGCCTCGAGGCTGACGGCGCAATGCTGCGGGTCTTCCGTGGCATGTGCCGAACGGTTTGCTGGCACCTGTCTCGGGGGGGGGGATGGTGTCGGTTGTGTGCCACGATGGTCTATGACGTAACCGTATCGACAAGATACTCACGCCTATTCGTCATGTGCCACGGTTACAGAGTGTGGGTTTTCCAACGAGAGCACTCTGTCCGGGGGGACACATGTCGCTACGCACCAGAATCCTCGCCTTCTGCATCGCCATCGGTCTTCTGCCTCTTGCACTCATGGGAGGCATCAGCCTCGACCTTGCCTCGCGTGGACTGGAGGGTGCCGCCTTTGCACGGCTGGCATCTGTCCGCGATATACAGCATACCGCCACGGAAAAGGCCGGGCGGCGCTGGCTGGCGGATGCCGCCATGTTCGGGGCCATCAAGGAGGTCTACAACGCCATCGGCATGTTACGGGACTATGCCATGACCGAGGCGCGTCCCGGGGTACGGATGCCCGTCGATACGGACGCCTACAACGAGGTCTACGGCTACGTTGCCGGGGCGTTCACACCCTTCGTCCAGCATCTCGGCTACGAGGATGCCCTTCTTGTCGATGACTACGGCCGCATCCTGTTTTCGGTGAAGCGGGGGACCGACCTTGGCGAAGACCTCAAGACAGGCGTCTTGTCAGGAACCCCGTTGGCTGAAGCGTGGCAGAAGGGACTCAAGGGCGAGGTGGTGTTCACGGATTTCTTCGCCTTCGGCCCTGCCGGAGGGCGTCTGGTCGCCTTTGTCGCCGCCCCGGTGAAAAGCTATACCGGCGATATCCTCGGAGTGGCCATGCTGCGTGTGCCGCGTGCCGCACTGAACGACCTCATGACACAGGCTTCCGGGACGCAGGCGATGGCGGGGCTTTCCTATCTTGTCGGTGCGGATGGCATCCTGCGCACGGACATGTCGTCAGCGGTCGATGGTGGCAAACCCATTTCTGCCAGTGAAGAGGCCGTGCGTGCCGCATTCGATGGAGGTGCGGGAGAGCGCGTCATCAGTACGTCAGACCGGGGTGGCATTCTCGTTGCGTTCGACCGTGTGCAGGTGGCTGGGGCCACATGGGCCCTCGTATGCGAAGTCCCGGCGGTAACGGCCCTTGCCGCTGTGAGCCGTCTGCGGAACACCGTGGGAGTACTCGGCGTTGTGACCATGTTCGTTGCCATAGGGGGGGCGCTCTTGTTCTTGCGACGGGAGTTGCTGCGTCCTCTCGCCAGCATCGAAGGCTATGTCGCTTCCGTGGCAGACGGCGACCTTTCGGGGATGTTGCGCGGGGAGTTCAGAGGCGAACTCGGTCGTCTGGCTTCAGGTGTCAATCATATGGTCGCCGAGTTGAAAGAGAAGCTCGGTTTCGCGCAAGGGGTGCTCCATAGCCTTACGGTACCGTGCGTCGTCACCGGAAGGGACAACCGGGTCACGTTCGTCAACCAGCCGTTCATCGAGCTTCTGGACTTGCAGGTGCCCCCTTCGGCACTGCTCGGGCGTTCTGCCACCGAAGTGCTCCAGGGCAAGGGGGATGGTTCCGGTTCCACCTCGCGCTGCCTTGAAACTGGCGAGTGCGTCGAGGCTATCGAACGCGAGATGCGCGATACTTCGGGGCATGTGCGTCGCGTGCGTCTGGATGCAGCCCCGCTCAACGATCTCGATGGAAGCCTCATCGGAGCCATTGCGCTCATTGCCGACCTCACGGTCATCCGCGAACAGGAAGAGCGTGTGCGAAGCCAGAACGCCATGATGCTCGAGGTGGCGGCGCAAGCCGAGCAGATTGCCACCGGTGTCGCCGACGAGACGGAGGAACTGGCACGACAGGTCGAGCATGGCGCCGACGGGGCACGTCAGCAGGTCTCATGCCTCGAGAACACGGGGGCTGCCGTAAGGCAACTTGCCGAGCTTCTTGAGGCTGCGGCACAACATGCCGACGAGGCGGTCAACAGTGCCGGAGAGGCCGGTGAGAAGGCACGACAGGGAACGGAGATCATGGAACGCTCGGCGGCAGCCATGCAGCGTATGCACGGCCTGTCCATGTCGCTCAGTTCTTCCATGCATCAACTCGGTGAACAGACAGAGTCCATCGGCTCCATTCTGGGGGTCATCAATGACATCGCCGACCAGACCAATCTGCTCGCGTTGAACGCGGCCATTGAAGCCGCACGCGCGGGCGAGAGTGGACGAGGTTTTGCGGTGGTCGCGGACGAGGTGCGCAAGCTTGCCGAACGAACCGTCGCCGCAACGGGGGAAGTGCGCAACAGCATCCGGAACATCCAGGAGACGACGCGCGAGAATCTCAAACGCACGGAAGAGGCTGTGGACGCCGTCAGGGAAGGAACGCGGCTTGTGGAGGCCTCCGGTGCGGCACTGGGTGATATCGTCTCCATCTCCATGCACATGGGAGAACAGATTCGTAGCATAGCCACCTTGTCGCAGGAACATGAAAGGGCACACGACGCCATCAACGATGCGGTCGAAGAGGTGCGCGGCATCGCCAATGCCACGGAGAGTGGCATGCGGCACTCTGGCGGCGTTGTGCGCGACCTTTCGCGCAGTTCTTCGGAATTGTTGCAACTCATCGCGAGGCTGCGAGGCTGACCAGCACGAGAAGGCGGGCAATGGTCGTCTGGCTGGAACGTATCGGTGGCAATCTCCGGAGGCGTATCGAATCAGACCATAACGCATCGGTCTGCACCGGGGTGTGCCGGGCAGGATGCTCATTTCAGGGGCTTCATGTCGGCCTTGAAGTGCCGGTCTGCATGATTCCGGGAACGGGAGTGGCGAAGGTAGGCGAGAGAAGGATGCGCTGGTGTCTGGCGTGTCGTCAACGGGCTGTGCGCGTCGCGAGGGCAGCCTCGCGGGCCGCCTCTTCGAAGGCTTCCATCTCCGCCCCGTGGTCGTATCCGGCGATATGCCCGAGTCCATGGGCCAGCAGTCGCAGACAATGCTCCTGAACGGGCTGACCGTACAGGAAGGCCTCCCGTCGCAGCGTATCCACGGAGAGAACCAGCGAACCCAGAAGCGGCAGGCTGGTGTGGGCATCCTGCCCCGTGCCGCATTCCATGCCGTCGGCAGGGTAATCCGGGGGGGCTCCATACGCCGGAAACGAGAGGATGTTGGTGGGGCCGATGCAGCCCAACTGCTCTTCGTTGATCATGGCGATGAGGGCGTCGTCTGCGATGGTCAGTTCCACCTCGAAGCCCTCCAGCCCCGTGGCGCACTGCATGGCGGCGAACACCCCTGAAATGTCGCGAAGGGCGATGGGCAGCCGCCATGCTGCCCGGCAGGGGTCGTCAACAAGAAGCCGACTCATGCCGTCCCGTCCCGCTCTCCTCGGCGTGCAGTTGCTGCGGGCAGCGCATTCTCTGAACCAGCGGCGGCGGACTCCACGTCGTTGTCCACCTCGGTGTCCGGGGCGGGGTTTCCGCTGTCAGTCTTACCCTCGGTACGTGGCTGCCCGGAGATGGTGGCATTGCCCTTGCCGTTGCCGTTCTTGCCGCCGGTCTGTCTGGAGAGTTCTGTAGTCTGCACGGATGCCGTCTCCGCACTGTCCGACTGCGAAGGCTGCTCCTGCACGGCAGGCGCCTTATCGTTCTGCTCGTTTCTGGGCTTCTTGTCCTTGTTCGCATCCGGGTATTCGATGCGTTGATGGAAGATGCCGGTGAGGATGCGGTGGAAGCTCTGCGAGAGCTTATGCAGGTCCTTGAACGTGAGTTCGGATTCGTCGAGTTGCCCCTCGGCGAAGATGCCCTTCACGATGGTGTCGATGTGCCCCTTGATGCGCGCGGGCGTAGGGTCGACAAGCGTACGGCTTGACGCCTCGACAGCGTCGGCGAGCATGACGATGGCGGCTTCACGGCTCTGGGGACGCGGACCGGGGTAGCTGTAGTCCTCTTCACGCGGCTTTTCGCCAAGGTCGACAGCCTTCTGGAAGAAGTAGCGGATGACGCGGGTTCCGTGATGCTGCCGCAGGATATCCACGATTTCCTGCCCCAGTCTGTGCTTCTCCGCCAGTTCCACGCCCTTCTTCACATGCGAGGTGATGATGAGCGCACTCATGGAGGGAGCCAGTTTGTCGTGCTTGTTGCGACTGCCGAACTGGTTCTCGATGAAGTACTCTGGCTTCGAGAGTTTGCCGATGTCGTGGTAGAGGGCTGCCACCTTGCACAGCAGGCTGTTGGCACCGATGTTCTTGGCCCCGGCTTCGACCATGTTGGCGACGATGAGGGAGTGGTGGTACGTGCCCGGTACCGTCACCATGAGGTCTTGTAGCAGCGGCTGTTCAAGGCTCATGAGTTCCATGAGGCGGAAACGCGTGGTGTAGCGGAACGCCATTTCGAGGAAGGGGCTCAGGGCAAAGAGCAGCAGCATCGAAATCATGGCGTTGGCCCCGACCAGCAGCAGGGTGTGCACAAGTGGCGTACCGCGCAATCCTTCAAGCAGCGCCGATGCAAGGCCGCATACCAGCAGTCCCCCCAGAAGCGGGAAGAAGCTCCACACCACATCCTGCCGGGTCTGGGCCCTTGTGACCAGCCATGTGTTGAGCATGGCTCCCACGAAGAAGAACAGGAAGAGCGGCAAGCCCCCCTGTAGCAGGACGGTGCAGAAGAAGGCCAGCAGAAGTCCTGTCACGCAGTAGCGGCGGGCGGAGAATATGAGTGCCGAAAGGCCTGCGGCCCCGGCCACTGGAAAGCAGTAGGCAAGCCGTTCGGTGGCGATGCCGTCGGTGATGCCCGGGGCAAGCTGGTTGAGCCCCTTGGCTGCGAGGGCGAAGCCCAGCAGCAGGAGGGAGATGAAGAGCAGGTCCTTGCGTTGCAGCGGGCGGCCCGGTCTGCCGCTGGGGGCGAAGAAGAGGCCGAAGGCGAGAATGGCCGCTGAAACCGCCGTGCCGACGACGGTGAGCGAATGCAGCCGCTTGCTGCGAACGCTGTAGAGACTCTGGATTTTCAGTTGCTGTTCACGTCCGACACGTTCGCCCTGCCGGACGATGACCTCTCCCCGTTGAAGCCTGTACAGCACAGGCTCTATGGCGTCCGTGACCTCGGCTGAACGGGCTGCGGTCGCCTCGCGGTTGAGGGTGAGCGTGGGCACCAGCAGAGGCTCGATGAGCGACAGGATGGCCCTGCGGGTGGCGAGTTGCAATTGTCCGTCGTTCTTGAGTGTCTGCGTCAATTCGGAGGTGACGGTGCGTATGTCGGGGATGGCATGCAGGTTGGTGCGTAGCGTTTCGGTTCCGGTGGTCAGGTCGCGTACGAGGATGCCTCCCTTGAACTGAAGCAGGATGCGCATGTCGGAGGATACGCCGTCGGACAGCCGGGCTTCGGTCCATGGCAGGACATTGGTGGTGACATACGACTGGAACGATTCGCTCGACCAGACCGTGAGCGTACGCATGGAAATATCGGTGCCCAACTGGTCGGAGAGGGCTAGACGCAACGGTTCGAGGTCGCCGATTTCGGCGTTGTTGAGCGACTGGAACACTTCGTGAACCCTTTCGCGCAGGTGCAGAAGGGGTTCGGTGCTCAACTCGAAGACGGCCGGTTGCAGCATTCCGGCCTGTTCACGGCGGGCCCGTGTCGCCTGCTGGTCTTCGACAAGCAGGTCGCGGTCGGCCACGATGTCATGAGGAGCAATCTCTCCGGCGACGAGAACGCGTGCAGGAGCCTTCATGTCGCTCCCTGCAAGGAACGAGAGCGCGATGATGACACAGGCGAGGGCGACGAGGCCGCCGGCGTCGGTCACGAGCGCGAGTCGACGCAGCAGGTTACGTATGGTTGTTTTTGACGGATTCATGTCTTTCATAGGCCTGTACGATGCGTCCGACCAGTGGATGCCTTATGACGTCGGCTTCATGGAAGCGGATGATGCGTATGCCCTTGACGCCGTCGAGGATGCGCATGGCCTGTACGAGGCCTGACCGGGAGAGGGCATCGCCCCTTCCGGATGTGGGCAGGTCTATCTGGGTTACATCGCCCGTGATGACGGCGCGCGACCCGAAACCCAGCCGGGTGAGGAACATCTTCATCTGTTCGGGGGTCGTGTTCTGTGCTTCGTCAAGGATGATGAACGCATCGTTCAGGGTGCGTCCGCGCATGAAGGCCAGAGGCGCAATCTCGATGACCCCTGTCTCGAGCATGTCCGTAACCTTCTGGAAGTCGAGCATGTCGTGCAGGGCGTCGTAGAGTGGGCGCAGGTAGGGGTTGACCTTTTCGACGAGGTCGCCGGGCAGGAAGCCCAGCTTCTCGCCCGCTTCGACGGCGGGGCGGGTGAGTATGATGCGCTTGACGCGGCGGGCTTGCAGCAATGCAAGGGCCGTCGCCACGGCGAGGTAGGTTTTTCCCGTGCCCGCAGGGCCCACGGCGAACACCATGTCGTTGTCACGCAAGGCGTCTACATAGTCTCGCTGCGAGAGCGTCTTGGCCGTCACCGTCTTGCGCGGAGAGACGACGAACACGGCTTCACGAAAGACCTTGCGCAACTCCGTTGCGGGTTCGCGTTCGAGCATGGAGTAGGCATGGGTCACATCACGGGCATAGAGAGGGTGCCCTGCCTTGAGCAGGCCGTAGAGTTGCGTGAGAAGCCTCAGCACGGTCTCCACGGCAATGGCATTCTCACCGCTGACAGTGACGGCGTTGCCGCATGTATCTATGGACGTGCCGGAACGTTCGGCAATGATGTCGAGATTGCCGTTCTGTGCGCCGAAGAGTTGATTGGCCAGTCCGGCGTCGTCGAAGGAGAGTGTTTCGACCGTTTGTGTCTGTGTCATGCCTTGCTTTGGCAAAAGGATACAACCTAGGCGACCCTGTGGTCACCAGCCCCCGTAATGCCTCGATAGCCCTTTTTGCCGGGAGCGTCCAAGCTTTTTCTTTGCTGTATTGGCATGATTCATGCTTGGAAGTCGGCACTGACATGAGGCGGCAACCACTGCCGCCGGGAGGCACGATGCGTACGACGGGAATAGGCAGCTACACGATGGCTTACGGTAATGGTATCGACTTCGCCAATCTCAAGCAGTCGAACACGAAGGATGCCACTGCTTCGGACAAGACGTCCGGCACATCAGGCGGAAAGACCTCGGCCACCGGGGCGTATGCAGGGGCCACAAGCGGGACGCTTGCGCTTCAGTTGCGTTCGCTGTTCGAAGGCATGAAACTCTCGGGCGGCAGTCAGGTTTCGTTCGCCTCATTGCAGAAGTATCGTGAAGGGCTTGAAGCCTCGTTCTCGGAAACGGTCCGTAAGGACTTGCTGGCCCTCGGTGTCGACAAGGACATCGAATTCCGCCTTGCGTCCGACGGTCAGGGGGGTGTCTCTGTCGTCAGCAACCATGCAGACAAGGCCAAGGTCGAGAAGTATTTCAAGGACAATCCCGACATGGTCGCCAAGTTCAATGACATTCAGGCCCTTACCGGGCTTGATCAGGCACGCAAGGCACAGCAGATTTCTCCTGCCGCCCTGCGAACCCGCATTCAGATGGAGAGCATGGCACTCTGGTTCGACTCCACATCCAACGGAGGCGGTTCGTCCATTCTCGATTTCAACATGCAGGCATCCAACTTCCTTGCAAGCATCAACCGGCGGGTCTAGCCTTACACGCCAGTTGCACCGATTACGCCAGTTGCGCAGTTGCCATAGTTGCGTCGGCTGACACAGTTGCACCTGTTGCGACGCTTGCCCGCATTCATGTGTGCCGCCCTGATGCCTCCGTCACCCTGTCACTTCCTCCTGTCATCCGCCGTCCAGCCATCTGGCCGGTAGGATGCATCGTCAATACTCTGTCGTCCTGAGGGCAGGGGCGCCAGACGGCCTCCGTCCGTTGGCGTTCCATACTGACCGGCGGGAGGGCATGGAACGTTGGCAGTAATCGCAGCCCGCTCTTGTCATCCGTGGTCGATGCTGGCATGACTCCCGCGTGAACGTTCGCCATCCCGTCCCTTCCGCCCCGGCAGCCGGGGGTTTGCGTACCATTCAGGTCGTCAACGTGCGCTGGTTCAATGCCACCGCATGGTACGGCATTGAACTGGCGCGTCTGCTGCGCGCTTCCGGGCATGAGACGCTCGTCATAGGTCTTGCGGGCACAGCTTCGTTCGAGAAGGCCGTGTCTCTGGGGCTAGACCCTGTCCCTCTGCCACTCAACACGGGCAATCCTCTGCACTGGCCCGGTCTCTACGTCTCCATGCGTCGGCTGGTGCAGGCGTTCCGGCCCCATGTGGTCAACTGTCACAGGGGCGAAGGGGTGCCTCTCTGGGCCGTGCTGCGGCGGGAGGCAGGGTTCGCCCTTGTCCGTACACGCGGCGACCAGCGCCTGCCCAAGGGCAATCTGCCCAACAGACTGCTGCACTCCCGCGTGGTCGACGCCGTCATTGCCACCAATTCCGTCATGGCGCGCCATATGGCTGATAACATGGGGGTCGCTTCCGACCGGGTGCATACCATCATCGGTGGTGTGGATGCGGACAGGTTCCGCTTCGACCCCGCAGGGCGCGTTGCTGTCAGACAGGGATACGGATGGGGTGATGATGCCTTCGTGATAGGGCTGCTTGGGCGCTTCGACAGGGTGAAGGCGCAGAAGGAGACCATAGAGGCCGTGGCACGTCTCCGTTCACAGGG